>NZ_CP150274.1:6168538-6510672 GCF_037977055.1 Paenibacillus sp. FSL K6-1096 | reverse complement strand
AGACGTCCAAGAAGCTTACGGGGGACAGCATTTTTTGAATTTTTTGAACACAAACTCACCTGGAAAGGAGGCAACCGATTCATGGCAAAGCACGGAAGATTCCGGCGGATCGGCATGTTCGAGATCGTTAATACGCTGCTGATGCTGGCCGTCTGCTTCCTGACGCTGTACCCGATGTGGTTCGTGCTCGTCAACTCGCTGAATTCGCCGGAGCAGGCCTCGCTGGGAACCGTCAACTGGCTGCCGGCAGAATGGTCGCTGGCCAGCTACAGTGTGGCTTTTAACGATAAGACGCTAATGAACGGGTTCTACATTACGACGCTGCGGACAGTGATCGGAACGGTGGTGCATGTGCTGTTCACGGCCATCATCGCCTACGGAATCAGCAAGACCCACCTGATCGGCCGCAAGCTCTATCTCAAAATCTCACTCATCACCATGCTCTTCTCAGGCGGCCTGATCCCTTCCTTCATTCTCATGACCAAGCTCGGCCTGTATGACAGCTTCTGGGTGTTCATTATTCCGTCGATGTATACATTCTTCAATATGGTCATCTTTATGAGCTTCTTCCGCACTATCCCGGACAGTCTGGAGGAATCAGCCAAGGTTGACGGTGCTTCGGATTACGGTGTGCTGTTCCGGATTGTGCTGCCCAACAGCATGGCGGTCATTGCGACCATCGCCCTCTTCTCCGCCGTCTATCACTGGAACGATTATTACCAGGGTGTCATCTACATCCATTCCCAGGAGCTGCTTCCGCTGCAGACCATGCTCTACAAAATCATCGCCGAGAACTCCATGTCCTTCATGCAGCAGCAGGCGATGGCCCAATTCGGCGCGAGACTGCCCGGCAACTCGATCAAATTCGCCTCGATGATGGTAGCCACACTGCCGATCCTGATTTTCTACCCCTTCATCCAGCGTTATCTGGTCAAGGGCGTGATGATTGGCGCAATTAAAGGCTAACGTCAGCGGACTTATCCACACCTAAACCGAAAGGATGATTACGCGTGAAAAGTAAACCCGTACGCCCCTTACTTACCGCCATAATGGCCGTAACCCTGGCACTCAGCACAGCCGCCTGCAGCAGCAATTCCGCCACGAAGGAGAACACGCCGACGGCTGCGCCGCAGGCTGAAGCCACAGCAGCTCCGCAGACCGAAGCCAAGCTGAATGCAGATGAACCCGCCTGGAAGCTCGATACCAGTCCGGTGGATCTCACCTGGTTCGTTGGCGCGAACTGGTATGCCCATACCTGGGGCGAGAGTCTGGCCTCCAAATACGTTACGGAGAAGACGGGCGTCAATGTCAAGCTGGAGGTTCCCTCGGGGGAAGCGAACGAGCAGGTTACGCTGATGATGACCTCCGGCAAGCTGCCCGATCTGATCAGCATGGGCTCCTGGGAGACCGCCGTCAAAAAGCTGTGGGAAGGCGATCATGTCTATGCGCTCAACGAGCTCGCCGACAAGTATGATCCTTACTTCTTCAAGGTCGCCGGTGACGGCACACTGAAGTGGTACCGGCAGGAGAACGGCAATACCTACGGGGTGCCGAATGACTCCTACAGCCCCAACCTGATGCACGAGACCGGCATGACGGCAGCCAACCAGACCTTCCTGGTCCGCAAGGATCTGTACGAGGAGATGGGCAAGCCGGACCTCAGTACCCCGGAGGGCTTCCTGGGTGCGCTGCAACTGCTGAAGGATAAGTACCCGGAATATAAGGGCCAGCCGATCAGCCCCTTTTTCGCCCAGGGGAATGTGCCTTACGGGATGACGGAATACCTCCAGAATCTGCTGGCGGTTCCGCATGAGAAGGACGGCAAAGTATATGACCGTATTACCGATCCCGATTATGTCGCCTGGCTCAAAACCTTCCGCACCGCCTATGAGCGCGGCCTGATTAACGTTGATTTCCTGGTCGATTCCGACACCCAGGTGGAGGAGAAAACGAACAACGCCCGCTACTTCATGATGATCCGTGAATGGACCGGCATGACGGCGGTGAACCCGATGCTAGCTGCCGGGGCCAACCCGGACTCTTATTACATTGCGGTTGACGGGCCGCAGAACAGCAAGGGTGAAAGCGCCAAGCTGTTCCCCGGCAATATGGACGGCTGGATGGTGACCATGATCAGCAAATCCGCCGAGAACCCGGAGCGGGCGATCCGCTTCCTGACCTACCTCGCCAGCGAGGAGGGCCAGCGCGACCTGTTCCTCGGCAAGGAAGGCGAGACCTGGGATTCGGCGGGCGGCAAGCCGCAGCTGAAATCCGAATTCGTCGAGATGCTCGGCAGCAATATTGAGAAGCTGGAGAAGGAATACGGCATTCTGGACACCTACTGGATGATGCGCAATCCGGTTATCGTTAACCAGTGGAGACCGGAGAAAGCCCCGGTCATCAAGCAGATGGAGGACTTCGCAAATGCGCAGGCCGATATCGACAGCGGAATCTATAAAGGGCTGGACCCGCTCGGCGATTCCGATGTGGCGGTAGCCTGGTCGCGGATCTCCCAGAACTGGGAAGAGGTGCTGCCGGAGCTGATTACGGCTAAGGATGAGGCAGCTTTTGACAAAGTGTTCGAGAGCTTCCTGTCCCGCCGTGACGGCTACGGGTTCGCGCAGGTGATGGAATACCGCCAGAGCGAGCTGGATGCCCGCAAGGCCAAGATGGCGGAATAACCTTAAGTCCCTTATTTCTGTACCGGCTGCCCCAGAGGCGGCCGGTATTCCTGCTTGGAAGGAGCCGGTTTGTACGCTATGCTAGATTACAGGGACGGGAGGGGTTACCAATGAACAGGCTGATGACAACGATACGAAGACTATACCGCAATGCCCCTATCTCGCAGAAGCTGTTCCTGGCCTTCAGCCTGATGATCGCCGTCCCGGCCGTTGTGGTCTCCTTCCTGTTCATCCGCAGCCAGGAGAGCCAGCTGTTCAAGCAGGCCATGGCTGAGGGCAGCAACCATGTGGCCCGGCTGAACGAACGGCTGCGCAGCCGGCTCGACATTCTTGAGAACGCTTCCGCGACGGCACTGACCCAGAAGGGCTTCGTGGATTTCATCCACTCCAATATGCGTGCAGACGGTCTGAGGCTTGTGAAGTTCAAGCAGAACCAGTACGAGCAGATGCATAACATCATTCAGAGCCATGAGATGATCAGCAGTCTGAGCTTCTATGTCGATAACCCTGAGGTCTATGAGATCTGGCCGGAAATCTATCATTACTCCAAGTTCTGGCCGCAGGACTACTGGATGACGCTGCGGGATGAGGGCGGCGCGGCGTTCCGGCTGTCCGCCTTCAAGGATGGCGCGGATACGCTGTCCTATTACCGGCTGGTGCGGCTTCAGGGCCAGCAGCAGAAGCTGCCCACCATTATGGAGGTCCGGGCGAAGTACAATGTTCTGTTCAACGACCTGCTGGAGGACAGCGGGCGCGACTTCTTCACGGTGATCATGGACGGTGCGGATGCTTCCCGCAATGTCTATCTTCCGGGACATGAGCTGCCGCAGAAGGCCGGGGCGAGGCTGGACGACATCCTTAGCCGGATTCACGGACAATTGGACGTACTGGAGCAGAATACCCCGGTCAAAATCCAGTCCGGCGATCAGTCCTACTATGCGCTGTACCGTTACATCGCTCCCCTGAACGCTTATGTGGTAGACATCGCCTCCCGTCATGAGCTGACAAAAGGTCCGCGTGACGGCTACCTGCTGGTCATTGCGATCACCTCCTCCGTCCTGCTGCTCATGCTGCTGCTGGTATCGAGAATGACCCGGCGCATCTTCCGCCGGCTGGAGAAGGTGCTGGGGTCGATGCGCAAGGTGCGCCGCGGCCAGCTGGATGCGAAGATTGAGACCGGGCTTAGAGAGAACGAAACCGGTGACGAGATTGACTATGTGGCGGTCAGCTACAATAACATGCTGGACGAAATCCGGAGCTTAATGACACAGGTGGTGGATAAGCAGCTCATCGCGAAGAATGCCCAGCTCCACTCGCTGCACTCGCAGATCAACTCCCATTTTCTGTACAATGCACTGGAGTCGATCCGGATGCGTGCCGAGGTAGAGCAGCAGCCTGCCATTGCAGGCGCTCTGGTCTCGTTAGGCTCTCTGCTTCGGTACAGCATGCAGTGGCGCAGCGACACGGTGGCCCTCAGCGAGGAGCTGGCCAACATCCGCAGCTACATCCGCTTCATCAACTTCATGGAAGGCGGGAGCATTGAGCTCTCGGCAGATCTTCCGCCGGAGGTACAGCGCTACCGCATCCCCAAAATGTGTATGCAGCCCATCGTCGAGAACGCTATACATCATGGAACGCCTGCCGGGGGCAGTGTACATATTGAAATCTCGGTCCGGGTACAGGATGACAGCCTGCTGCTGATCGAGATCCGCGATGACGGAGCCGGAATTGACCCGCAGAGGCTCTCCGGTCTCCAGTCTGTGCTGCGGGGCGATTCCGAACCGCCGGTCATCACCGGCAGCAGCGGCCTGGGGCTGGCCAATGTCCATCAGCGCCTGCAGCTTCATTACGGCACCGATTGCGGCCTGTGGATAGACAGCGTTCACGGCAGATACACCTGTGTAACCCTGAGGCTGCCCTGGGAAAATGAGAATCTTGGAGGATGGTAGCATGATCAATATTCTGGTTGTGGACGATCAGAAGCATATCCGCGACGGGCTGCAGGCGATGCTCCGCCAATTCCCTCAGCAGCCCGGGACTATTTACAGCGCCGCTAACGGGCTTGAAGCCTTGGAGCTGCTCCGGGCACACAGCATCCAGCTCGTTATCACCGATATCCGTATGCCGGATATGGATGGCCTTGCGCTGATGGCGCAGAGCCGGCAGGAGGGCCTGATGGCGGATTACCTCATTATCAGCGGATACAGCGATTTCTCTTATGCCCAGAAGGCCATTGAGCTGGGGGCCAAAGGCTATCTGCTCAAGCCTGTAAAGCGTGAGGACCTGCAGGTCTCGGTGGAGCATGTCTGGCAGGAGATTGAGACGCGGATGTCGCTCTCCAGCAATATAGAGCAGCTCTCCCGGCGCGCCCGGGAGACGGAGCGTAAGGAGCTGCGGATGTATATGCAGGGCGCTGCCGGAGACGAGACGTGGATAGCCGCAACCGAGCAGCAGAACCCGGAGCTGTGGCGCAGCTACCGCCTCTGCCTGCTGCGCGAGGAGCTCTGGATTCACCAGCCTGGCGCGGGCAGCAGCCATAGCATCGAATCGGTCGCCTACCGTGTATTCGGCAGACAGGGCTGTCTCTGTCTTCAGCACCGTCCGTACCTGGTTCTGGCGGTAGATGGCGACATGGACCCGGAAGCCTTCCCCGCTGCGCTCCAAGCCGAACAAATTGAAGTGATCACGGCCATGACTGATCCGCAGCAGGGATTAAGCAGCCTGCCGGGCAGCTATGTGCAGGGGCTGGAGCTATACCGCCACAGCTTTCTTTTTCCGGATATACGCTGTATTCTGCCCCGGCATATCGGACGCCTGGAGCAGCAGTGGGAGCTTCCCCATGATGAGCTGTATGCCCTGTTCCAGTTAACCGGCACCGGGAACGGCAGCCGAATTGCCCAAGGGATCTCCGCCCTCTTCCATAAAGATGTGCTGCAGCGTTACCATATCCGGTATACCCGGCAGCTATGCCGCGCCGTCGTCCAGATGATGGAGGAATACGAGCGCGTCATCCGTCCTTATCTGGGCGAAGAAGCGCTCGATCTCGACAGTCTGCGCAATCTGTTCGATTACCCCGGCATCCGCGAATATCTGCAGGCTCTGCAGCAGCAGCTTCTGCGGCTCGACCAGTTCTACTATGAGTATAAATGCAGCTACCGCAACTCGCAGGATCTGAATGAGGCGATCCGCTTCATCCATGAGAATTACCACAAGCCGCTGGACCTGGCGATGGTGTCCAATCATGTGTCGCTGAACTATGCCTACTTCTCGAACCAGTTCAAGAAGAATATCGGGAAGGGCTTCGCTGAATACCTGCGTGATGTGCGCCTCGACAAAGCCCGCCGCCTGCTGGCCGAGACCGATCACAAGATTATCGACATCGCCGGCATGGTCGGCTACGAGAGCTACAAAAGCTTCACCCGCGCCTTCCGCGAGGCCATGGATATGCAGCCCACCGAATACCGCCTGCTGATCCGCCGGAAGCCTGCGGGCGAAGAGGATGTGCGGGACACTATGCTGCGCAAATAAGCGGCAGCAGAACCCAAAAAATTGGGTCACAACAAAAAGGATTGTCCCTTTTAGCAGGTGACAACATTCGATAGAATAAAGATGTTCTCTCACATGTAAGCGGTTACCTTCACTACCATTTAATTAAAGGAGGGCAAGTATGAAGCGACTTTATGTTACGCCAACGCCACCCGGTTTCAAGCAAAAGGTGCTCAGTCTGCTCCTGGTCCTGCTATTGTTGTCCGGTATCGGCCAGCTCCCTGCTTCAGGCATTCCGAAGGCAGAGGCCGCAGGTGTCACGGTTAGCTCAATGGCTTATTTCTCGGCGGCAGACGGGCCGGTAATCTCCAAATCAGGCGTCGGGCAGGCGAGCTACGGGTTTGTTATGCCGGTATTCAACGGAGGAGCTGCAGCCTGGAGCGATGTGTCGGATGATGTGGGCGTCAAAGTGAAAGTGAGTGGCAACTGGGTAGACATCGACAGCGTTAGCGGCTTTGTTTATAACCAGAACTGGGGACATTGGAGCGACGGCGGCCAGAACGGCTACTGGTTCACGCTCTCGGCTACAACCGAGATCCAGCTCTACTCCAAGGCGAACAGCGGGGTTATGCTGAATTATACGCTGGCTTTTCAGAACCTGAACAAGACAACCATCACCGCAATGACACCGACCCAAGGCCCGCAGATCACAGCAGGCTTTACGGGCGGTGCAGGCTTCACCTACCCTACCTTCAATAATGATCCGGCGCTCACCTATGAAGCTGTGGCAGATGATTTGAAGGTATATGTGAAGCCGGTGAACAGCAGTACCTGGATTGATATTGACAACAATGCAGCCAGCGGCTGGATCTACGACAGCAACTTCGGCCAGTTCACCGAAGGCGGCGGCGGGTACTGGTTCACCATCACGGAATCGATCAATGTGAAGCTGGAATCCAAGACCTCTTCCGCCAGTCTGATCTACACCCTTACCTTCAATCAGCCGGTCAGAAATTCCTACGTTCTCACTGCTTATGAAGGCACAGCTTTCACTGCGGATAACAACGGATCAATCGGGTTCCCTCTGCCTAAGATTGACGGGGGCGCACCGATCGGCAGTGAGCTGGGCAAATATGTGTATCAGATCAAAATCGGCGGCCAGTGGGTCGATCTGAGCAATTCCGCCCAGAGCGGCTTCGTCTATGCAGGCAACGGCTACAACAATATGTCCGCTGCCAACCAGTGGGGCTATTGGGCCGATTATGTCTACGGACTGTGGTTCCAGCCGATCCAGGAGAATATGGAGCTCCGCATCGGCTATCCGCTGAACGGCCAGCAGGGCGGAAATATCGGCAGCAATTATGTGTATTATACCTTCACCGGTAACCCGAATGCTCCGCGCCCCGATGAGAGCGACCAGGAGGACATTGAGCTGGGAACTCCATCAGACCCGGCCGTAGCGGGCATGAACCTGATCTGGCAGGATGAGTTCAGCGGAACAACGCTGGATACCAGCAAGTGGAATTACGAGCAGGGCTACTATATTTCTAATGACCCTAACAGCTGGGGCTGGGGGAATAACGAGCTGCAGCATTATACGAACAGTACGGAGAATGTTTTTGTGCAGAATGGCCAGCTGAACATCAGAGCCAAGAACGATCCGAAGTCCTTCCCGCAGGACCCGGACCGCTATGCACAATACTCCTCCGGCAAAATCAACACCAAAGACCATCTGTCCTTCCAATACGGCCGGGTGGACATCCGCGCCAAGCTGCCGACAGGCAACGGCATCTGGCCCGCGCTGTGGATGCTTCCGCAGGATGCGGCTTATGGAGCCTGGGCGGCATCCGGCGAGATTGACATCATGGAAGCCAAGGGACGGCTGCCCGGCACCACCAGCGGCGCGGTTCACTTCGGCGGACAATGGCCGGTGAATAAGTACATTGCCGGTGAGTATCATTTCCCGCAAGGGCAGACCTTCTCGAATGACTATCACGTCTATTCCATGGTCTGGGAAGAGGATAACGTGAAGTGGTATGTGGACGGCAAGTTCTTTTTCAAGGTTAACAGAGAGCAGTGGTATTCCGTAGCAGCACCTAATAATCCGAATGCTCCCTTCGACAAGCCCTTCTACCTCATTATGAACCTGGCAGTGGGCGGACACTTCGACGGCGGGCTCACCCCTGATCCATCCGACATTCCGGCAACGATGCTGGTCGATTATGTACGGGTGTATAAGGAAGGCAACGGCAGCGGCGGAAATCCGGGCAATCCGGGCAGCGTTCCGGTCAGTGGTGTTGCTGTTACTCCATCAGCCTCTGAGGTACAGGTTGGACAGAGCGTCCAGTTAACGGCTAACGTGTCGCCGTCCAATGCCTCCAACAAGCAGGTAACCTGGAGCGTGGCGAACAGCAGCACCGCCTCAGTTAGCCAGAGTGGTCTCGTCACCGGACTGGCCACAGGCACAACTACTGTTACAGCAACCACTGCAGATGGCAGCAAAACCTCCAGCAGCACCATCACTGTAGTCTCCCCGCCGCCGGCAACCGTCGTGATTGGCGATCAGGTCCGCGGCTTGAAGAAAACAGGCAATAACCTGCTTTTCTATGTGAACGGTGCTACCTTCGCGGATCTGCATTACAAGATCAATGGCGACGGCCAGCTGAATGTGGCCATGACCTCTGCGGGCAACGGCAATTATACCTACGCAGTAAATAATGTGCAGCAAGGCGATACCGTGGAATATTTCTTCACTTATAATCCGGGTCAAGGGGCGCTGGATACGCCCTGGCAGACCTATGTGCACGGGGTAACCCAGGGAACCCCCGATTAATCAAGCGGCCGGACCGGCAGCCGTTCATACAGCCTCTAACAGAGGGGGCAGGGAAGTCTCAGGACTTCTCTGCCCCCTCTTTTGGATGCAAGCGCAAGATTGCCGGAAACATAATGTGACCAAAAGCCGTCCTAAGGGGTGTTATAGGTAAAGGAGGGCATAACCTCATGCAGCAACCCATGACCCGGCCGGGCCATCATGTGATGAGAAGCTATGAAAAATACGCAGATATGCTGTACCGAATTGCCCTGGTTCATCTGGGCAGCCGCCAGGATGCTGAGGAGGCTACGCAGGATACCTTCATCAAGCTGATGGAGAAGGGGCCTGTATTCAAGGATGACGAACACCAGAAGGCCTGGCTGATCCGCGTGATCACCAACCATTGCAAGAATCTGCTGGGCAGAGGCTGGCGCAGGCGCGAGGTCAAGCTGGATGGCGCGGAGCCGGTGACGGCAGACGATAACCCTGAAGCTTTGGCTATTTTGCAGCTGGTGATGGCATTGCCGTTGAAGGTTAAGACTGTGATTCATCTGTATTATTACGAGGATTATCCTGTCCAGGAGATCAGCAGCATTCTGCAGATCAGCGAGTCGGCTGTGAAGATGAGACTTCAGCGGGGACGGCAGCTGTTAAGACTGGAGCTGGAAGGAGCGGATTCAGAGTGAAGGAAGAAGAGTTTCGCACACAATACAAGAAAGTGGTGGATACCATGAGTGCAAGTCATGAGATGAAGCAAGGATTAGCCGATAAAATGCAGCAGAAGCGCCGTCCGCGTAAAATAATCTATATCGTAGCAAGCGTACTGGTCGCCGCCGGGATCGGCCTGGCCGGCCCCAGTGTAATGAAGCAGTTGAACGGAACAGGTTCACCGAATCAAGTGGCCCAGGTTGATCCGGGCACACCGTCTGCGGGCAATGCCGCCGGAGTCGTCATTCCCAAGATTAAGCTGCCGGATAAGAAACCCGGCGTGCAGGCAGATATGATCGGGCTGGTCGTCTACCAGGGCAATGTCTATACGCAAGCAGCGACCCGGATCGAAGCAGCCGATGCCGCCGCCCTGCGCGGTGATAAGCTGGGCCGCACGACCAGCGGGATTGATGAATGGAGCGGCAAGGATGCCTATACCGAGCTGGCCTCGAACATCGGCGAGACAGATATTTATGCGGTCAAAGGATATGATTCCGGCTTCCTGATCATGTCCTACACTGAGATGGACGGCCAGGTGTTCGCGGAGCTGTACGAGCATACGAACGGAATTACCGTGAACAGCGGGGCCGATCTGATCGGCAAGCTGAACCTGGAAGGCCGTGTTGCCTCCGCCCAATGGGAGAGCTTCGACAGCTGGAACAACGGCAAGCAGCAATACCTGCCGCTGCCGGAAGGCGCAGCGCTGGACAGCTTCCTGAGCGCGCTGAACGCCGCCAAGCCGCTGGCCGCAGACACGCTCATGGCGCAGGGAATCTACGATAATGAAGACCGCAAAATACTCTATCTCCAGTTGAATGACAAGGCCCGGGTAGAGCTGACTCTGTTTGGCCGGGGACTTGTGCGCTACGGCAATGCGCCGGTATTCTTCGAGGTTGAACCCGGCGCATTCCAGGCGCTGTGGAGCAGTATGGAGCCTTAAGCGGGGCTTGGGGCAACGGGCGGTGAGAGGACTAACAGTCGACTAATTTTTACAGCAGTCATTCGCATGCTATAGGCGCTGGAACCAGAGTAACTGCATTTTGTACAATGGATTGCTGTAAAAAAGACTGCGAAATAGAATCTACTGTATTCCGTACAATGGAATGTTGAATAAAGGCCCGTTTTCACCCAAAACCCAACATTCTACTGTATGAAATACAGTAGATTCTCATTTTACGGTCAGTAAATCATTTTCTATTGCAGGAAATACAATCACCTACTTGTGACAATTCCCGCTCCCTGCTTCCATTTAGAACCGATATATTCCTTAATCTGCTCCGCCAGACGGGCCGGAGGTGTAGAGGTTGAGTCATACGTAGGCATTGGCGGGTCATAGTCCGTATCGGCATGCTCCAGCAGCCACTGCGCGAATTCCTCATGCTGCCTGAGCATCTCCTCTGTCCAGGTCGCTGCA
The DNA here is from genome assembly GCF_037977055.1 of Paenibacillus sp. FSL K6-1096. NCBI lineage: Bacteria > Bacillati > Bacillota > Bacilli > Caryophanales > Paenibacillaceae > Paenibacillus > Paenibacillus sp. FSL K6-1096. The sequence continues at coordinate 6,499,571 of NZ_CP150274.1, read as the reverse complement.
TCCTCCCGGCCCCGCAGGCGGGCATTTCGGGTGGCATCGTCACAATGCAGGTTAATAAAGTGCACTTCACTGAAGGCATCGTACACATCGCATTTCTTGGCGTCCCAGGGCATCATCGTCCCGCATATAATCGTCCCTCTTCCCGATAGCGCAACCGCACGCGCACAATGCAGCAGCACATTATACCGGTCCTGATACTCCAGCTTCCGGCCCGTTGTCCCGAAATTATCGTCATCCGTACTAAATACTACAAATTCAGGCATTTGCTTCCGAAGCTCATGCATCACCGTTGTCTTCCCTACGCCGCTGGCCCCGGTGATAATAAATAATGGCAATGAGGTACTCATTCGTTCACATCCCTCTCTTGTTTCAACATCTCCCTTTCCTTGCGGGATAGCTTCATCATACCCGGGAGTGCAGCTCCATCCTATACCGGGAACAAATTAAGTTATTTGTGCCATAGACGATTACATATCCATAACCCCGTCCACACGGTACTTCTTCTCCCACTCTGAAACCTGGCTGGCGTCCAGCCGGATCAGCTTCGCAGGCGGGTATTCGATGTATGACTCCGGTGTGAGCGTGTCTGCCCGCCGGTGCAGCTCTTTCACTCTGCGCACCACCTCCGGGTCAGTCACAAGCTCCTCTGCCTCCTCTTCAGACACGACCTTAAGCTGCATACCATGCTTCACGCTGGTAGCTGCACCGGCTTCGTCCGTGTAAGATAATTCAATGGTAACATTGTACATTCCGCAAGCGATAGGCTCACGGGTGTAAATTTCAATGAACAGATCGGCCGGAGCCTGCGGCTCAGGTAATGATATTATGCCGGAGCTGTCCTCCTCAACATCATTCAGATTACGCGAACGGTGAATGCCTGGCGGCAAATGAAGCTGCATACGGGCCTTCCGGGCATGAGGCAGCGGGGCAAGCTGAATCCAGAGAACATTGATCCCCTCTTCATTCTCCAGCAGCGATTTGGCATAACGGACCTGAATCATTTCTGCCCCTCCTCTTGAAGCAACCGGGTGACGGCCGCGATCATTTTCTCTTTCAGTGCCGGGGAAATCCTTGAACTCACCGACAACACCACATCCTCACTGACCACATGCGTCTCATTATGCAGGAGCTGATCCGGCTGGAACAGCCGCAGATTATCCCCGATCTTAATCACTTCCTCCAGCGGCAGCCCCGCTAACTTCTCCTGGGCTGAGGCCAGCGTCTCCCCGCTCTTGGACAAGACCAGAATTGCGCGCAGATAATGCAGATGGTTGTCGGTGTAGACCCTTTTGTTCCCGGCCAGCTCAAGCGGCGGCAGCACCCCGATCTGCGTGTAGTATCTGACGGTCCGCAGGTTCATCTGCGGATCTTCAAGCTGCAGGACCTCCGCCACTTGCTTCGCGGTGTAGGTATTCATAGGACTGACTCTCCTTCCTCACGATCTTATATTACAGTCAACTGTATTAGTTACAGTTTAGTGTAACTATAGAGGGATGTCAACCTCTGCCCGCCAAGGCCTGTATCTGCTTCCGCATCCCTTCCTTATGGCGGGCGAACTGAACAAGTCTGTGTCCGTTAGCACCGGAAGGATGAGGGAAGCCCCACAGACAGCGTTCCCCATCCAATAGTCCGTCCGCCGCCAGCCGCTGAAGCACCTGCTCTACTTTTCTGCCAAGAGGGATCAGCAGCGGCCGGTTCATCAGACTGAGTTCTGCTTGCAGCAGGCTTAGGGCCGTCTGGTCCAGAAAAGGATGAGCAGGCAAATCAGGATGACTCCCGTTATAATTCCTTCCCCCGCTAAACACAGGAAACCGCAGCAGCGACGTCGTATTCAGCCATTCCCGGCATTCCCCGAACAGGTCTGCGCATGTCCCGATGCCCAGGTAATGATGCAGTTCAAGCGCATCCAGCATAGCGATCAGATGGGCTCTCATCGTTCCCGCGAAGCCTGCCGCCTCCTTGGCCTGCCAGCACACCGTCTCATCGGTCAGCCCTGCCTGAAGCCCTTTGCGCGCAGCCTCCAGTGCGATGCTCATCTGCGTCCATCCGGGTGTAATTCCAATAATGACCACCTTCGCCGCCGGATTAACCACCTCGTTATGCGGTGCGTAGAACATCTCCTGCTCCCCGCTCCGGGCCATCAGCAGATTGCTGGACAGCACCTCCTCCCTGGACCGCAGGGCTTCCTGCGTGAGTCCCAGAATCGTCTCTCTATACTTGCTCAAGTGATTGGAAATTAACATCATAGCTAACCCCTCATTCCTCCACCCATTCACACAGCTCCCGGTCAATCCCCTCAACGAATGGCGTCCATTCCCCTGCCGTATACAATTGCAGCCGGTGCATAGCCCGTGTACACGCCGTATAAAAAAGCTTCCGCTCGCTCTCCCTCCGGTACGCCTGCGGGGATGCATCATAGATCAGCACAGCGTCGAATTCGACGCCTTTGGCCAGATAAGCGGGAATCACCTGTATTCCCTGGGCAAACGTTGGCGTATCCTTCGTAACCAGCCGCAACATTTCCGTCCCGCCCACAGCGCTTAAGCGCTCATAAGCCTCCCTGCTTCCGGCAGCCGTCTTCGTAATTACCGCAATGGAACCATAGCCCTCCGCCTGAAGCTCCGCCAGGTTTTTCACGATGCGTTCCGCCTTACGCTCATCGTCCGCAAGCTTAGCCAGGACCGGCTTCCGGCCTCTACGCTCAAAAGGCACAATCGCCTCGCCCCCGGGCAGCAGCCGCTTGGTGAACTCCACAATCTCATAGGTCGAGCGGTAGCTGCGGACCAGCAGGAACTGGCGGGTCTCTTCTTCCCCGTAAAGATGCAGCAGCGGCGAGCCGTCACCATACAGATTCGTCGCCTGCGTGAAGATGGCCTGCCCGAAGTCTCCCAGCACAGTCATGCGGGCGCGGGGGAACAGCTTTTTGAGGAACTCGTACTGGAACATGGAATAATCCTGGCCCTCATCTACGAAAATATGCCGCACCTGCGTATTCGTCCGGGTGCCTTCAATCAGCTCTTTGAGATACAGATACGGAGTCGCATCCTCATACAACAGTGCCTTGCCGTCGAGCTTCTCCCGGGTCTGTGCACAAATCTCCGGCCAATGCTCCGGCACTGCCGCCCCCCTTGTCATCTCCCTGTAAGCCGCTTCATCGCTGAACAATTGACGGTAGATCCCGGCCATATCGATAAAAGTGAACCGCTTAATCCCCCGTCTCAGTGGCTTGAACTGCTCCTTCACGATCATCTCACTGAGCAGCTGCTCCTCCCGTTCGGCATAATCGAAGTCCCCTTCATCCAGCTCCCGCTTGTGCACCAGCTGCTCCTGCAAGCGGAGGTATTTCTCAGCAAAGTCAAACACGCCCTTATCTCTGTGCAGCTTACCATGAGCTTCGGCGTATTGCTCATTATCGAGGTAGTTCATTTCTTCCTCAACCCATGCCGCCCCCTGCTCCTCCTTCTGGAGCCTCGCCAGCTCAGTGAGCAGCCATTTCTGCACCAGCTCTATACGGTTGGGCAGCCGAATGGACGGATCGTAGCTGTAGAGCTTGGCCCGGATCTGCTCCCCGGAGATTAACACCCGGTCCCGGAAGCAGATATCATTGAACAGCATCCCCTCCCCCTTCAGCCACTGGGCATACCCTTGAAGCGCGCGGAGGAATGCTCCCGATGCTTTGTATGCCATCGCCTCAAGGCGCGCTTGATAACCGTCATCCTGCCGGTCCGCCAGCACAACCTCCATCTGATCGAACGGATCTTCAACCTGGAATTGCTGCCCGAGCCACAGATCCAGATACTCCTGGAAGGTCGTCTGCTGCATGTTCTCTTCGCCCAGCTCAGGAAGCACAGTAGAGACATAGCTGTTGAACATCGGATTAGGCGAAAAAAGTACGATCTGGTCCGCCGTAAGCCGTCCCCGGTGTTTGTACAGCAGGTAGGCGACGCGCTGGAGCGCTGCCGAAGTTTTGCCGCTGCCTGCCGCTCCTTGTACGATAAGCATCCGGCTGCTATCGTTGCGGATAATGGCATTCTGCTCCGCCTGAATCGTAGCGACAATGCTGCGCATCTGTGAATCAGCACCTTTGCCGAGCACCTGCTGCAACAATTCATCGCCAATCGTCACGCTTGAATCGAACAGATGCTGAAGCTGGCCGCCGCGAATCTGGTACTGGCGTTTCAGCTCCATCGTTCCCTCAATCTGTCCTCCTCCCGGTGTCTCGAAGGCCGCCTGGCCCGGCGGATAATCGTAATATAGGCTTGCAATCGGAGTACGCCAGTCATAGATGAGGAAGCTCAGGCCGTCCGCCTCCGCGAAGGAGGAGACCCCGATATATACCTGTTCTACCGCCTGCTGCCCCTCCTCTAGGAAATCAATCCGCCCGAAGTAAGGGGACGGCAGCAGCCGCTGCATACTTTTCCATTGCCGGAGCTTGCGCGCATGACTGCGTTCCCGTTCAGATAGAACAGCTTCCTGCTGGGTGATGGTGAAGAAGCTCTCTTCGAAATCCTCCTGCGAGTTCGTATCGACTGTGACCTCTTCCCAGAATCCCCGGCGGAGGTCCCTGGCCTGTTCGTTCAACTGCCCGACCTCCGGCTCCAGCTTGGTGATCCCTGCCTTCAGCTTTTCCTTCACCTGCTCCAGCCGCTCCTGCTCCTGCTCCCAGATCTTTGTCTTCTCCATCCTCTGAACACTCCTTTTCGCTCATGAAATTGTTCCAAACTGGCGGGTTGACAAACCGGCTGTCCCTTTGCTATACTTAATATATAAATAAGATGTCATACTTCTGACCATTTATATAAAAATGGCCGACAGTTTATTAACAGTAACATATCTCCATGAGGGATGCAATCTTTATTTCTTATATAAATAACCCTGGCGCTTCCGCCAGGGTTTTGTTGTGGTATAAGACCAAAGTATCTACTTGGCCTAAATTGCCTATTAGCACTGTTCGCGGATGTGCCGGGGTAACAGTTGGATTTTCTACACTTGCTTAGGAACGATAATCGAACTTAAGAACAATAGTTGGAAAAATGACATCTGTTATACCGCCACACCCCGATTAGTTAGCTTTGCTCGCAAATGAAGTAGCATTTATCCAACTAATCTCCCCTAATGTTGCTGATTGGCCAAATTAAGATACGTTTATCCAACTAGTGTCCTGCCCTTGCCAAGGTTCACGGTTACACCGGCCGCTCAATCTCAAAAATCTCTCCAATCCCCGCATAGCTGTTCCCGGCCAGCCGGCTAACCGCGCCCAGCTTCACCGGATCAATGCGTCCCTGCCCGTAGATCGCCTCATCGATATGAAACTGCACAATCCGGCCGATGATCAGATCATTATTCGGCAGCTCTACGCATTGCTCCAGGACACATTCCATCCGCACCTTCGCCTCTTGAACGCCTGGAACGGCAATCTGCAGGCTGTCTACAGGTGTCAGTCCGGCTAATGCAACCTCACTCTGGTCCGGCGGCAAGGGTGCAGCAGTCATGTTCACCTGCCCTACATTCTGCCCGTCTACAATGTGAATGACGAATTCCTTCGTCTGCTTAATATTCCGCGCTGTATCCTTGGACTGGCCCGCAGCATGCTGAATGGATACAGAGATCATCGGCGGATTGGAGGAGACGATATTGAAGTAGCTGAACGGCGCACCGTTCAAGACCCCTTTTTCCGACAATGTGGTGACAAAAGCTATCGGACGCGGGATTATGCTCCCGATCAGCAGCTTATAATTGTCCCGTTCGGTGACCTGCAGCGGATCAATGGCAATCATGGGCGTGCCTCCTCTTTGGTTACAAGCAAATTAATCAAGCTCTCTTACCGTCACTGGAATCAGGACTTGTTCAAGCTGCGCTCTGTGCGGCTCGTATTGTTCCGGCAGCTTCAGGCTGCTGCCCATCGTCTCCGGCGTTTCATCATGGGCGAAGCCTGGAGGATCAGTGGCAATCTCGAACAGAATCTCGCCACGCTCTCTGAAGTAAATAGCGTTGAAATAATTCCGGTCCTGCACCGGTGTCACTCCATATCCATTATCATGCACATACTTCTGCCATTCAAGCTGATCCTGATCATCCTTCGCTCTCCAGGCGATGTGATGTACGGTGCCGACTCCCATCTCCCCGCGCGGTACAGCCGTCAGCTTCAGCTCAACGACGTTGCCCAGATCCGCCGAAGACTGGTAACGGGCGACATCGCCTTCCTGGCCTACATAGGTGAGGCCCATCACCTTCTCCAGCAGCTCTGCGGTTTGTTCAGGCTGTGTGGACAGCAGCGTTGCGCCGCCGAAGCCCTTGATCGCCACCTCCGGGGTCACCCCGCCGAAGGTCCATTCATTCCGCTCGCCGGCCTCCCGTTCCACCAGCTCCAGATGCAGGCCATGCGGATCATCGAATTCGAGATACTGCTCCCCGAACCGTTCCATCTCCGTGTAGGCAACCTTGAACTTCGTCAGCCGCTCTCTCCAGAACGTCATTGCTCCTACAGGAATCACATACGAAGTGACACCAACCTGTCCCCCGCCGAGCTTCCCCTGATAGGCGCCTGCCCAAGGGAAGAAGGTAATGATCGTCCCCGGCTTCCCGCCTTGGTTACCGAAATAGAAATGATACGTTCCCGGATCATCGAAATTCACCGTTTTCTTCACCAGCCGCAGCCCCAGCACCCCTGCATAAAAATCCATATTTTCCTGCGGATGCCCGACAATTGCGGTGATATGATGAATACCTGTGGTTTGTTTGTTCATTTGAAATTCCTCCTTGATTTTATTTTGGGTAGACGGACAGTTAGTTATCAATTGATTTTATCTTTATCTTAAGATATTTGTCTGAAAATTATCTTTAAGTTAAGATATTTTATATTCATACTTTACTTGTTCTGGCTCCGGTTGTCAAGCGGTTGATTGCAGCAGCTTTTAAACGAAATAGCCCCTTCTGTTGAAGAGGCTGGAATATACGTGCAAGCAGCTATAGTTTAAACACAATGTCATCCTCTGCCGCACCGGTGTTTAACCCCCCAAGTTTTTTGAACCTGAACTCCATTCCAGACAGATCATCAGGCAACGGGGGCGATACAACATATTTATAAGCGGCATGGTCCGAATTGCTTGACCCATTGATCATCCGGCAGTCATAGTCTTCACCTATGGAGAGCTCCAAGCGGATCATCGTCTCGTGATTGTAATGCTGATCCTCCGGCGCTTCCCAATCGATATTTATCACAATAACGCTCGCATTGCTGTACTGTCTCATGGAGGTTAGGCTAAAGACATAGTCTCCTTGTTCGATCGCCTGCAGGATCTGAATATGCCGTCTGAATCCTGCAGGTTCAGCCATAGGCTTGAAATGCTCTTCGTTCATCATGGTCATGAACAGAGAATCTATTAACCCCTCATAAAGCCCGTAGCGGGCAGACCATTTAGCCACAAGCTCTTCTGTAGGCAACGCCTGCTTGTTATTTAAAATGTCTTTTCTCTGCCTGATCAGAGCACATATCTGCTCATCAATTTCTGTTAAGTTATCATCATAATCAACCGCTGGACGTGGTAAAGACATTCGTTTCATCCTCATCCCTCCGACTTCTCATAGAAACACAAGGTCATCTTATCATTGATTTCCCGGGTTTCATTCGTCCTTTTGTAGCCCAGCTTCTCATACAAATAGCAATTACGCTCCTCCTGCAACACGGTCGCCAGCCCCCACGTTTTCGCATCCGCATAGATCTCTTCAATCAGGGCGAAGGCCTGCTGAGCGATGCCTTGGCCTTGACATTGCGGCAATACGCATATTTGGCCGAGCCAGTATTCATGTTCACCTGTCTTCTTGACTCTGATGCTGCCTACCGCATTTCCGGCGTTTCGGATAATATAGTAATCCACAAATTCCTGATTCATCCGTTCTAAGAGTCTCTCCATCGTTTCATTAGCCGGATTGGTCTCATAATCCTGATATTTCTCCAGGAGTGGCATGAAGGCTTCCAGCTGCATGGCATAAATCGCCGCCGCATCCTCCAGTGTAGCTTTGCTTAATGTAACCCCTGAACTTGTCATTGTATGTACCCCCTCCGCCACTTTTCCCTCTCAGTATTTTTCAAATTCGTCTTATATAATGTACTCCTCCTCTCCTCCAAGGTATAGTTACATTTATTTCACCATTACAGGTTCCAGCAGGCTCAAATCATATAGATTCCCGCTGCCCTCTGGATAATCATTGCGGATATGCTCTTCCAGACAGAGTCTGCTGCGGTCAGAGCGGTACTTTTTGCTCCGGGATAACTGGTTCATTAGCGTTTTCCAGGAGGTGCCAATATCGTCACTGCTGTCCAGCTTAGCATACAGACCGCCGGGCAGCATCATTTCCTTGAAGGGCTCAGGTACGGTGATCCCCTCCGGGATTGACGCACAGATGCCGTAGCCGTAGGGCTTGCCTGCCTTGCCTGGCATAGGCTTCATATTCCCGCCGAACAACCGCGCAGTGCCCAGAAGATTCGCTGACTTCAGCCAGTCCATGACCGGTTCCATAGCCTGATCTTCCGGGGATACGTCCACCACGATATGATAAGCAACTCTCATTACCGGGAGTGTAATCACTTTGAAGGTTTGCGGTACAGCCTCAACGCTCTTCATCCATACATTCTCCATTTCGGTAAGCAGTTCCTCCAGCGCGGAGGTCCTCTTATTGGAATTGTTCAGGTAATCGAGTACCTGATGTAGTTGCTGCCCGGCCCGTTCCAGCCCTTCCTGGTGCACCTGAAGAGCTGTTGTCCGGTTCTGAATCGCCCGCTTTAGCCCAGGCACGGATTGCTTGTCGAGAATAGGCTGTATCTCCCGGATAGGAATATCCATTCTGCGCAGCAGCGCTGTGATCCGGATACATTGAACCGCCTGCTCATCGTAAGTACGCCATCCTGAAGACACCTCTCTGCGGCTCTGAAACAACCCTTCCGCTTCCCAGTGCCGCAAGGTGCGGCTCGTCAGCCCCAGCTGCTCTGATATTTCATGTATGGTCACCGTTTTGCTCATTTTGCCCTCCTTCCTGATCTTATTCTTATCCTATCACTTGACGCAGCGGCAACTTCAAGGGGCCAATCGGGCATATCCGAAAAAAACATTCTCCCCCTGCGCATTCTCAGTAATACGATAGGGCTGGCGCTGGTCATAGTACCGCTGGACAAACTCTCCGTCGCCTACCGGGTATAGCTCAATATGTACATTGCCGGTGAATCTGGTGAAATACAGCTTCCCGCCGATTAGCTCAATTTGAATTTTGTCTTCGAGATAGGTCCCGCAGTAGGTTCTTAGGCGATCCTCTCTGAGCTGAAGCTCAGGATGCCGGGCCGGAGGCTCTGCCTCAATATGATGCAGAATATCTGCAAGGGCACCGCCCAGTCTGTATTGATTGATCGCTTCGTTGTTTGAGAGAATGATAATGCACAGATCCTCCGCGAAAAAATTCTGCATATACGTGCAAATCCCCAATTGATCGCCCCCATGGGAATACCGTTCTTGCCCATAGAGGGTGTGATGCTCCAGACCATAGCAATAGCTGTTATCATTTTCCTGGAAAAATCGTTCATAGCCCTCAGGCGAGAGCAGCTTCCGGTCGCGCAGGCAAGTATACCATTTGTACAAATCCGCACAGTCCGATACAATTCCGGCTGCACCAATGCTGAACTTCTCGTTGTAGTAGGGACATTTGACGGTTGCCGCGAAGTCTTTAATATAATTGCTGGACCTGTTCATAATCACCGCGCAGCCGTCATCTACGGTGGTGCTGTTCATCCCAAGGGGCAGGAAGAGATGATGCTCCAGGAACTCCCCGAACGGTTCGCCCGATACATGCTCAATGATCCAGGCCAGCAGATTGTAGTTGGAGTTATTGTAATCGTACGCCGTTCCCGCCGGCTTGACGGGCTGCTTGTTAATATATTGCCGGAAGAACCTTGTGCGGGAATAGTCAAGCCGGTAATCACCGCCAAAGAAATCATTCTCAAAGTTATAAAAGTTGTATAGACCGGAGGTATGCGACAGTAAATGATGCACCGTAACTGACTCATCGATCTTCAGCTCATCAGGCAAATACAGCTGCGCGGGCCGGTCGATATGAAGCAGCCCCTTGTCATGCAGCAGCATAACGGCGAACGCCGTGAATTGCTTCGACATTGAGGCGAGCGAGAAGCGTGAATCCAAGCGGTTAGGCACTCCGAATTCTATACTTGCATAACCGCATGCCTTCTCGAACAGCACCTCACCCTGTCTGATCACCTGAATCACGCCGTACATCTCCCACAGCTGCAAATAATCATTTACATAATTTTCAAGCTTCGCACGGATGTTGTTCATAGAATTCACTTCCTTACTTATTGGAATCAGCGGCAGCTATAGCTTCTGAAACAACCGTTCCCCGCTAATCTGGATATACCTGTACATTCCGCCGCAGACCGCCGCCAGAAGCACGCTGTATCCCAGGAGTATGAGATTTCCGTTTACATCTGGAAGCAAGAATAGCAGGAGGAACGGAACCGCCAGGCTGACGACGCCCAGCAGCATCGATACCAGCACCGCCGCACTCTGCTTGACTACCGCAACCTCACTGGTCCACTCCAGCTTGGGCAGCTTCAGGTTCACGATTACACCCAGCAGGGCGGAATAACAGGCATAGATGACCGGAACCGCCAGCAGGAAAAGGCTCTCCACCCATCCGGCCCGCAGCGTATAGATCAGCAGCCCGGCGCTTATTACAATAACCGGCAAGGTGATCGTAAGGTTCACGGCAGCCTTGCTGAGGATGATGGCGGGCTTGGATACGGGAGAGCTGGTTAAGATCCACAGGTGCTTCCCTTCCATCGAGACCGAGCTTGCACTAGTGCAGCTCAGCACAACAAACAGTGACACCGCCAGCGGACTGAGGGTATTAAGCACCTCGGCAAGCTGCGGAATATCCAGGATCGCCCCGAGCTTCTCTGCGCTGACGAATAACAGGGAGACCGACATCACCAGCAGCATCACCATGCCAATGCCTGTGTTCAGCACATAGTTGACAGAGCTGAAGTAACGCCGCAGCTCCTTCTGATACAAGGCTTTGAAGGCCGAGTTGGCCTGGAGCGGCTTCATGGTGTACCGGCGGCCGGCACGGCTGGTTGTAAGTCCTGTGTGAATCGCCTTGTACCGGGTAGCCAGCAGGGCAGAGAAGAGCACGAAGGCCAGCAAGGACAGGGCAATAAAGAAGATTAGCGCACTGACCTTATACGAGCAGACAGCATCTACATATATAGACGCCAGCGGGTACAGCTTATAGATCCTGTCGCCTATGGCTTCCCCTATATCGGCAAGCTGCTGATTACCGCCACCCAGAAGGAATGAGCTTGACATAAGCACAATAATGAATACGAAGGTAAAAAGAATGCTCAGCAATTTGCTCGCCCTGAAACGGGAGGATATGAAGCTGATCAGCGCGCCAACAATCGTAGCCGCAATAATCGGCACCAGGCTGATAAAGAAGAGGCTCAGCACAAAAAACAGATAATACAGCACGCCCGGCTTCACATAGATCGCGTACACTGCACCCGCTGGAAGCATGATCAGCAGCGTAAAGAACAGGTTCATCACGTAGAGCTGGAGCACCCGGCTGGCCACCACATGGCTGGTCTTCACCGGCAGCGACATGATCATATCGAAGTCCTTGAAGCTGAACAATACTCCGCCCGCCTTATAGACGGTTGTGAAGAATCCGACCAGTGAAGCCGCCGCCATCATCACCGCCAGCAGCAGGTCCATCCGGTCCAGCGCTTCGAACGTCTTCGCCATCATGAAGCTGTAGCTGAATGACAGCACCCCTGCCAGGAGCAATCCGAGGAGCATGGACAGGCTGACCAGCAGCGCCTTCCGTCTCTCCGCCGGTTCTTTGGTATGGAGCGCTTTGTTGAGGCCGAAGGAGGACAATAGCTGCAGCCTGGTTAACCGCCAGATGTTAATCATTGTCAATCAGCTCCATGAATACGTCCTCCAGGCTGTTCTCGCCCCTGACCTCTTCAGTCTTGCCGTGGGCCATCAGCCGGCCGCCCTTAATAATCGCTATCTTGTTGCAGAGCTTCTCCGCCGTATCCAGCACATGTGTCGAGAAGAAAATGGCCCCGCCCCGGCTGCATACCTCGGCCATAATCGTCTTCAGCGTATGCGCAGCCTTCGGATCAAGACCCACAAACGGCTCATCCAGCACGAACAGCTTCGGCTCATGAATCAGTGCGGAGATAATCGCCAGCTTCTGCTTCATGCCGTGGGAATACGAGGAGATCATATCGCCCAGATGGGGAGTGAGCTGAAAGGCATCACTGTATTTCTGGATCAGCCGCTCCCGGTCAGCCTTTGATACCCCAAACAGATCGCCGATGAAATTCAGATACTGGATGCCGGTAAGATGATCGTACAGATCGGGGTTATCCGGTATGTAAGCCATCTTCGCCTTGCAGGCGACCGGGTCCTTCCTGATCGAGAGGCCGTCAATTTCAATTTCCCCCTGTTCAAAATCAAGCACGCCTACCACGGCGCGGAGGGTGGTTGTTTTGCCGGCGCCGTTATGCCCGATGAAGCCGTAGATATCGCCCGGCTCCACCTTCAGACTCAAATCATCGACAGCCTTCTTGCCGCCTTTGTAGCTTTTGGTAAAATTTCGGATTGTCAGCATTTCCTCTCACCTCTTCATTGGTGTCAGCAAATAACTATAATACGAACAGTCCGGGCGAATCGTTCATTTCAATTAAATCCCAATCTCCCGCATCTTTGCCGCGATTTTGTTCATGCGGGCTTCCAGCGCTTCGCCGCTGTATTTCGGCAGCCACAGATCGCTGACGATTCTGCCGTCGCACATGAACATAATCCGCTCCGTTCTGGCCGCAACAGTAACATCATGCGTGACCAGCATGACCGCTGTTCCTTCCTTATTGACCGCAGACAGCAGGTCCATAATCTCTTCGGCTGACTTCTGATTCAGCGCCCCGGTCGGCTCATCCCCGAAAATAATTCTCGGGCTGTTCATCAGCGCCCGGCAGATGCCCGCCCGCTGCAGCTGCCCGCCCGAAGCCTGAGTGATCTCCCGCTTGGCAAGCTCCGCGATGCCTACCTTCTGCATCAGCCATCTGGCCTTATTCGTAATTGCCGCTGCTCCCCGCGGGTTATCCCGCAGCGCAGGCAGGATGATATTATCCAGAATGTTCAGATTCTTCATCAGCGTCGGCTGCTGGAATACGAAGCCCATGGCGGTTCTGCGCAGGTCAGCAAGCTCGTCGTCATTCATCAGAGCCAGATCCTTGCCCTCAAAAGTAACCTGCCCCCCGTCAATCCGGTCCATTCCGCTCAGGGCGAACATCAGTGTAGACTTGCCTGAGCCGGAAGGTCCCATCACCGAGACGAACTCGCCTTCCCTGATCTCGGCAGATACCCCGTCCAGAACGTTCCGCTCCCCGGTTCCGTATCTTTTCAATATATTGTCACCTGTAATGATGGTCTTCATCTCTATCATCTACTCCTTAATATTCCCGGATATTTGGATGCGTCCGATGCCCGAAGCGCCGATAATGGTGGCAATCAGCACGGAGCCAAGCATCATTAGCGGGCATAGCACATATGCCGACAGCGGATTGACCACAAATCTGAACGTTGATGCCCCGAAGGAAGAGATCACGGCCCCGGCCAGGCTCTGCCCCAGTGTATTCGCCAGCAGCGTGCCTAGCAGGGTCCCCGCCAGGAGAATAACGATAGAACGCGTGTAATATTGGGCGGTCAGATCTGAATTCCTGAAGCCCAGCGATTTCAGGACTGCGATTGAATAGCGGTCCTTAGCAACCAGCATCCGCATGAACAGCAGTGTAATCAGAATGTTAATGACCAGCACCACGGCGATGGCAGTCCATGCAGCCTTGCCGGCGGCGCTGATGGTCGAGCCGAAGGTCTGTCTGACATATTCATGAATATCCGACACCTTGGCATAGCTGAACCGTTCTGCATATTCGCTGACCTTGCTGCCGGTCAGAGACGAATCGGCAAGCTTCGCATAGATCGTGGACCACATCGCCTCCGCTGAATCCGTGGTGAACACGGCCTTGGCCGTTTTGCCGCCATTGGTCACATCCGAGTAGATGCCGCATACCGTAAGCTTCCGCGCTTCCCCGTCCACCACCAGCGTCATCGTGTCGCCGGACTTCAGAGCCAGCTCCTTGGCATTCACTGCGGACAGGGCGATTTCATCCGCATGCTGCGGCCCGCGCCCCTCCGAGTAGGCCACCGGGAAGACCGAATGATCGCCAAGCTCGACCTTGATCCGTTCCTCCAGCCCATTGTCCAGCCTCACCTTCAGCGCCCGGGTAGTCAGCACGGCCTGGCGGGTGACCGCAGCATCCTGCTCCATGGCCCGGGCAATCTCTGCCGCCTTGTGCGGAATACCGGAGGTCTGCTGAATGTCCAGGCGCAGATCGCTGTCTCCGATTCCCATGTAGGTGATGAAGCTCCGCGAGGAGATTGTATTATAGAGATTCTGGGGAACAATCATAATGAAGGAAGAGAGGATTAGAACAACTAGCAGGGTTATGTACAGTCCCTTTCTGGCGAGGACATCCTTGATGCCCAGCAGCACATTCGTGTTCAGCAGCCGGTTCCCGCTCAGCGTCCAGCGCCCTGCCCCTGCCGGGCGGTCCTGCGATACGCCGAAGCGGATCGCTTCTACCGCAGAGATTCTGCGGAAGCGCTTCAGCACCCGGTTCACATAAGCGACAATGGTCAGGAAGACGAGCGCGATGCCGATCATTCCGCAGACCGGGGCCAGCAGCGCATGCCCGCTCTCGCCCATATACAGCCTGATGTTCTCCAGCAGCAGGCCACGGAACACGAACGACAGCGCATAGCCAAGCAGACTGCCTACCGCTGCGATTGCGGCGTATTTGGCCAGGTAGATTTTACGCAGATCAGAGACCCTTAAGCCAATGGCCTTCATCACCCCAATCTCGCGGTAATCGCTCTCCATCGTGGCCAACAGAGTGAAGCGGATGCACAGAAAAGCAATGATCACAACCAGCACGCTTGCCAGCAGAATCACCCCAATCATCAGCCCGTCGGAGATCGCATTCAGGATGCGGAACAGCGTATAGGTAATTGCCGGCCCGTTGGCTTCAAGACCTGCTGCGGTATAATCGGCCTCAAAAGCACTGAGTGTGGACAGGTCCTTAAGCCGGAACTCAATGAGGTATTCCGTGCTGCCGAAGGGTAGGATGGCTACATAATCGTGCGGGCTGACGAGGAATCTTTTGGATGAGGCAAGCAAGGAATTCATCTGGGAATCCCGCAGGAACCCCGCTACCGTCAGACTGGTGCCCTCCACCTGGACGATGCTGCCCACCTTCGCAGAACCATCCTTCAGGTAGCTGACCGGAACATAAATCTCCCCGTCCCGCACCGTGATTACCTTCCCGTCCAGATCAAGCAGATAATCGAACTGTGCACTCTGCATACTGAAGCCGTTATCCTGAACACTGTCCGTGAGCGGGCGGCCGTCAATCGCAATCCGTGCCCCCTCCACATTGAGGAATTCGAGGATCTGCCAAGCCGAAACCTTATCATTCTGCTCCGCAAAAGCCTTCAGCCGTTCCCGGTCCAGCTCACCGGAATGCATCTGCACGAAATGCGGCGTCTTGGCGCGCGTCATCAGCGTATCAATCGCTCCGGTCAGATTGACGATCAGAATCGCCGACAGGGAGACCAGCATCGCGGCAGCGGCGACGAAGATCATGGTAGTCAATGTAGAAGCTTTGCTGTTGCGGATATCGTTACGTATTATTCGGTAATACATGGGCCACCCCTGTTCTCTAGACTATGAATTGATTTCAAGCGCGAAATAATGATTGAAGCGGCACTCAGCAGCAGTCCGGCAATAATGATGAGCAGGCCCATTCCGCGGCCGCTGCCTGTGCCGATAATTCGTCCGACACTGTCCGCCAGCACCCCGCCCTGCACCAGCAGAGGAGTAAATACATAGTCTGCCAGCACCCCGGCCAGCATATATGCTGCAACGAATCCAAACTGGGAGAGCAGCCCGATCAGAGACCAGGCTCTTCCCTGAACGGAATTGTCGATGTTGGTGCGGACAAGATAATCCAGGGCAGTATTCGTGAAAGGCAGCATCGCAAAAAACAAAAAGCCCGACAGCCCGATCAGTATCACATTCTCACGCAGTCCGAAGGCGGCAATGCTGAGGCCTGAGCAGAACAGCGACACGGCCAGCATCCGGACGAAATTTCTGCGGATGGACAGCGCTCCAATAATTGCACTGGATACGAGCATCCCCGAAGCCATCACTGTCTCCAGTGTCCCCAGAACCGTGCTGTTCGAGAAAGCCAGAATCATCGGCATAGCTAATGTCTCGATGAAGCCGATGAAGAAGGTCATGACCGAGGTCATGATGACCAGGATAAGCACGCCCCGTCTGCCGGAGACCGCCTTCCAGCCCTCTTTGAATTCCTGAATGAAGGCCTGGGGCTGTTCTGATTTCTTGGAGACAAGCCCGCTGCGCACCACAAGTGTGGCAGGCATTGTCACGAAAAAGGTACAGATATCGATGATCAGCAGCAGCTCCACATCCGCTACCGCCAGCAGCAGACCGGCGATGAGGGGAGAGATCAGATATTTGGCGGAGCCTGCAATCTGGACGAACCCGCTGGCCTTCGTGTACTGCTCCTCGGTGAGCATATCGGTAATCGTCGCCTTGTAGGCCGGATCAAGCAGCGAGGAGAACACCGAGCTGACGGTCACTCCGATGCAGATCTGCCATAGCTGTGCGCCTCCGTTCAGCATACAGATCAGAATGTAGATCAGGCCGGTCGCTGACAGGCTGTCGCCCAGCACCATCAGCAGTCTGCGGTCATAGCGGTCAGCAAGCACGCCGGCCACCGGACTGAGCAGCAGCGAAGGCATGAAGGCCAGCAGCGTCACCAGCGCCATGGCGGAGGTCTGTCCGGTCATCTGCAGGACGTATATCCCCAGACCGAACGAGGTCAGCCCGCTGCCGATCGCCGAGATGAATTGCCCCGACCATAAGAAGAGAAATTTCCCGAAGCTGCTGCCTGCTTTATTCATGGCCAGCTCCCTGCCCTGCTTCGCCCGCGCTGCCGAACATCTGCATTACACTCATCAGGCTTCCGCTCTTCGCACCGAGCAGCCGCTCCACGTTGGCAATGAACGCCAGGATACGGGACATGCGCATCTCTTCCGTCATCTCTATCATGTCATTATCAAAAATCGTAGTGGCATACACCACCACCATCTCCATGCATTCATAGGGATACTCTGTATTGAACAGTCCCTGTTCTATCCCTTCACTGATGATCGGCGCCAAAATGGGCGGAACACCGGCAATGACCGCCTTCTGCACCTTCTGGTGCATCAGCGCATTCTGCGGCTGGTGAATATGCTCCATAATCTCGCTGCTGCCGCTGCCTCCCCCGTTGCTGATATTCAGCGCCATCACCACCCGCAGCATCCGGTCGATGACCGGAATGCTCCGATCTCCTGCAATCTGCTTCGCTGCTTCCAGCATCCCGGCATTCGTCCGCTCAATCAGCGCATCCATAATATCTTCCTTGGACTTGAAGTGGTAATACAGCGTCCCCCGCGCTATGCCCACCTTGCCCAGAATATCGTTTGTACTGGTGCCGTCAAAGCCCTTCTGGCCAAACAGCTCCGCCGCCGCGTCAAGAATCTCGTTTCTGCGTTCCTCGGCTTCTTTTACAACTCTCATTGTCATGTCTCCCCCCAACCCCATCGACCGACTGTCTGTCGGTAAGTGGTTACAGCGTATCACGTTTTTCCGGAAATGTCTTGTAATTAATTGGAATATGGTAGTGGCTGCTTCCGTTCTTGAACATTCTGGAAGAGGAATGATAGACTTAACAGGATGCTCTACTAGAGAATTATGGTAACGTTCTACAGACAGGAGGCGATGGAAAGTTGACGATTTATCTGGTAAGGCACGGCGCGGATGATGAAGGGTACCGCGGGGGATGGAGCACACGTGGGCTGAACACTGAAGGGTACAGACAGTCCGAGAAGCTGGGCCGCTATCTGAAGGAGAATCAGGATTTATACAAGATCAAACGTATCATCAGCAGCGATCTGGCGCGGGCGCTGGATACAGCCGGGGAGCTGGCAAGGGAACTCGAGTTACCTGTTGAGCGGAGTATAGATTGGAGAGAAATGAACAATGGCGTAATCGCCGGAATGCCCAACGAGATTGTGAATGAACGGTATCCGGGCCTGTATTTCAGCAGCCTGCGGATGGACGAGCGTTATCCCGGCGGCGAGAGCCCGCAGGAGTTCTTCTCGCGTATCCGGGAAGCATTCACCCGCTTGTGCGGAGAGCAGGCCGGGCGTGATCCGGACGATAATCTCATCCTTGTGACCCATGGCGGAGTGATCGACAATATTTATTACCTCATCAAAGAACTGGACTGGAATAACCTGACCACCCCGTTCCCTGCAGACTATACCAGCCTGCACAGAATCGAGCATCTAGATGGGAAATGGAGCCTAACCTTGGAGAACTACACGGTGTAGGACAGGACACACATAGGCCCGGAAGGTGAAGGATGCCAGTGCTATTTACCAGGCCGCAGGCGGTGACTCAAATTTCTTCGCCTACCTGTTAACGCGCCCATTGTAATCGGTTTTCCGATTACATTCGGTCCGTACACCCTCGACGTGCGCACTGTAATCGGTTTTCCGATTACATTCGGTCCGTACACCCTCGACGTGCGCATTGTAATCGGTTTTCCGATTTCATTTGACCCACGCGCCTATGCAACGCCGAATGTGTTCGGTTTTTCGATTACATTTGGCCCACGGGTCCACGCAGCGCCGAATGTGTTCGGTTTTTCGATTACATTTGGCCCACGGGCCCACGCAGCGCCGAATGTGTTCGGTTTTTCGATTACATTTGGCCCACGGGCCCACGCAGCGCCGAATGTGTTCGGTTTTTCGATTACATTTGGTCCACGGGCCTACGCAGCGCCGAATATGTTCGCTTTTTCGCATACATTTGGCCCGGCCAACGAGAGTCTGCTCTCTTCAGCCGGGCCAACCTGTTAGCCTCTTACGAGGTATAATTCCGTCCCAGCCCGAGGCTGCTGAGCAGCTGACGGTAGGCAATGGAGGTCCGGTCTGCCGGAATGTGGGCTTCGGCCTGGAGATCCAGCGGCAGATCCTCCGGCGTCTGCGCCTCCACCATATCCGCATCCTCCTGGAACACCTGGAGGTTGAACTTGATGGTATCCTCGACCGGAGCGTTCTTGTCGAAGTTCCGCGAGATCGGGCAGAACAGCCGGGTATAGCGGGCGGACACCGGTGAAGCGCAGTTCAGAATCTTCAGCCGGCCCTCATCGGGGAAGTAGACGGTCAGCGAAGCGGCGAACGGGGCAAAGACGCGGAATTCGCGCAGCCACTGGAAGCCCTCCGGTGCGGGATTCTCCTGTCCCTTGCCATAGTTGCTGACCGTGCTCCAATATTCAGCCACCAGCTCCGTCTCCCCTTCGCGCCATACCTTGTACTGGGGAACCTCCGTATTGTTGCGGTCCCCGAAGGTTGCCGTATGCACATACGCGAAGTGGGATACATCAAGGAACCCCTCCATCTGCCGTCCTGAGGAGCCGGCAATATCAAAGCTTGGAATAAGGATATTGATATAGTCCGGATCATCCCAGGCCGGGAAGGCGGGAATCTGCTCCGGGGCGCCGCCCAGGCAGGTCCAGATCAGGCCATAGCGCTCGACCGCAGGATAGACGATCAGCTTCAGGCGGGGTGAGATTTTGGCATTGGGATGCGCCGGTACGGCCGTGCACTTGCCTTCACAGTTATAGCGGAAGCCGTGGTACGGGCATACAATCTCGCCGTTCTCGACCCAGCCTTTGCTCAAGGGGGCCCCGCGGTGAAAACAAAGATCCCGGGCCACCACCACCTTGCCCCCGCTCCGGTAGCAGACCAGCTTCATATCCAGCAGCTTCACGGCCACCGGCTGGTCATGCACCTCCTCCGCAGCCGCGACCGGATACCAGTATTGGGCCAGAATCCGCCAGTCCTCCGGCGAGAAGGTGCAATCACGCGGGAGTTCCAGCTCTGCCTGCTGCTTCTTTTCCTCTATCATGGCTCCCCCACCCCTTTATGTTTAAGAATAGTTAATTATATGTCAGGATAACTGACTTGTTGAGTGTATTTTAAGCGGTTTTCACCTTTCAAATCAATTAATCCCCCTTACAATTTGTATCTCTGCCTAAATCCACTCTACATATGTTATGCATCATGACATATTAGCCGCCTGATCAGATACAGAAAAAGGATCGTCAGCCGATGACCGGTGAAATTAAGCCTTTATCCGAGGTATTGGAACAGCCTTTCTTCCAAGAGCCTATGGACGAAGGTATTGCCGTTGTAGCGGTAGCCATTTCGATATACCCATCGTGCTGATGCTATAACCGCAAGCTGGTGGATTGCGAAGTATTATTTAAGCACTGCTGAGGTATAGTAAAGTATTGGGTGACGTTCAACGAGAGCCTGCGTCCACCAGCGCGTGGCAGCCACTATGACGGCTGTACCTTATGTGGTTAAACGGCTGGCCGGAGAGATGAATTCTGCCGGCTCCAGACATTAACTGAGCAGCGCCAATAGTTGTGGTCCATTGCCTTTCCCGGATACGGGTCGGCTATGGACTGTTTTCATTCCCGCAAAAGGTTAAAATACTTTCAAAAAATAACTTGCTTTATTTTTGTTATTAGATATAATAAAGACATATCAGCAAGACAAATTACGGAAAACAAAACCAAGGAGGAATTACCATGTCAACACTTAACATCGGAATTATTCTCGGAAGCACACGCCAGGGCCGCGTAAGCCCACAGGTAGGCGAATGGGTTAAGGGCATTGCTGACGCCCGCGGCGATGCAAATTATGAGATCGTAGATATTGCCGATTTCAAGCTGCCGCTGCTCGGGGAGAGCGACAGCTATGCTGAAGCCCAGGCCTGGGCCGCCAAGCTGGCTACTCTGGACGGATTCGTATTCATCGTTCAGGAATACAACCACAGCCTCTCCGGGGCGCTGAAGAACGCACTGGACTCTGCCCGTGAAGAGTGGAACAACAAGGCTGCCGGTATCGTAAGCTACGGCTCCGCCGGCGGTGCCCGTGCCGCTGAGCATCTGCGCGGTATTCTCGGCGAGCTGTCCGTTGCCGATGTGCGTGTCCACCCGCTGCTCTCGCTGTTCACCGACTTCGAGAACGGCTCGGTGTTCAAGCCTGCTGACCTGCATACCGCTAATGTCAATGCGATGCTGGATCAGCTTCTGGCCTGGAGCGGTGCACTGAAGACTCTGCGCCAGTAAGGCACACCGGCAGTTCACTATAGATTAGCAAACAGGGGAAGACCCGGAGCCGCTTCATGGCTTCCGGGTCTTCCCCTGTTTCAGTATAATGTCTAACGCGGCAGCAGCCTGCTGATCAGCTCCCGGCGGCTGGATACGCCGGCCTTGGCGAAGATCGATTTCAGGTGGTCCTGCACGGTATACGCAGAGATATGCAGCGACTCGGCCAGCTCCTTGGTCGATAACCCCAGCGACAGCATCTCGGCAAGCTGCTTCTCCCGCGCGGTGAAGGCAAAAGCCTCAGCCAGCAGCCTGAAGACATCCGCAGCACGGGCGCTGACAAATGACACCGCCAGCTGCCGCTCCGGTCCGCCAAGCAGGCTTGCTGTTACCGTCAGATAAGCTCCGTCGCCGGTCTGGAGGCAGATTCTTGCCGGTGAAGGCTCAGCCCCCGCGGGCTTCTTCTGCTGCTCCGCAAGTACCCGCAGACAGGCTGCGCGTACCGGTCCGGGCAGCGCTCCATCCGCCAGCTTCTCCTTCTGCCGGAGCTGGGCCAGCCAATAGTCCGCCGCCGCATTCGCGCTTCGCGGAGCCAGCTCTTCATCCAGCACCAGGATGCCGTTGTCCTCCGGCACTCCGTTATCCGCTGCGGTGACCGGCGGCACAGAGGCATAGCCGCGCAGACGTTCGGCGATCAATGGCCCGGCGGCTGCGATCAGGGCGCATTCCTGCTCCCCGAACGGCGGATGTCCAAGCGGCCTGAACAGGGTCAGAAACCCCCAGCAGACCCCGCCGGTCCGCAGCGCGGCCCGCAGCTCATCGCCGAATCCGGCTGGCTGCAGCACCTTGCGGTAGCGCCTGCTCCGTTCAGGCTTCCCGCCTGTAGCGGCGCTTAAGCAGACCACCGGCATATCCGCCCCGGCCAGCTGCGCGTAGTTCATCTCATCCTCACGCAGATATTCATATTCCAGCAGCACGGCATGCACTGCTTCGAGTCCCTGCTCCGTCACTGCTCCCGTCGTTAAAAGCGTATGCGGGTCTACTGTCGTACAGCAGGCCGCAGCAAATGGAACCAGTTGGCGGAGCCGCGCAATCACCGCTTCCCGGTACTGCATCGAATCCAGGTCCGGCCCGCCCCGCGCCGGATCAAGCTGGGCTATACTTCGTAACGCCTCGTTCATCTTCTATCCTCTCCGAAATCCCACAAATGTGGGATAGTCTGTTGCCCGTGATATCCGGATAATAATACACAAAGCACCCCCACAAAGCGGGGCTTTAGCGTAGGTGGTGACTCAGGTACTTTGCGGGGACCCCAAAACATATAGATTCTTATATTTCAAATCTAATTATACCGCAGATACTGCGTGATACCATAAAGGACGGGATTCTATTATGAAAACAGATATTATAGTCATCGGCGGTTACGGACATGTCGGGTCACAGATCAGCCGTATTCTTGGAGCGGCGTACCCCGGCAGGGTCTACGCCGCAGGCAGAAATCTGCAGAGCGCCGAGGCATTCTCCCGCAGTACAGAAGGAAAAGTGAAGCCGCTGCGCCTGGCAGCGGATCAGCCGCTGGACCGGGGGCTGCTGGAGCGGACGAGGCTGGTCATCATGTGTCTGGACCAGGAGGACACCCGGCTGGCCGAAGCCTGCCTTCAGAGCGGGACCCACTATGTGGATGTCTCGGCGAACGGAGAGTTCCTGACCCGGCTCCAGGAGCTGGACCCGGTGAAGCACGGCTTCAAGGCCGCCGCCCTGCTCAGCGTCGGTCTCGCTCCCGGCTTGACCAATCTGCTCGCCGCGCAGGCGGCCCGGGAGCTTGCACATACGGAGTCGATTGATATCTCCATTATGCTGGGGCTGGGTGACAGCCATGGACAGGCGGCACTGGAGTGGACGGTGGACAACCTCACAGCGGATTTCACAATTACGGAACACGGCAGACCGCGTTCCATCTCCAGCTTCACAGAAGCCAAGACTGCTGATTTCGGCTTTGATCTGCGGCAGCACCGGGTCTACCGCTTTCCTTTCTCGGATCAGGTGACCCTGCCGCTGACCCTGGATGTCCCTTCGGTCTCCACCCGGCTCTGCTTCGATTCCCGCAGCGCCACCTCCGCCGCAGCCCTGTTGCGCCGCACCGGCCTGACCCGCCTGCTCCGTAACCGGACGGTCCGCAATCTCGCGGTCAAGGCGCTCAGCCGCATCCGCTTCGGCTCGGAAGGCTACGCCGTCAAGGTAGACGCTTACGGGTCACTGGACGGCAAACCTGCTAAGGTAGAATACGGAATTGCAGGCGTTCATGAAGCGGCCATAACCGCTGTCACCGCTGCCGGGGTTGCGCTAAGGCTGTATGAATCGGCCCCGGAGCCCGGAGTTTATCACATCGAGCAGCTATTCGCTCTCCATGCAGAAGGAGAAGCGTGTGCGCTGATTCCGGCAGTTCCCGGCGGGAGCGATCCCTCGTTCCGTTACCCGCTGGACGGACTGGCTATCTGGTCCCGGTCCTCCCGGCCTTAACATGCTTAAGCTGGGCGACAATGATTACGCTGATAATCACAAGCAGAAACCAGGAGCTGATCTTGCCGGAGCCTACCAGCTCCCACCGCCCGTGCTGGTCCGGGTATTGCCACGCCCCCAGGAAGGTGGCGATATTCTCAGCCAGCCAGATGAAGAAGCCGACAATCGCAAAAGCCAGAACCAGCGGCATCCGGTACGTCTTGCCCTGCACCCGGTAGATGATCCAGGTACGCCAGAATACGAGTACTACCAGGGCTGTCAGCCACCATCTGAAATCAGGAATGAAGTGGTGGGTGAAGAAGCAAGCAGGATCAGATCATAGCGGTGGATGAACGGCAGCCGGAACATATCTGTAAGAATTAAAGTTCCGAAGATCGCCACCGGAAAAATACAGCTCATCGCCTGATGATACCCGAAATGCAGCAGCCGTAATATGGGATTCACTCCAGCCCGCCTCCCGCTCCCGGCTCCTCCGGTTCACAAGCATCCGGTATGTATTCCAGCAGATCCCCCGGCTGGCAGTCGAGCGCCTTGCAAATGGCGGACAGCGTTGAGAAGCGGATCGCCTTCGCCTTGCCGTTCTTAAGGACTGACAGGTTCGCCATGGTGATGCCAACCCGATCTGTAAGCTCGGTCACACTCATTTTCCGCTTCGCCAGCATCACATCAATATTCACTATAATCGCCATAGTCATCACCTCAGACTGTCAGATCATTCTCAGATTTCAATGCTATCGCCTCATTCAGGAGCTTCTGGAGTACCGCCGCGAATACGGCAATGACCATTGAAGCGAAGATCAGGATCAGCCCGATCACAATAATGCCCGGGGCATCGTCCTTCTCCGCCATCAGATAGAACAGCGGCAGCCCCAAGGTGAACATCCCGCTGATGGATACCGCCGAATGCTTGATATGCTTCAGCACCCGTACCGAATCCTCCGAGAAAGCCGCATTCCGGTCGATGAAGCCTAACAGCCTGTAGGCCTGGAACAGGGCAATGAAGAACGGCAGCGCCGCCCCGTACAGATCGATCATCACCAGCACCATAAGGTAACGGTGACCCGGATACAGCTCCACCGCAAACTCTGCGATAGCCGGTACGGCAAAGATACACAGTGCCAGCGCCGCCAGCGCAAACAATATAATAACCGCCTTCAGAAACGTGGTTGATCCCGGCTTACGGTTCATCACAAACACCTCACTTGTTAAAGTGAGTTTAATTTAACACATTTTTTATCGTTATTCAATATATTTTAATCGATATATAATATATTATTATTGTTTATACCTGCCGGCAGATCTCAATGAACCGCTGTTGCGAAGCAGACAGAGTCTCATTCTTGCGAGTGCAGACGGCAATATGGTTGCTTAGCTGGATGCCCTCCACCTGCACCCGGGCCAGCTGCTTCCATTCCACATAGTCCCGCACAGCCAGTGAGGAGATGAAGTTGGCGCCATAGCCGGCCATCACCGAACGGATTACCTCGCCCAGCCCGCTGAACTGCAGGGTCACACGCGGCGGCTTCAGGCCGTAGGTTGCACATAGCGAGACCAGGCGCGCCCGGGTGGAGCTGCCTTCCTCACGCATCACGAACGGCTCCTGCATCATCTCCGGCAAGGATACGGTACGCCCGGCGAAGGGATGCGAAGGCGCTACTACAAACCACAGCTCATCCTCAAAAAGCTCCAGCCAGTCCACATCCTCCGGCTTCTCCTTGGCTCCGCCACCATAGAAGGCGACATCCGCTTCATGATGCTGCAACTGTTCAAAGGCCTGCTGGGAGTTGGTTGTCGTAATCTCAATCTCCATCTCCGGCTGCCCCGCCTTGAAGCGGGCCGCCCAGCCGGGAACGAGGAAATTCGCCGGAAGATAGGTAGCGGCAATGCGCAGCTTCCCCTTCCTGCCCTGGCGGTAATCCTCGACGAATTCCTCGATCCGTTCCTCATAGGTGAACAGATTGCCTGCCTGCTCCGCCAGCTCTGTCCCGAAGGGGGTCAGCGAGATCCCCCGGCCGCTGGGGTTGAACAGCGTCAGCCCCAGCTCCTTCTCGAATTTCTTGATCTGGCTGGTCACCGCCGGCTGGCTGATGTTAAGCATGGCTGACGCCTTCGTAACGCTTCCCGTCTTGGCAACATAATAGAATAACCTCAGAGCATGAAGATTCATGAGCATTCTCCATTCATAATCTAAATGTATGTTAACCGCACAAACATATATTAGTATTATGAATGATTTTACCTTATATTTAAGACAGTTCCAATACATCAATATTACTAAATGGAGGGATTCAAATGAACGAACAGAGCAAATGGAGTAAGGTAGATAGCTATTTCGTTGACAGGCTGCTGACCGCAGATCCGGTGCTGGACGCCGTACTGGATGCCAATGCCGGAGCCGGGCTGCCGAATATTGACGTCGCTCCCAACCAGGGGAAGCTGCTGCACCTGCTCGCCAAGATGAAGGGGGCCGCCAACATTCTGGAAATAGGTACGCTGGGCGGATACAGCACCATCTGGCTGGCACGGGCTTTGCCGGAGACCGGCAGGCTGGTCACACTGGAATTCGAGCATAAGCACGTTGTTGTCGCTGAGGATAATCTGAGATTGGCGGGGGTGTCCGGTAAGGTGGAGGTCATGGAAGGTCCGGCACTGGAGTCGCTGGCGCTGCTGGAGGCCCGGGGAACAGAGCCGTTCGACTTCATCTTCATTGATGCCGACAAGCCGAACAATCCCCATTACCTGAAATGGGCGCTGAAGCTGGCCCGGCCGGGAGCGGTCATTGTAGCCGATAACGTGGTGCGCAACGGCGAAGTGATTAACCCGGACAGTACAGATGACCGGGTGCAGGGCATCCGCCGTTTCTTGGACCTGCTCGCGGAGGAGCCGCGCATAGATGCTACTGCCCTGCAGACAGTAGGCAGCAAGGGCTATGACGGCTTCGTCCTCGGAATTGTCACCGCTTGAACAATGAACAATAACGGAATGAACCCGCCAAGACTGGATAAGCCATTCATCCACGCTGGCGGGTTATTTGTTGGGGTCTATTGGGACAAGCCCTCAACAACCTTGTCGATATTCCATTTAATCATCTTCAGATAGGTATCGCCGTCCTCGCCTTCTTTGGCTAAGGAGTCTGTGAAAATCCTGGAGTGAACCGGCACCCCGGTCTCCGTGGAGACCGTCTCCATCGTCTTGGGATTGACGCTCGTCTCCAGGAATAACGCCGGAATCTGCTTTTCCTTGATGATGCCGATGATCCGGTTCATCTGCTCGGGAGTCCCCTGGCTGTCGGTGTTAATCTCCCAGATGAAGGCGGACTCGAAGCCGTAAGCCTTGGAGAAGTATTTGAAGGCCCCTTCACTGGTCACCAGGACGCGCTTCTCCTGCGGGACCCTGCTCACAGCTTCCTTGGCATACTGGTCCAGCTCCGTCAGTTCCTTCACATAGGCAGTCTGGTTATCCAGATAATACTGCTTATTGTCCGGGTCCCGTTCAATCACCCGTGCGGTGATGACCTCCACATACTTGACTGCATTCCGGATGTCCAGCCAGGCATGAGGGTCCACCTGGGACTCCTTCCCCTTCTCGGTTAAGTACATCGGTTCTACCCCTTCGGAGACGGCGAACGCGGCTTCCTCCTTCTTCGTTACCTTAAGCAGATCCTGGAACCAGCCCTTGCCGGTCTCCAGATTCAGACCGTTATAGAAAATCAGGTCCGCACCGGACACCTTCCCGGTGTCCGCAGGCAGCGGATCATACATATGCGGGTCTGTGCCGATGGGAACCATGCTGTAGACATCCGCCTTGTCTCCGGTAATATTCCGGGTCATATCCGCGAGAATGGAATAGGTGGCTACAATCTGCAGTTTTCCGTCATCCTCAGCTTCCCCCTTGCTGGTACTGCTGTCAGCACAGGCCGCGAGCAGCAGAAGGAGCAGGGATACGGTTATGATTTTGACGATATGAATCCGGTTTGTAAGCTTCATGCTTGCTTCAATCCTCTCCGCAGGAAATTATTCTTAGGCGATACAATGAATGAAATGATGAACAGGGCCATGCCCACCAGCACGATCGTGGCGCTTGTCGGCAGATTGAAGCGGAAGCTCACATACACACCGGCTACACCGGATACCGCTCCGGCCGCAGAGGCCATAATAATCATATGCAGCAAGGTATTCGACCACAGATACGAGGTGGCTGCCGGAATGACCAGCATGGCGATTACCAGCACGATGCCGACCTGGGACAGGGAAGAGACAGTCACGACCGAGAGCAGCATCATCAGCAGATAATGATAGAAGCCGGTCTTCAGCCCGTAAGCCTTCGCCACGACCGGGTCGAACGAGCTGATCAGCAGCTCCTTGTACAGCAGGGCAATGACAGCGATCACCACCAGCATAATGATGAAGGATTGCAGCAGCTCGGATTGCGGAACGGCCAGAATGTTGCCGAACAGAATATGGGTGAGATCCAGCCCGCTGCGGGCAAACGTAATCAGGACAATGCCGAGCGCGAAAAAGGAGCTGAGAATAATACCGATCGACGTATCGCTCTTGATATTGCTGCGGCTGGTGATGAATTGAATGAGAATCGCGGCGATCAGGCCGAACAAGGAAGCACCTAACAGCATGTTGATCCCCAGGATATAAGACAGGGCCACCCCCGGAAGCACCGCGTGGGATAGGGCGTCACCCATCAGCGACATTTTGCGCAGAACGATGAAGCTGCCCAGCGCCCCCGACACAATCCCCAGGATAATGGCCGATAAGCCGGCGTTCATCGCGTATACCGGAATGTTCAAGAGACCTGATAAGGACTCAAGCATGAGCGGCACCTCCCGCGCCCTGAATCATCACATTGCCCAGGGATGTACCGTAGGCCCGGCGGATATTCTCCGTGGTGAACGTATCCTGCACATCTCCGAAGGCGATCAGCTGCTTGTTGAGCAGAATGATTTTGTCAAAATACTCCTCTACCTCATGCAGGTCATGGTGGACCACCAGAATCGTCTTCCCTTCCTCGCGGAGCTGCTTGAACAGGTTCACAATGATGCGCTCACTGAGCATGTCAATGCCGACAAACGGCTCATCGAGGAAGAACACACTGGCCTCCTGGGCCAGCGCCCGGGCGATAAACACCCGCTGAAGCTGTCCTCCGGACAAGTTACTGATTCTCTTCTCGGCAAGGTCACTGATCTCCACCATCGCCATGCTGCGCTCCGCGATCTCCCGCTCCCTCTTCCCCGGCCGCCGGAACAGCTTCAGGTTCGGATAGGTTCCGGTTAACACCGTGTCCTTGACGGTGATGGGAAAAGTCAGGTCGATATCGTTCTTCTGCGGCACATAAGCGATCTTCCGTCTGTAGCGGGCGATGTCCTGCCCCTCTGCCTTCACCGTACCGCTCCGCTTCTTGATGACGTCCAGCAGCGCCTTGATGAATGTGGATTTACCGGCGCCGTTAGGCCCGATGATGCCCACCGAATGCCCGAAGGGAATATCCAGCGTTACCCCCTCCAGCGCGGTATGCCCGAAATAGTCAACATGTAGCCCTTTGATCTGAATCATCTCTAACACCCCTCTCCGCTCAGGCCTGTCTGGCCTGTTCATATATCTATTGTTTCTTGGATGCATATATGTTTCCTCAAGGAAACTTTTATTCTTATGGATAATATATTTGATCATAGGCAAATTGTCAACGGGTCACGGCAAAAAAGCCCAACCGGGCGGCCGCTTCATGCGGACATCCTGATTAGGCTGATGAAATCCTTCGGCGGGGACCCTTTAATTCCCCTTGGGCAGCGTGATGAAGATAAAGAAACCGATCAGAAACAACGGAATAATCGACAGAATGCTATAGCTGGCATGCCCGGTCAGCGTGGTGGTCAGCGACATTAAGGCAGGCCCGAGAATCGCCGCGAACTTGCCGAAAATATTGTAAAACCCGAAGAATTCATTGGAATTCTCCTTCGGGATGATTTTGGCGAAATAGGAGCGGCTCAGCGCCTGGATTCCGCCCTGTGCCGAGCCGATCAGCGCCCCCAGCAGAAAGATATGCCACACCGAGGTAATGAAGAAAGCGGCGATACAAGAGATGATATAGGTAAAGATTCCGGCAATGATCATCGTCCGCGCAGAGTAGGTTTTGGCCAGATTGCCGTATAGAATAGCGCAGGGAAAAGCGATAATCTGGATGATGAGCAGAATCCCCAGCAGCGTGAAGGTATCTAGGGCGTCTGTGCCGAGGACGGAGGTTGCGTAGGGCACGACCATTTTGATAATCGTGTCTACTCCGTCAATGTAGAAGAAATAGGCCAGCAGGAAGACAAAGACCAGCTTGTGCTGGCGGATATTCCTGAAGGTCGCAGCGAGGCGCTTGAAGCTGTTCGCCACAGGCTTCGGCTCGGGCTCGATATAATATCTCTGCTTCACATCGCGCAGCATCGGAACTGTGAGCAGCCCCCACCACAGCGCGGTAATGATGAACCCGAGCTGGTAGCCGATGGCCTTGTCCATCCCCAGCAGGAAGATCAGCAGCAGGCTGATGCCGAACGGAATACAGCTGAAGATATACCCGTAGGCGAACCCTCTGGTGGATACCCTGTCCATCCGCTCATCGGCGCTGACATCGACCAGGAAGGAATCGTAGAAGATATTGGACCCGGCAAAGCCGATGGCCGACAGGATGTAGAACACCATTAACAGCTGCCACTGCCCGCTGTCCGGCGGCACGAAGGCCAGGGATGCGGTGGACAGCACGCCGAGCGCTGCGAAGAACAGGAAGAATCGCTTCTTCCGGTCCTTGTAATCGGCAATGGTCCCTAAGACCGGACTCAACACGGCAACCAGAATACTGGCAATGGAGTTGAAGTACCCCAGATCCATGCTGCTGCCCACATTCTCGAACATCCCGAAGATAATCGGCAGCAGCGCCGTGGTCACAGCCATCGAATAGGCGGAATTCCCGCAGTCATATAGAATCCACGATTTCTCCTCTTTGGTTAGCTTCATCTGATCTTCTCCTCTTATAACCGGTTGGTTCAGTTATATCACGCGAACATATGAAGCATGTTAATCGGATGTAAAATCATTGCCGGATTGAACCGGTCCGGCGGATGCAGCAGAGCAACAGGCTTCGTCTGAATCCCGGTAAGCTCCGGGAGTGCTGCCGGTATATTTTTTGAACACCTTGTTGAAATAGTGCTTATTCTCGTACCCTACCCGGCGGCCGATCTCGCTCACCGGCAGGTCCCGGCGGGTGCGGAGCAGCGTCTGCGCTTCCCGGATGCGGGTCGTATTCAGATAATTCACGAAGGTATCGCCGGTCAGCTTCTTGAACAGATTGCTGACGTAATTGGGATGAAGCTGCATCAGCTCCGCCAGATGGTCGAGCGACAGATCGTTCATATAATTTGCCTGGGTATAGGCCAGAATCCGCCGGGCATGAGGCGTGGCCTCTGAAGACCCTTCAGCTGGCAGATCGCTGTGAATCCGGCCCAGCAGCGCGGCCATCTCCTGTTTATCCACCGGCTTCAGCAGATAATCCACCACCCCGGAGCGCAGCGCCCTGCGGGCATACTCGAAATCATCATACCCCGTCAGAATAATGAAGCGTTCGCACAAGCTGCCCTCCCGGGCCTCCTCCATCATTGCGAACCCGTCCTTCTCCGGCATATGAAGATCGGTCACCGTCACATCCGGCAGGTACTCCCGCATGATCTGAAGCGCCTCGAACGCGTCGCCCGCCTCCCGGATTTCGGTGCCGGCCGGCGCGGCCTCCCGGATGATTTTGACCAGGCCTCCAAGGATGATCGGCTCATCGTCTACTATCAATATGCGCATTAGTGCTCCGCCGCCCCTTTCGGTATGATGATGGTTATCGTGGTCCCCTGGCCCTCCGTGCTCTCCAGCACCAGCCGGGAAGTCCCGCCGTAGAACGACTTAATCCGCTCACTGACATTGTACAGGCCCACGCCTCCACCGGCCTCTTCTCCGGACTTCAGCTCTGCTGCGCCAGTTAACCGGGCATTAATTCTCTGAAGCTGGGCCTCAGGAATCCCGTTCCCGCTGTCCACCACACTGATCCGGATCTCTTCGGCCGTCTCCGCCGCCTGAATCTTAATGTGGACCGGCCGGAGCGTCACCGCTGCCCCGTGGATAATACTATTCTCGACCAGCGGCTGCAGAATGAATCTCGGACAGCTCAGGGTTCCGGCAGCGACGGCGATATCCACGTCATAGGTCAGTCTTTTTTGCAGCCGCATCTGGTGAATCTTCAGATAGAAGACCACCGTCTCTATCTCCTGTGAGAGGAGCGTATGATCCTCCTGCGCCGACAGGCTGTACCGCATCAGCTTGCCGAACCAGTAAGAGATTTCAGCCACCTCAGTATCGTTGTTGGACTCGGCCAGCATGCGGATGGTCTCCAGCGTATTATAGAGAAAATGCGGCTTGATCTGGGCCTGAAGCACCTTGTAAGCGGCTTCCTTATTGCGCAGCTCGGCCCGGTGGACATTGTTAATCAGCTCATCCATCCGCAGCAGCATCGAATTATAGGTATCGGTCAGGAAGCTGATCTCATCCTTCCTCCCCGGCTTATCCTCCTTGCTGACCGACTGCTTCAGGTTATCGTCGTTCAGATTACGCATATGCCGGGCCAGCCGGAGGACGCGCTTCGTAATGGTCGAAGCCAGATTATAGTATGCCAAGGATAACAGCGCCAGCAGAATGGCGAGCGTGGCAATCATCACCATCTCCTGGGTGCGGATGGAGCGGAACACCTCGGACACCTTGCCGATCACCGCGACCCGGACCCCCAGCTCCTGAATATACAGCTGATTCACAATCACCTGGCGGTTCATGAAATACGGCTCCCGGTCCAGCGAGGCCAATCTGGCCCGGGACGCCTCGTCCAGCCCGGCGAGGATATCCTCCCGGCCCTGCGGCATCCCTTCCGGCGGCAGCAGCAGCGCGTTCCAGTCGCCCCCGCCGGTCGCTCTATAGAACTTGCGGATCAGCTCACTGCTGACCCGCAGCTCCAGCAGGCCGATAATCTCGGTGAAATCCGGATTATAGATATTCTGATAGAACACCAGCGGAGGCGCTTCCATCGCCGGGTCCGGCAGCACCCATTTGCCCTGTCCGGGCAGCAGCCCGCGGGAGTCCAGCGCCCCTTGGGCATCCAGTGCCGACATCTCCAGCAGCCTGTCAGTAATAGGCAGCACGCCCGGCTTGGTTACATAGATGCGGAAGGCCTCAATTTCAGGGCTGATATTCAGCGACTGCATAATCACGGGATTGATATACCGGTTATAGGCATAGATACTCTCCGAATCCGACGCATAGCTTCCGTCCAGATAATCCATGACATACGGATTGTACTGGAGCATACGCTGAGTCGAATCGATCCGGGCCAGATCCGCCTTCATGTTGGCATAGGCCTGCTCCAGAATTTTCTGCCGGCTCCCGACGAACTGGCTGCTTACGCTTTCATAAATTTTGTTGTAATAATAGTATCCGAAGGTGACAACCGGTATGAAGATCAGCAGGATGTATCCCAGTATCATTTTGCGTACAATGCTCACGTCAGGCTGTCCCCCCGGTGCCCGTTTTTTTGATTCCCTAATCGTACCACGAACAAGCAAAACCCGGTAGAGACCAGGTCTCTACCGGTAAGAATCCGCTTACGCTTAAGCTTATTTGAATAAATCCTTCTTCTTCTGGTAGGTGGCATTCGCCCAATCGGTCAGCTTCTGGAGGCCGATGCTCTCGGCGTTCTTCACCATATTCTCATAAGCGGCTACCGCTTCCTCTTCGGACTCGGCCAGATAGATTTTAACCTTCTCATTCTTGACCATTTCGTCGATCTTCGTCTTGATCGTCTTCTCCTGCGAATCCGGCTGGGTCTGGATCAGGCCCAGCTCCGGCTTGTAGATGCGCACCGACTTGAGTTCCATCAGCGCCTGGGTCTTCTGCAGATCAGGCACATAGGACAGCATGCCCTCGGTGACCCCGTCATTATAGAGATACCACCACTTAAGGCCGTTGGTGTTGACGAAATCGCCATCAGACGGATTGTACTTAAAGTCCGGGTGGCCCTCTTCATTCCAGGTCCAGTGCTCCCCTTCGACCCCGAACATCGTCAGCTTCTTGCCCTCATCGCTCGCCAGATACTGGATGAACTTGATCGAGGTCTCCGGGTCCTTGTTCTTCTTCGTAATGAACGTTCCGGCGAAGCCAAGCCCTGAGCTAACCACCTTGGCATCCTTGGAGAGCACGCTTGGCAGCATTTTGAAGGTGAAGTTGCCTTGATTGTTCTTGACCTTGATGTTATCGGAATCCGCCACGGTTACTGTGTAGCTGTGGGCGAAGGCCTTGCCGTTGATGGCATACTGGTCATCGATCTGGTCATTGGCCAGAGCAAAATTCTCGGCCAGGATGTAGCCGTTACGGTACAGACTGTTCATAAACTTGAAGAAGTCGAGCATCCTCGGCTGCTTGATCGCATATTCCACCTTACCGTCTTTTTCATACCATCCGTCCAGCAGCGTCTCTGTGCCGAACTGGGCCAGGAAATACTGCTCGATCCAGTCTTTGTCCATAATCAGCGGGACCATGTCGGGATACTTCTCCTTGACCATCCCCAGCACCTTAACGAAGTCGTCCAGCGTCTTGATTGGCGGATTGCCCAGCTCCTTCATAATATCCTCGCGGACCGCGATGCCCGGGTTGCCGTCGCTGCCCAGGGAATATTTACTGTTCTTCATCTCCTCCTCGGTCGCGAAGGAGTTGCGGACGGTATAGAATTTGCCGTCATCCATCGTATGGATGGCAATACGGGTCTTGTCGATTTTGAAATCCGGCGCATACTTCTCAATCAGCTCATTCCAGGAATAGGACAGCTTCGAGTCGGATAAGCGGTCCACGTTCGAGTAGGTGAAGACCAGATCGGGCAGGTCGCCCGAGGCGATCATCAGCGGCAGCTGCTTGTCATCGGTAGCCACCGTGACCTTCAGCTTCACGCCCGTCTTCTCTGTGATTTTGTCGGCAACCGGCCCCTTCCATTCGTTGATCGGATACCAAGGCGCATCGATGAACAGGCTTAGCTCCTTCACCTGCCCCGGCTGGGCCGATGCGTTCCCGCCTGCGGCGGTGTCCGGGCTGCCGGATGGAGTGCTCTGGCCGGCATTTCCTCCGTTGCCGCAGGCCGATAATACGGCAATGGCGAGTACGGCCGCTAAACTCTTGATTCTTCTGCTGTTGTTCAAGCTAATCCCTCCATGATTGAATGATTTGTAAGCTGCAGTCTAGCCTTTGACTGAACCCAGCATGATTCCGTGTACGAAGTACTTTTGCAGGAACGGGTACACACAGATAATCGGCACAATGGATACTACCATTGAAGTCACCTGCAGCGAGAAGCTGGTCACTCCGGCCGAGGCACTGTTCGCCACCGCGATGGAATCCATCGGGGAATTGCTCTTGTTGATGACCTCCATCATGCGGAAGGCCATCGTGCGCAGCTCCTCGGACTGGACGAAATATGCCGAATCGAGCCAGGAGTTCCACTGCCCGACCCCCATGAACAAGGCCATGGTAGCCAGCACCGGTGTGGAGACCGGCAGAATAATGCGGAAGAAAATCGTAAGCTCCCCGGCCCCATCGATATGTGCCGACTCCTTAAGCTCGCCGGGAATCTCGCGGAAGAACGAGATGGCGATGAGCAGGAAGAACGTGCTGAGCATTGAAGGGATAATGTAGACTGCAAAGGAATTAAGCAGACCCAGTGAACGCAGCACCACATAGTAAGGAATCAGGCCGCCGGAGAAGTACATCGCGAATACGATCACTGTAAAATAGACCTTGCTGAACAGCAAATCCCTGTGTGACAGCCCGTAAGCAACGATACTGGTGAGCAGCAGTCCAAGCAGAGTTCCTGATACGGTCCGCAGCACGCTGACCAGAAAGGCTTTTAACCATTTGGGATCATCGATAAACATCCGGTAGTTCTCCAGTGTGAAGTTCCGGGGCCACAGATACATGCCGCCCAGCAGCGAGTCAGAGCCTTTGTTGAAGGAGGCAATCAGCACGTAATAGAACGGATAGAGCATGGTGAGCATGATGATGAACAAGACCGCATAGATGATACTGTCGAAGATGAGATCCTTCTGTCGCTGGCTCTTGAGCATAGTTTAACCTCCTCTCTCTAGAACAGACTTGAGCCTGACACCCGTTTGGCTATAAAGTTACTGCTGAAGATCAGTATGACCGAAATAACAGATTGGATGAGATCGATCGCCGCCGCATAGGAGAACCGTCCGTCACTGAGGCCCACCCTGAAGGCGTAGGTCTGGACAATTTCCGAGGTCGGGTTATTGATGCTGTTGCCGAACAGGTACGCCTGCTCGAAGTTGGAGCCGACCAGCCCGCCGCCGAGGATGCTGCCGATGGTCAGGACCAGCACGACTACGATTGTTCCCTTCATCCCCGGCAGGGTGATATAGCGGATGCGCGCCAGCCTTCCGGCTCCGTCAATCTGCGCAGCTTCATAGAGCGACGGGCTGATGCCCGAGATCGCCGCCAGAAAAATAATCGTCCACCAGCCCATCTCCTTCCACACCGCGCTCCCTACCGCCAGCCCCCAGAAGTAATTCGGACTGGTCAGGAAGCCGAGCGGCTCATCGATGAAGCCCATCCCTATCAGCGCCTTATTGACTACCCCGACATCTGCGGACAGGAAGGCGTAGGAGACACCGACCACTACCACCCATGAGATGAAATGCGGCAGGTAGCTGATCGTCTGCACGAATCTTTTGAAGGCCATATGCCTTACTTCATTGAGCAGAATCGCCAGCAGAATCGGCGCCGGGAAGGCGAAGATCACCTTCAGCAGGCTAAGGACCAGCGTGTTGCGGACCAGCTTGCCGAACTGATAGTCATGTACGAATTCATCGAAATACTTCAGGCCGACCCAGTCGCTGGTGAAGATCCCCTTGATGCCGCTGGAGATGCTGTAGTCCTTGAAGGCCATCAGAATACCAAACATCGGAGTGTAGGCGAAGATCAGCAGATAGATCATGCCGAGTCCGACGAACAAATGCAGGATCTTCTGTTTTTTGAAGCGTTTCCATAAAAGCGGCCCGCGGCCGCCCCCGGTTCCGGGAGTTCTTGGCTGTGTATCCAGTTCCATATTCGCTCCTCCTTTACATTCAGTTTACCTGCGGCGTGAGGTGCGGCGTAAGCCAACATTCTTAAGAAAGCGTTGTCATTTTTACAGGCGGGTCTTTGTGTATTTGCCGGATTCGGCTTATAGTAAGAGTACTAAGCTTAGCGTAAAGGATACGGTGCTGACGATGAATTCAAGAGAACACGGGCTCAGCGAGGGGCCTATGGTGAAAGGAAACGGATATAAGCCTGCCAATCTGCACCGGTGGGGACCGGGCGTACGCGATGTCTATGCGCTGCATTATATCGTAAGCGGCAGGGGCTTTCTGGAGACCGGGCAGGGGATATTTCCGGTGGAGGCGGGCGGCAGCTTTATGATTTTTCCGCAGATGGAGGTGTATTATTATCCTGATCCGCAGGACCCGTGGGCGTATTGCTGGATAGAATTCAGCGGGTCCGAAGCCTTGCGGCTGCTGGACATGATTCACCTGACCCCGGAACAGCCCGTTGCCGTGCTGCCTGCGCCGCAGGATCTGAGTCCCCTGTTCGGCCGGGTGAAGGCGAATGAGCTGGAGCCGTATGCGCGGGAGCGTGCGGAGGCGGGACTCCATCTGCTGCTGTCGTACTACATGGAGTATTATCCGAGTGAGCAGGCGGCGGCCAAGAAGGATTATGCCGGTTCCGCCAAGGCCTACATCGAGAGTAACTACTGGAAGTCCTCGCTGTCGGTGCTGGATGTCGTCGAATATGTCAAAATCGAGCGCAGCTACCTGTTCCGGCTGTTCAAGAAAGCGACCGGCATGTCCATCTCCGGCTATCTGACCGCCTTCCGGGTCCGGCGCGCCTGCGAGCTGCTCGGCGAATCGCGCCTGTCGGTCAAGTCATTGTCGTACTCGGTCGGCTACCACGACCCGCTGTACTTCTCGAAGATCTTCAAGAAGGTGACCACGTACACGCCGTCGCAGTACCGGAAGGCTTATAAGGAAGGGAAGGTGGCGCTTGCTGGGGTGGACAGGGGGTGAGGGGGATGGCGGGGGCTCCGCAGCGTCCAATGTGTTCGGTTTTTCGCATACATTTGGCCACCACGCCTCCGCCACGTCCAATGTGTTCGGTTTTTCGCATACATTTGGCCCACGCGCCTCCGCCACGCCCAATGTGTTCGGTTTTTCGCATACATTTGGTCCATGTGCCTCCGCCACGCCGAATGTGTTCGTTTTTTCGCATACATTTGCTCCACGCGCCTCCTCAGCGCCGAATGTGTTCAGTTTTTCGCATATATTTGCTCCACGCTCATCCGCCACGTCCAATGTGTTCGGTTTTTCACATACATTTGGTCCACGCGCCTCCTCAGCGCCGAATGTGTTCGGTTTTTCGCATATATTTGCTCCACGCACCTCCGCCACGCCCAATGTGTTCGGTTTTTCGCATACATTTGGCCCCCACGCCTCCGCCACGCCCAATGTGTTCGGTTTTCAATTACACTCCGACCGGGCGCCTTTCCAGTCTTCAGACCAGATCAGGACTTTGAATTGTACCTATGTACTCGTAGTATGTAACCCGTGGAGATGTCCCTCTCGCTACAGGGCGAAATTTTCCCTTATCCACCAGCATACGGCTGTACTTAATAATTGTCATGGTATGAAGCTCAAGCTCTCTCGCTGCATCACCCGGACGGAGGACACGGTGGTTACGAATGGCTAACCGCATCAAATCCCGTTCAATTCTGGAATAGGGTTTCTCTGTGCTTCCATTAGCAGCTGCTGCTGACAAATAGGGAAACAGCAGGTTCCGCAGTGTGGAGAGGACAAAGGACGGATTTTCTTTCATCTCATCCAGCGAGATATAGAGCACCATATAGTCCTGAGACTGCAGGAAGAGACCGCGATTCAAGTCCATCCGGTATTTGCTCCGGTCGGTGCCATGCGAACCATAATCCATAATCTCGAATGCAATACGTGAGGAACCAACCTTCCACAGTAAATCAATAAAATAGGATCTCCCGCGCCAGTCCTTAACTTCATATTCCGGATGGAGTCCGTGAAAATGTCCAACAAGCGGCCACCACACACATTCTACGAATAAGCGGTTACCGTAGCTGTGTCCCCGCTTGAGCGCATCAAGCCGCTCCCCCTTTCTTCGTTTCAAATGATGGTTTAACCATTGGTCATGTTCTTCAGTAAATCCCACTTCAATCCCCTCGCTCTACAATGAAATTAATGTCTGAACGCACAAAGCCCCGCCGCCTTCTAAAGATAGAAGGGAGCGGGGCATTCTTTGCCACGTTTAGTATAACTAATTTTAGTGTGCCACTTTTGGTCATAGAACGCAAGATGCAGATAGAAAACTGCTGTACGGGCCAGCTCCAGAAGCAAAATGTGTTCGCTTTTTCGCATACATTCTGCCCATTCGCCTACGTCACGTCCAATATGTTCGCTTTTTCGCATACATTCCGCCCACGCGCCTACGCCACACCCAATGTGTTCGGTTTTTCGCATACATTCCGTCCACTCGCCTCCGCCACACCCAATGTGTTCCGTTTTTCGCGTACATTCTACCCAC
This sequence comes from Paenibacillus sp. FSL K6-1096, assembly GCF_037977055.1. Classification (NCBI taxonomy): domain Bacteria; kingdom Bacillati; phylum Bacillota; class Bacilli; order Caryophanales; family Paenibacillaceae; genus Paenibacillus; species Paenibacillus sp. FSL K6-1096. The sequence goes on along the minus strand of NZ_CP150274.1, from coordinate 6,459,947 downwards.
GCGCATTCGCTACGCCGAATGTGTTCGGTTTTTCGATTACATTCCGTCCACGCGCCTCAAAAAAGACTGCTCCCGGCGCGACTTGCAGCGCATGGGGAACAGCCTTTATCATGCTTATGAGCCTACTCAGCCGGAACTGCCTCCAGCAACGCTTATGAGCCTACTCAGCCGAACGGTCTCCAGCAACGCCTACGAGCTTACTCAGCCGGAACGGCCTCAAGCAACGCCTACGAGCTTACTCGCCCGGAACTGCCTCAAGCTCCGGTTGGACTACGCTGTCCGGTTGAGGCACACTAGCGTCAGTGAGGTCCTGGCTGCCGGTGGTTTCCATCAGGGCTGACGAGCCGCCCAGGTATTGCTTCAGCCATTTCAGCGCCGGACGTTCTGTACCGTTGGAGTTCACCAGGTGGGTGCCCGATGCCCAGGTCTGATTCTGGATGTAGCCCCACAGGGTAATGCCCTTGACCGAAGGATGGTTCCACAGTACCGGGAACTTCGTTTGGTATCTGGCAAGCTGCGTATTGTCATCGCCGGTGATGTCCAGCTCAGAGACATAGATCGGCAGGCCGGTCGCCGCGAGCTTGTTCAGCACCGTATTCATCGTGCTCACACTGACATTATCCATATTGAAGTAGTGGCACTGAATGCCGATGCCGTCGATCAGACCTCTGGACTTCAGGATATTAATAATATTCACATATTTGTCAGCCGCGCTGGGATCACCGATAATGCCGTAGTCATTGAGGTGCAGCTTGGCGTTCGGGAATGCGGCTCTGGCCTGCTGGAAGGACCAGATCACCCAGTCCCAGCCGGTGCTTCCATCGCCGCCAATAGCATTGCGGTACGAAGGCTTGGCATGCAGCGGCTCATTGACGACATCCACGTAAGCAGTCTTCGCGGAATAACGCTGGCCTGCCTGCGCAATGAAGGAGCTGATCTCCGCCTTCTGCTCCGCTGCCGACAAGCCGGCCACCCAGTTTGGCTCCTGGCTTCCCCAGACCAGGGTATGGAATTTGAACGGGATGTTCTTGCTAATCGCATAGTTATAGATCATATCCGCGTTGCCCCAGTTCATCTGGTTGCGGTTGCCTTCGATGGAGCCCCATTTGGTGCCATTCTCTGGCGTTACCTGATTCCAGTAGGTAGTGAAATTGCTTGGTGCGCTTCCGGCAATGATGTTCCCCAGGAACTTGGAGCCGTTGGTAATGGCCGCGCTGGCACTCCCTGCCATCACCGATGTGAGCAGAACACTGGCTAAGGCCAGCCCGCCCACAACCTTCTTAATTCTGTTCTTCAATTGAATACATCTCCTTCTTCATAATTGGTTTCAAAAGCAAACAAGCTATTCCAGCCGCAGATAATCGAAATCCGCATAGCCGCCCGCAGCCTTCGTGGCATAGTTGAACAAGGCAAAGCGGTAGCCCATGAAATGAGGCATAGTATAAGACATTTGCAGCGTATTCCCTACTGCCGTCCAGCTGTTTCCATCCGGACTATAGTAGAAATAAGCCTTGTCCGTCTGATTGGTGAAGTCGCAGACTACCTTCAGATAGACTCTATTCTGGCTGAGCGGCACATTCGCCACTTCAGCCATAGCTCCAGAGCTGGCGTTGACCATGACAATTGACTTAGAGCTGCCCGATACTTTCACACCAACGAAGCCGTATTTAGCCTGAAAAGCAGCCAGTCCGGCAACATCCCCGTCCTTCATTCCGCCTGTCTCCAGGGCGGTGGCGGCCGTGCTCTTCGGTCCGAATGTCCGCTGGGTCAGCGTGTTGCGGGCATCCAGTATGCTTGTACTCACCTTGCCGGTCGTCAGCCGCATGAACCCGGAGCGCTGGGTCAGCGACCACTTCGAGTTATCGGGATTGTGGTTCCACTGCCATACCTTGGCCAGCCCTGTCCCTGACGAACCCGCATTGAACTCGTCAGACGCATACACCTTCTTCACCGGATACCCTTCCACCGGCAGGTTCAGCGTCCGCGGCGCTTTGCCGCCGGTTCCGAAGACCGGCCAGTTGTTAGACCAGGTCACGGGAATCAGGTACGGCATACGCCCGACCGCCCCGCTGTCTCTGAAGAGCATGGCATACCAGGAGCCGGACGGCGTGTCCACAATGCCGCCCTGGGCAATGCCTGAATCGTTAAGCGACACCTGGCCTGTATAACCGCCGGTTAAGTTAGCCGAACGGTAGGTTAGCTGGGTGCGCCCGCTTCCCGAGGGCCAGCAGATCAGGAAGACATAATAATACCCGTTGATCTTCTGGATATGTGCGCCTTCCGCCTTCACGATGAAGCTTGAACCCGCAATATTACTGGAATTTGGAATAATGACCTGATTCAGTCCGCCGGACTTGATCGCCTTGGCATCTGCCGTCAGCTCAATCAGGCTGATGTTATCCACACCATACACCAGGAAGACCCGGCCGTTATCGAACAGCAGCGAGGCATCGTGATAGTAGCTGCCCAGGACCGACGAGGTCCACGGGCCGCTCTCGATGTTCGTCGTCTGATAGATATAGGTCCGGCCGGTAGCATTGGACCCGAAGGACACATAGTAGATACCGTTATTGTACCGGAGGCTGCTGGCCCACGAGCCTTTGCCGTATTCGTTCTGCCCGTTGTTCAAATTCTGGGCATCCCCGTTCGCATAGGTATCGTAGACATAGTTCACAATCTCCCAGTTGACCAGATCATAAGATTTCATGATGGGGACGCCGGGATTCATATGCATGGTGGTGCTGGTCATATAATAGACATTGCCCACCCGGATGACATCATTGTCCGGGGCATCGGCATAGATGAACGGGTTATTAAAAGTCGCTGCGCTAACCGCCGAACCATTGAACAGGATGCCGAGCAAAAGTGAAATTGCCAGCAGGTACATCCCTGTTTTTTTCGCCATAACGCCTGCCCTCCCCCTGCTTGTCCCGTCACTGGCTCCATTCAATGTAATCCACATAGGCATCCCAGCTTCCATTATCCGTGGTAACGACCAGCTTGACCTCCTGACTGCCGGTGGCATGGGCCACATTCGTCAGCGTCTGTACGGTAGGTGTTGTTCCCGTGAAATAAAACGAGCCAACGTTCACGCCGCCGATCAAAAGATCGACTCTGGCCGTAGACGAATTGTTAGAAGCTCCCCGCACCGAGAAGTTATGCGTGCCGAAGGCATAATATTGATTGAACGAGGCCGCATCATTATTGGCGTATAGCGCCACTCCGTTGAACGGGGAAGTGATGGTGCCCGCATAGGTCCCGCTTAGCGTCATATCCTCCGCTTCCACCTTGCTCACCGGAGGAGGAGTCGTGCCGCCATCGCCGCCGGATGAGAACTGCCAGTAATCGAAGTTGAACAGGTTACCGGAGCCTGATCCGGTGAAGACAAGATAGAGTCGGTGCACCCCGGTCGCGTTGCTGACTGAAGTCTGTACCTCCTGCCAGGACTGCGCTCCTCCTGTAGCAGGAACGTTGAGCGTACCGACCAGCGGGCCGGTTGCGCTGTCGAGCCGGATTTCGATTTTGCCGCCGCCTGTGGCTGACGCCACGTTCGCCTTGAAGCTGGACGCACCGTTGCCGAAATCGGCATTGCCGACAGCAACCCAGTCTCCATTGTTAATACTGGTCACATTCATATTGCCTACCGGACCGCCGGAAGCCTGGGAGCGTTCAGTGGTGATGCCCGCGTTCCAGCCAATCGTCTCGGCTTCGACCCGGTTATACGGGTTCAGATTGGCAATCTGGGCGACGCCCGCCATATTACCCTGAACCTCCTGAATGGTCCCGTTGGAATTATGGAACAGCTTATTGATATGCGGGGAGCGGTAGCCCTTGCCGTCGCCGAGTACAGCCTTCGCCACAGTCTGGGCATGGTACACCACATACCACTCGTTATTGAAGTTGAACACCGCATGGTGGTTGTTGCCGCCTACCCCGAAGAAGGTATACGGATTCTTCAGGAAATGACCGGTATAGGTGAACGGGCCCATCGGGCTGTTGCTCACCATATAGCCGATTTCACCTGCCGGATAGGCCGCCGGGTGAGTGCCCGAGAAGTTGATGCAATAGGAATAATAATATTTGCCGCCGTACTTGTGGATGCCGGAATCCTCGAACATGTAAGGGGCATCAATGGTGGATGCGCTTCCAACAATGCTCGTCATATCCGCGCCCAGGCGGAGAACACGCGCAGTCTTGGGATTCGCAATGGATGCCGGATCGGAGGTGTTCGGGATGCCGCCGCCGGCATACAGGTATCCGCTGCCGTCATCGTCAACCAGCACCGCCGGATCGAACAGCCAGGTTACGCCGGACATTCCGGGTGTGCTGCCAGTCACCAGCGCCTTGCCCAGCGGATCAGTCCACGGGCCGAGCGGAGAGTTGGCGGTTAATACACCGATGCCGGACGCGCCGTTGGCGAAGTACAGGAAGAACTTGTCCTGCCCGTTAATCTTCTTCACGGCTGCCGAAGGCGCCCAGGAGAGCGAGGCCCATTTGGCAATCCCGGCAGAGCCGTTCACATTGTTGGCTCCGGCTACCGGGATCGCGCCGTGATCGGTCCAGTTCACCATATCTGCCGACGAGATGACATTAATTTTGTTCAGTGCGCTGAAATCATTGTCCTTTACTGTTCCATTGCTGTTGTAGACATAGGCATCGCTGGACATGTAGATGTAGACTCTGCCGTTATACGTGAGCGCGAAGGGGTCGGCACCCAGCTTGTGATCCATCAGCGGGTTAGAATTGCCGGGCTGCTTAGCCGTAGCATTGCCCGCCGCATGTGCCGGGAGCATAGGCAGACAGCCCAGCAGCAGCACGAAGGTCATGGCCAGCACCGAGAGCTTTTTGAACATTAACATGCACCTCCATTACAAAGTGTTGTAAACCCTTTCAATCGGATGCGTTACAAATGCCGGATTCCTGACAGCCTCCCTTCCCTTGTATTCTTTGAATGAATCTACTAATATTTGTTATTCGTGATCATCTTAAACCAGTTCCCGCCCGGGAACAATGTAGATTTTTGTTTGAAAAGTTGAAATTTTTTGGTATTTTGTCTCTCAATATTTGCGGTTCTCCACTTCCATCGCCGCCAGCTCCTGTGTATAGATATCCTCCGGCGTCACCATCCGCTTGGGCAGCGTCCGCCCGGCCATAATCTCGGCGACCGCCTGCATCAGCAGCGGCCCCAGCAGCGGATTGCACTCCACCACCGCGTTAATATTGCCCGCCGTCATCTGCTCGAACGCCCGGCGCGTACCATCCACCGACACGATAATCATATCCTCACCCGGCACAAGCCCCGCCTCACGGATCGCGTCTACCGCACCAATCGCCATATCATCATTATGGGAAAAGAGCACCCGGGGCCACTTCTCCCTCGGCTGCTGCAAAAACGTCCGCATGACCTCGCGTCCCCCGCTCTGTGTAAAATCCGCAGGAGCACTCATCGTAATCTCAAGGTTCGGCCGCTCCTCAATCAGCTTGCGGAAACCGCGCCCGCGGTCAATGGACGGCGTGGAGCCTACCGTGCCCTGCAGCTCGGCAATGCGGATCGCCTCAGGGTGATGGCGCAGCTTGTCAATCACATACTTGGCTGCCTTGACCCCTTCCTGATAGAAGTCAGAGCCGATAAAAGTCACATACAGCGAGCGGTCCTCCACATTCACGGAACGGTCCACAATAATCACCGGAATCCCGGCCTGCCGGATCTCCAGCAGAACCGGCTCCCAGCCGGTCTGCACCACCGGGGCCACCGCGATTACATCCACCTTGCGTCTGATAAAAGAACGGATCGCCTCGAACTGCTTCTGCTGATCCTGTTCTGCATTACTTAGCAGCAGCGTAATCCCTGCCTCTGCGGCGGCCTCGCGGATCGAAGCGGTGTTCGCCTCCCGCCAGGTGCTCTCCGATCCGAGCTGCGAGAAGCCCAGCACCACCTGTTTAGCGGCGGCAGTATCCCCTGAAGGCAGCAGGCCGGTAAGAACCGCTGGAGAATGCTGCGGCGTGGGCACAGCCTGTTGTACGCCGGAGTTCGCGCTCTCCGAGCAGCCGCCCAGCAGCAGAAGCAGCAGCCCCACCAGGAGCAGCAGGGTCAGACGTCTAAGAACCGTTCGCAGGGTAATCACTCCTTGACTCGATAGAATTGGATGCGGTTACAATTATATAGCAAAAAATAGGGGAGACAAGTACAATTTGTCTCCCCTATTGGTTTGGCCGCTTCCAGCGGCTTCTTTATTCTTTGAGCGTCAGCCGCCTGGAGCTTAATACACGCTGCAGCAGGATGAAGATAAACAGCAGCAAGCCGATGACAATCTTAGTCCACCAGGAGCTTAGGGTCCCCTCGAAGCTGATAATCGTCTGGATCACGCCCTGGATCAGTACGCCGAAGAAGGTCCCCAGCACATAACCTACGCCACCAGTCAGCAAGGTGCCGCCGATGACGACGGCCGCGATGGTATCCAGCTCGAAGCCGACCGCATGCAGTCCGTACCCGGACAGCATATAGAAGGTGAAGACCACTCCCGCCAGCGCCGAGCACAGTCCGCTGAGCGTATAGACCAGCACCTTGGTCCGGGCCACCGGCAGGCCCATCAGCAGGGCCGACTGCTCGCTGCCCCCCAGCGCGTACACATTGCGCCCGAACCGGGTATAGTGGGCGGTGAAGATTGCCCCGGCCACGACCAGCAGGGCGATCACGGCGCTGATCGACAGGAAGCTGCCGCCGGGCAGCGGAATTCTCGTCTGGGCCACTGCCGTGTAGAAGGCATTGTCTATAGTAATGGTATCAATGCTGATGACATAACATAAGCCCCGGGCGAGGAACATGCCGGCCAGCGTAACGATGAACGGCTGGATGTCGAAGTAATGGATGATGGCACCCATCAGGCTGCCGAATACAGCGCCCATCAGCAGCACCAGCGGAATGACAACTGCAGGCGGCCAGCCGTGCTGCTGCACCAGGCTGGCGGAGACCATGGTCGATAAGGCAATAACCGAGCCGACCGAGAGGTCAATGCCGCCGGACAGGATAACGAAGGACATGCCTACTGCCGTGATCAGCAGGAAGGCATTGTCGACCAGCAGATTCATCAGCACCTGAAGCGAGAAGAAGCCGGTATACCGGAAGGAGCCGGCGGCGAACATGACGATGAAGAGCAGGATGGTGACGAGAATCGGAATATACTTGCGGTTAAGAGACATGGCGGCGCACCTCCTTCTCTGCGGGATAATGCCGCGTCTTCCAGCGGGCGGCAACCGCAGCGCGGAAGGCGCTGGACTGGATCAGGCAGACCGCCAGGACGACGAAGGCCTTGACGACCAGTGTTATTTCCGGCGGAACCCCGATCATGTAGATGGTTGTGGTCAGCGTCTGGATAATCAGCGCGCCGATGACGGTCCCGGTGAGATAGAACCGGCCGCCGCTAAGCGAGGTTCCGCCGATGACCACGGCCAGGATGGCATCCAGCTCATACCAGAGTCCGGCATTGTTGCCGTCAGCGCTGGAGACATTCGAGCTGAGCAGCAGGCCGGCGATGCCGGCGCATAGGCCGCAGAATACGTACACGGCCAGAATCACGTACCGGGCGCGGATGCCGGACATCAGGCTGGCGGCGGGGTTGCAGCCGGCCGACTCGATGAACAGGCCGAGGGCCGTCCGGCGGGTAAGCAGCAGGGCGATCACCAGCATCAGGGCGACAACGAAGATCGAGAAGGGCAGCGCAGCCAGCGAGCCGGACCCGATATAGGCATAGTTCGCGCTGGTCACCGTAATGATCTGCCCGCCGGTGATCAGCTGGGCGATTCCCCTGCCTGCCACCATCAATATAAGCGTAGCGATAATCGGCTGAATCCCGGCCCCGGAGACCAGCAGGCCGTTCCAGGCGCCGAGCACCAGCGAGAGCACTACAGCCAGCAGCACCGAGGTGAGGATCAGACCCATGCTGTTCTGGTCCGCCCCCTTGCTGATGCCCAGGCAGGCAACAGCCCCGGAGATCGCAACGATCGAGCCGACTGACAGGTCGATTCCCTTGGTGGCCACCACCAGGGTCATTCCGATGGCGACCAGCATAAGCGGTGCGCCGAAGTTCAGAATATCAATCAGGCTGCCATACAGATGTCCGTCATGGACCGTAATCGCGAAGAAGTCCGGCGAGTAGCACAGATTGAACAGCAGCAGTGCAGCCAGCACGCACAGCGGCCAAAATAAGTGATGCTTGACCATTCGGTTCTTCATAGATTAGCCTCCTGCAATCGCCTGCATCATCTGCTGCTGGCTCATGTCCTTGTCCGAGATTTCCTTCACCTTGCGGCGGTCGCGCAGGATGGCGATCCGGTCGCTGACGCGCAGCACCTCCTCCAGCTCCGAGGAGATGAACAGGAAGGACATGCCCTGCCGCGACAGCGTCAGCACCAGCTTCTGAATCTCTGCCTTGGCCCCGATGTCAATACCGCGTGTCGGCTCATCGAGGATGAACAGCTCCGGCTCGGTCAGCAGCCAGCGGGCCAGCAGCACCTTCTGCTGATTGCCGCCGCTCAGGTTCCGGATTAGCTGCTCCGGGCTTGGAGGGTTAATATTCAGCAGACGGATGTATTCTTCGGCCAGCTCCTCCTGCCGCTTGCGGGAGATCGTGCGGAACATCCCGTTCTTGGCCTGGAGCGCCAGAATGATGTTCTCCCTGACCGTCAGATCGCCGATAATGCCCTCGGTCTTGCGGTTCTCCGAGCAGAAGGCAATCCGCCGCCCGATCGCTTCCCGGGGCGAGCGGATACCGCCGCCCGAAGCCGCCAGCGTGACTTGCCCGGAATCCGGCTTATCGGCGCCGAAGAACAGGCGGGCCGCCTCCGTCCTCCCTGACCCGAGCAGCCCTGCCAGTCCAACCACCTCGCCCTTGCGGATGGACAGGTCGAACGGCTCGATGCCGCCCCGGCGGCCGAGCCCCTCCGCCCGGATCAGCTCACCGCCCAGGCTGTTCTTGTCCTCCGCTGCCAGCTGCGGCAGCTCCTCCAGCAGATCAAGCTCCTTGCCGATCATTTTCAGCACCAGATCCAGGCGGCTTAGCTCGGAGACCATGTATTCACCGGCCGGCTCACCGCCCCGGAGAATGGTCACCCGGTCTGAGATTTCATACATCTGATCCAGAAAATGCGTGACGAACAGAATCGCCAATCCGTCCTGCTTCAGCTTCCGCATGATGCGGAACAGCTGCTCCACTTCGTTCTGGTCCAGGCTTGAGGTCGGCTCATCCAGAATCAGCACCCTGGCGGAGATATTCAGCGCCCGGGCAATCGCCACAAGCTGCTGGACCGCAACGGAGTAGCTCTGCAGGGGAAGCGTGACGTCAATCTGCAGGTTCATCCGTTCCCGGAGCAGCTCCGCCGCCCTGCGGTTCATCTCCTTCCAATGGATGCGTCCCAGCCGCCGCGGCTCTCTGCCGATGAAGATATTCTCGGCAACGCTCAGATTGGGACACAGATTCACCTCCTGGTACACGGTGCTGATTCCCGCCGCCTGTGATTCCTGCGGGCTGTGCATAGCAATGGACCGCCCCTCCATATCCACGCTGCCTTCATCAATGGAATAGACGCCGGTCAGCACCTTGATCAGTGTGGACTTGCCGGCGCCGTTCTCCCCCATCAAGGCATGAACCTCGCCCGGGAACAGGCGGAGATTCACACCGCTCAGCGCCTTGACGCCCGGAAACCGCTTGTGGATTCCGGTCATTTGCAGAATGGGCATCTGCGTGTTCATGATTCCCTCCACTCCTTCTCTCCATAGCGAACCGCTCCGGCAGCTGCTGCACCGCCGGAGCCGGATTCGGTTAGGGTCTGCTGATTAGTACTCGCGGCTGGGCAAAGCTTCCTTGGCCTGCTCGGAGGTAAACGTCGTCTCCTCGGTGACGATCCGCGGCTCTACCGTTTTGCCGTCCACGATATCCTGGACCACCTGCATGAGCTGCGGGCCGAGCAGCGGGTTGCATTCGACGATGAAGTTGATTTTGCCCTCACTGGCGGCCTGCATTCCGTCCTTCACCGCATCGACCGAGATAATCTTGATATCCTGACCGGGCTTGAGTCCCGCGGCTTCAATCGCCTGAATGGCTCCAAGCGCCATGTCATCGTTATGGGCATACAGCACATCAATATCCTTGTTGGCCTTCAGGAAGGCCTGCATAACCTCCTTGCCCTTGGCCCGGGTGAAGTCGCCCGTCTGCGAAGCGATGATCTTCAGATGGGGATTGCCCTTAATCACCTCGGCGAAGCCTGCCATCCGGTCATTGGCCGGTGCAGAGCCAGTAGTTCCCTGCAGCTCCACAATATTAACGTCCTCGGCAGCATCCTTATATTGCTCGGTCAGCCATTGCCCCGCCTTGCGGCCTTCCTCTACGAAGTCAGAGCCCAGGAACGTGACATACAGCGAGGTGTCCTTGGAGTCTACCGCCCGGTCTGTCAGCACCACGGGTATACCGGCAGCCTTTGCCTCCTTCAGCACCGTATCCCAGCCTGATTCCACCACCGGCGAGAACGAGATGACATCCACCTTCTGCTGGATGAACGAACGCAGCGCCTTGATCTGATTCTCCTGCTTCTGCTGCGCATCGGAGAACTTCAGCGTATAGCCTGCCTCCTTGGCAGAATCCTGAATCGACTTCGTATTCGCGCTGCGCCAGCCGCTCTCCGCACCGACCTGGGAGAATCCGAGCGTTATGCTTTTGCCCGCCGTCTTGCCTCCGTTATCCGCCGCCGGGGCTTCCGTGGCTGCATTTCCGTTTTTCCCCGCATTCGCCGCCGTATTCCCGCCATTGCTGTTGCCGCAAGCGCCAAGCATGGTCATGGACAGGGTCAGCAGCAGCGCTGCCCCCATTTTCCCGAACTTCTTCATACGTTTTTTTCCTCCCCCTGGGGTGTTCACCTTGTTTTGCGGTGTTGTGCCCATTTTAAACGCTTACAGGCGGGGTTTTATATGGGCAGCCTTTGGCGTTTGCTTTCTATTTTTGGCTTTGTTTCTCCGGGCGGGAGGCTCAGGTGTATTTTTTTATTCAAAAGGTGGGAATTTTGTTTACGCTTTCTTTTTTGTTCCAGCATTCCAATATTTGTTATAAACTAGAGAGTGAACCTACTCTATTCTCTACTCTACTTGTGAAAGGGAACTCCGATGATGCGGATCACACGCTGGATCTCCTCCAGTCTGAGAGCCAAACTGCTGGCTCTGTTCATTGTGCTGTCCACAATACCGCTGATTGCCGTCGGCCTCATCTCGTACCAGAAATCCTACCAGTCCATTTCCAGCCACAGCAAGGCTTCAAGTATGCTGCAGGCCGATCTGCTGGGGACGAATATCGATAACCTGTTCAAGGATACCGAGCGCCTCCTGGAGCTAAGCAATAATCCGCAGGTGATTCACTTCCTGTTCTCCCAATCTGAGACCTACCAGGAGGCCAAGGATATTCTTCAGACCTTCACACTCTACCGGGATACCTACAAATATGACAATGTACTCAATATCAGCCTGATTAATCTATACGGCAAAGGCATCAGCGAGCGCAGGGGCATCTTCCAGTCAGGCAGCAATCCGCTGCGTAGCCCGCATTTTCAGGAGCTGGCCCGCAGCCCGGAGCTGATTCTCAGGATTCCGCCGTCCCTGATGTCAAGCTATGACCGGGTCGACGGCTTCACGTACGGGAGCCAGGGCGTCATCTCGATCATGACAGCGGTCAAGCAGCGGATCACACATGAGGTTATCGGCTTCATCATTGTGGATCTCAGCGATTCCTTCATTAAAGACTTCTGCGACAGGGTCACAATCGGGACCACCGGGTTCTTCTACCTGACCGATGCGCAGAGCAATCCCATTTATGTGCCGCCTGTCTCGGCGGCGGAGCTTGCTCTGGTTCAGGCGACCCGGCTTCCCGCACGGGAGCTGGAGCGCAGCGGGAGCTTCGTGCAGCAGACCACCGGTCCGCCCCGGTTCATCGTCCACACCTCTTCTCAAGCGACGGACTGGACGATTATCGGTACTGCCCCGCTCCAGGAGATTGTGGCCGAGGCCAACCGGATCAGGCAGCTGATTATCATCAGTGTAGGCTTAAGCATCCTGTTCGCCATCACTCTCCATTATCTGCTCACCCGGCGGCTGACCCGGCCCATCCAGCTGCTTCAGCACAAGATGCGCCTGACCGCAAGCGGCTATCTGGAAGCCAAAGTGAAGCCGGACGGCCGCGATGAGATCGCCGATCTGGGGCAGAGCTTCAACATTATGGTTGAGCAGATCAAGGAGCTGCTGGCGCAGAGCATCCGCAGGCAGCAGCAGCTCCAGAAGGCGGAGCTGCGGACGCTTCAGGCGCAGATCAACCCGCATTTTCTGTACAACACGCTGGATTCGATTGTCTGGATGGCGGAAGCCGGCAATCACGATGGCGTGATCCGGCTGGTGAAGGCGCTCTCAGGCTTCTTCCGGCTGAGTCTGAACAAAGGGCGCGACTGGGTACAGATCCGCTCGGAGCTGGATCACGCGCGCAGCTATCTGATCATCCAGCAGATGCGCTACCGCGACATTCTGGAGTTCAGGATTGAGATTGACGAGGAGCTGCAGGAATATCCGATTCTGAATATGACGCTGCAGCCGCTGATTGAGAATGCCCTGTACCACGGAATCAAGAATAAGCGGGGCAAGGGATTGATCCGTATTGGCGGCTACAGTGACGGGGGCACCATCATGCTTACCGTATCAGACAACGGCATCGGAATTCCCGGAGAACGGCTCGAAGCCCTCAGAGCCTCCATCGAGCAGCCCGTCCAAGCGGGAGATACAGATGCGGAGCAGAGCGGCTTCGGCCTGCAGAATGTGCATCAGCGGCTGCGGCTGTACTTCGGGGCGGAATATGGAATACGGCTGGACAGTACGGAAGGCTACGGCACACATATTACGGTTCGTATACCCAAGAACAGGGGGTCCAAGGATGAAGAAGATTATGCTGGTGGATGATGAGATTCTGATCCGTGAGAATATCCGGCAATGTATAGACTGGGAGAAGGAAGGCTTCCTCTATTGCGGCGACGCCCCCGACGGCGAGCTGGCGCTCCCGATCATTGAAGACCAGCTTCCTGACATTCTGATTACCGATATCCGCATGCCGTTCATGAACGGCCTGGAGCTGAGCTCGGTTGTGCGCCAGCAATTTCCGAAGATGAAGATTATCATTCTGAGCGGCCACGATGACTTCCAATATGCCCAGGCTGCGCTGCGGCTCGGTGTGGAGGATTATTGCCTGAAGCCGTTCAGCGCTGCCGATCTGCTGGAGCTGCTGCATAACGTCAGTGCCAGAATTGATGAAGAGCTGCGGATGCAGCAAAAATATGCCTATACCGCCGAGAATCTGTTCGCCGACCTGTGCGGGGGCCTGATCAGCACAGCAGCCGCCATCGAGGCAGCGCAGCAGTTAGAGCTGCAATTGACCGCTCCTTATTATGCCGCAGCGATATTTACGCTGAATGCCCCGGATGACGGAGCGGTAAAAGCTCTAGAGCCTCCGCCGGATGCGGAGGAGCTGTTCGCCCAGCTGCTGAAGGAGCATGCGGGCGGCTTCACCTATAAGCGCAGCCGAACCGAGACGGTCCTGATCCGCAAGGGCAGCCAGCCGGTACAGATGGCCCGCAGTCTGGATGAGCTGTACCTTACGCTGAAGCAGCAACTTAAGGCGGCCTGCGGTGCGGAGCTTGCTTTCAGCAAGGGCAAGGCGCATGAGCGCCTTCAGGGCATCCACCTCTCCTATCTCGAAGCCGAGAATGACCGGATGCTGAAGAAGATGTCCCGGATGCATTCCGCAGCGATGCTGGATGATTATCTGGACCCGTCCGCCGCCCGGGAGGTTCTGCTGGACCGCAGCCGGCTGATCCAGTTCCTGAAGCTGGGGGATCAGCAGCAGATGCCCGCCTTCCTGCAGGAGCTATCCGCCGGGCTTGCGCAGGTGAACTGGAATTCCGGCTATGCCTGCTATCTGATGAACGACATTACGCTGGAGCTGGTGCAGACGGCGAAGCTCAGCTTCCGGGCAGCCGGCAGCCAGGCCGGGCTGCTCAGTGAATTGCAGCCGGAGCTCACCGCGGTGTCCTCTGCGGATGAAGCCCTTCAATATCTGCAGCAGCTATACAGGCGGCTGTGGGCGTGGCGGTCCGAGGGGGCGGATAAACACCGGGAGCTGATTGACAAGGTGAAGCAATATATCGGGGAGCAATACGGCAAGGAGCAGCTCTCCCTGAACGATATCGCCAGCGTGGTCCGGGTCAGCCCCAGCCATCTGAGCAAGACCTTCAGCCAGGCGACCGGGCAGACGATTACCGAATTTCTGACCGCCACCCGGATGGATAAAGCCAAGGAGCTGCTGAAGTCCACGGGTCACAAGACCTTCGAGATCGCCTACAGGGTAGGCTACAACGACCAGCATTACTTCTCCAATCTGTTCAAAAAAGTCACAGGCATGACCCCGATGGAATACCGCAGACAGGGCAGCACGGAGGAACGGCTGCAGCCCGTCCGCAGAGGAGCGGAGCGTTCGTGAGCCCCTCCCGAAAGCGCAGCCTGCTGGTCCGGCTGCTGCTCCTGCTGCTGGCGGCGGGCCTGGGCCTTGGCGGATGCTCGGGGCCGGACGGGATGCCGGACGCCCCGCTTACAGACGGCGGCGGCTCCCCGTCAACTCCGGACCGAGAGCCGCCGCTGACCTTCGGTATTCTCTACCCGATGGTGAATGATTCCTATGAGATGATCACAGAGCGGGCCGAAGAAGCGGCGGCCAGGCATAACGTCAGCCTGCTGGTTCAGGCACCGGACGAAGCCAATCTGGAGCAGCAGATCCGCATGATGGAGATGATGATTAAACGCGGCGTAGACGGCATCGCCATAGCGCCGGTTGATTCGCAGGCGATCGCGGGGGTTATCAATAAGGCCGCCGCCCAGGGCATTCCCGTGGTCTGCTTCGAGTCGGATTCGCCCGGCAGCAAGCGGGACGCCTATATCGGAGCAGACAACCGGGCCACCGGCGAGGTTATCGGACAGACAGTGGCCCGGCTGCTCAGCGGCAAAGGGATGATTCTGGTCGAGTCGGGGATGTCCCGGATGCAGAGCACGCGGGAGCGGTTGCACGGCTTGCAGAATTACCTGAACCGGTATACGGAGATCGATGTTCTGGAGGTGCGGCACAATGACGGCAGCGAAGAGCTGGCCGCCCGGCAGCTGGAGCAGATGATCTCCGACCATCCCCATTTCAGCGCGCTGGTCAATCTGGATTTCGTCTCCAGCGCAAGCTCCGTCCTGGTCTGGAAGGCCAAGGGGCTGAAGCGCTATAACTTTGCGCTGGGCCTCACCCCTGCCCTGAAGCAGGCCATGGACAACGGGCAGATTACCCGGATCATCTCCCAGAACGAGCAGAACTGGGGCGAGGAGATTATCAATGCGCTGCTCCTGAGAGCCAATGGTCTTGAAGCAGCGAAGCGGGTGGATACGGAGATTAGGATTATGGGGGACTAGTACAGCTGATTGTATATCCTGCAATAGAATACGCATAACTGATCGTAAAAGGAGATTCTATTGTATTCTATACAGTAGAATGTTGGGTTTTGGGTGAAAAAAGGGCTTTTTTCAATATTCAATTGTACCGAATACACGCCTGTTGATTAGCTAAATTATGGGAATGTAAGATTATTAGTCAAAAAAGTAATCCATTCTACGGGTAATCGTTGCAGCGTAAATAAGCGGTCAAAATCGGCAAACGTTAGTTTGGCGCTCCAATGAACCACTGCATTTCCTTTGTCAAAGAGGAATTTCAATAACACATAAACCAGTAAAGCGGTATACAACTGTCCGTACACAGCATTGGGTGTGGTCCCAAATAAGGTTGGAATGTTTAAATGCTGCTTAATCCAGCGAAAAAACACTTCGATCTGCCACCGCTTCTTGTAAATTTCTGCAATCCGCTCAGCGGAGTGCCAGTGCAGATTCGTAGCAAGAATCACCGGGTTGCCTTGTGGGTCTCTTAGAATTACTACGCGAAAACGGTTCTTGGAAAGCCGTTGTCCTTTTCCTAATTGGCAGGTGAAATCTTGTTCGAGAGTTCCTGTGAAGGGTTCGCTTCGTATCCGGGCAACCGGGGACTGAAAGAGCGTGTTGTCCCGAAGCCGAATGACAAAGCATTGGTGCTGCTCCAGATACTCATCGAATCGTTTGTGACTGCCATACGCCCGATCGGCTACGATAATAAACCGTTTGTCGATCAGCTCGGGACAGCTTTTAAAATCATGGGAATTCCCTGTGGTCTCGGTCACCTTAAAGAGCCGGCCTTCATCGGCCACCACCGACACGTGTAATTTGATTCCTGCGCGTTCGCCTTTCAGCGGAGCCCAAGGAAGCCGTTCTTTCCCGACGGTAATTTTGGTGGAATCGACGAGAAGTAAGGCTTTGGGAATCCCTAAATGTCTTCGGGTCGAGCGATTACACAGATCAATCATGAGGTTCAGCAATTGCTTAAAAAGCTCGAAGGGAACATCTTTCGCTTTTTTGGAAAGCGTTGAATGGTCTACGGGTCTAAGGCCGCTGGAATCCATGCGTACTTCACCATCCCGATATCCCTCCCACTGCTGGAACGAAGCCTCCGCCAAGAATAAAAAGAGGTCATAGACGGTAAACTTTCTTGCTGTATCGACATATTCAAGTTCTTGAAGAAACGGTGAGAGTTTCTCTTCAGGAATCACTAATTGCAGAATGTTCGAGATTGAAGTAGACTTTTTCATGAGGTCGCCTCGTTTCGGATGTTTGTAGGGGTACAAACACTTTACCGAATGAGTGGCCTTTTTGCTACCTTTTTTTGGCTAATCAACAGGCCTGTACCGAATACAATAGAATCTATTTTGAAGCCTTTTTTACAGCATTCCATTGTATAAAATGCAGTTACTGTTATTCCAGCGCCTACAGCATCCAAATGACTGTTGCGGGAATGAGGCGCTGGCTTATTAAGGTTCTGCTGTCATCCACTCGATTTAGGCGCACATGAAAGGAGACTTAACTGCACTTTGTACAACTGGATCGTCGGATTTACCGCTAAATTTCCGTTTAGCTGCATTTCTGCAGTTAGAATTAAAAGTGGACACCCGTTAAGAAAGCACGAATAATGAACTTAACGAGGAGGTGTTCCCATGGGTGAACAACGGCAGCGATACAATGAAACCTTTAAAAGAGAAACGGTGAAGTACATTCAGGAACAAACAAAGTCAGTGGTGGAGATTGGGGAGGAACTGGGGATCTCCCCTGGCGTGCTGCACAACTGGCTGGCGAAGTATCGGGAATTCAGCAACGAACCTCTAAATAGTGCGGAAAAGGTTCGCGAACTGGAGCAGCGATTGGCAGAACAGGAAAAGGAACTACGAGCAAGAGCGCAGCGCATTGCAGACGTCGAAGAGGAGCTTGCCATCGTAAAAAAAGCGGTGCACATCTTCAGCAAACCAAAGAACTGAGATTTCAGTTCATCGAAACCCATCGCTCTGAGTTTCGAGTGGAGAAGATGTGCAGCATGCTCAAGGTTTCCCGGAGCGGATTTTACAAGTGGCGCGAGAAGAAAACCAGCCCCCAAGCGGAGCGTAAGGCAAAGTTGCTCCAACGAATCACCTATCATTTCAAGGATAACCAGAGACGTTACGGCAGTCCCAAAATCACCAAGCTTCTACAGAAAGAAGGCTACACGGTTAGCGAGCGGACGGTGGGGAAATACATGCAAGAGCTAGGTTTACGCTCCTGTGTCGCCAAGCGTTTTCACGTGAAGACGACCGACTCTCATCACGATTTGCCCATTGCTCCGAACCTGCTGAACCAAGAGTTTAAAACGGACGAACCCAACCGAGTCTGGGTCACGGACATCACCTACATTCCCTGCCGGGAAGGCCGGTTGTATCTGGCCAGCGTGCTGGACCTCTGTACGAGAGAGATTGTGGGTTTTAAGGTAGATGACCGAATGACGACCGAACTGGTGCTAGGCGCACTGGAGGACGCCTACCAGGCTAAACGGCCAAAGAAGGGGCTCACCCATCACTCGGATCGGGGTTCGCAATATGCCTCTGTAGAGTACCGTAAACGCCTAGAGAAGTACCACATGAAGGCCAGCATGAGCCGCAAGGGAAATTGCTATGACAATGCCTGCATCGAATCCTTTCATAGCCTCCTAAAGAAAGAGTTCGTCTACTGCACGAAGTTCAAAACGAAGGAGCAGGCGAAGCACGAGATCTTCCAGTACATTGAATTTTTTTATAATCGCAAGCGAATCCATAGTGCGCTGGGTTATGTTTCCCCTGTTCAGTTTGCTGCGCAGTTTAAAAAGAGAAAACATGCATAATTCACTTTTTTTGTGTCCACTTTCTTGACGGAGGTCCATTCGTACATTAAAAATTCCAGTTGTACCGGGGTTCTCGCCAGTTTGGGCAGATTTAGTTGTACAGACTACAGTTAGGAGAGCAAAGGCTGTCTTTTCACTGTTTTTAATTGCGCAGAATACAACTATCACCGAAAGTTTGCTTCAATTAAACTTTATGGATGGAAATCTCCATCCAAATAGCCAAATAACCCTCCGGCCGGCCAGCATCCGGCCCATCTTACGATGGGGGGCGCTCGCGGACATGAGGGTTATATGCTGTGATGCTGTGATGCTGCGGTGCTGTGATGCTATGGTTCTATGGTTATATGGTTATATGGTTATATGGTTCTGTGGTTCTGTGGTTCTAACCTTCTACCTTCGGAGGGACTTCCCTACCTCTTCAGTATACGGAAGATCATGACAGCGGCTTCCGCCCTCGTGGTAGCCGCTTCAGGGTGAATGGATGTGCCGTCTCCCTGCACAATGCCTGCTCTTACCAGAGCTGCAACACTATCCACGGCATACTCCGCCACTTCATTCCGGTCCACATAGCTGCTTAAATCTCCGGCGCTGCCGCTGACCGGTAACTTGCTCACCGCCTTCAGCGCCCTGGAAGCAATAACCATCATGTCCTGTCGGGTGATTTCACTCTTCGGATTAAACCTGCTGCCGTCAACTCCCTGGATGATGCCCAGCTTCTTGGCGATGCCCAGTGCTTCATAATAATAGGTTCCCTGATTGACATCCGCGAAGCTGGAATCTGCCTCTGCCTCCGCTTCAAGTCCCAATGCCCGCACCAGCATCAGCACAAAGTCTGCTCTCGTAATGTTCTTCTCCGGGTTAAACGTCGTACCGGAGGTTCCTGTGATAATACCCAGCCCGTATAGGGTGTCAATCGCCTCGGATGCCCAGCTATACTTGGCCTGCACATCCCGGAATGGGCTGACAGGCACCGGAGAAGGTGCCGGAGTTACAGCCGGTGACGGTGTTGGCGAAACCACTGTTCCAGGCACTGGGGTTGGCGTTGGTGCAGATGACGTCATAGATCCAGGCGCAGATGTCGGCGCTGGTGTAGATGCTGGTGTTGGTGTTGGCGTCGGTTTCAGCGTTGGTGCTGGCGTCGGCTCAGACGGACCTCCGCTGTCTTTTAGCGTAGTCACAGAGAGAGCGGGACCATTCTTGCTCCAATTCCCGGCCTCATCCCCGGCCTGCACCGAGAAATGATACGCTGTTCCCGCAGCAAGCCCGGTAACCTCGTACCGCAGCTCTGTTCCAGACAACGCAGCAATTTCCTCTGATCCCCTATAGACTTTGTAGTCTGTCACTCCCGTATCGTCAGCAGCCTGCGTCCAGGTTAACACAAGGCCGGATGCCGTAATCCGTGAAGCTTCAAGCATGCTCTCCTCCGGCCAGACCGGAGGTGTGGTATCTTCAGCAGGCAGCGTGGTTGCTGACACCGAAGGCCCATCGGCACTCCAATTGCCGCCCGTATCTCCTGCCTCCACTTTGAAGCTA
Source organism: Paenibacillus sp. FSL K6-1096 (assembly GCF_037977055.1). Lineage (NCBI taxonomy): Bacteria > Bacillati > Bacillota > Bacilli > Caryophanales > Paenibacillaceae > Paenibacillus > Paenibacillus sp. FSL K6-1096. The sequence goes on along the minus strand of NZ_CP150274.1, from coordinate 6,440,043 downwards.
TACGTAGTACCCGGCTGCAATCCCGTGACCTGATAGCTATATACGGCTCCGGTTACGGTCTCCGTGTACACAGCATCTGTAACCGTAATCGGCTGGTCTCCGGTTCCGTTCGTAATCCGGTACCCGTAAATGCCGCTGTCATCTGTGGCCGTAGCCGACCAGGTCAGCGTCAACCCGTCACTCATGATGCCGGAAGCTTCAAGCTTGCTTCCTTCCGCCCAGACCGGCGGTGTGATGTCTTCACCCGGCAGGGTGGTCACCATAGTGGAAGGTCCGTCCTTACTCCAGTTACCCGCAGCATCTCTTGCCTCCACTTTGAAGGTATACTGCGTGTTCGGCAGCAGCCCGGATATCTCATAACGGTATACGGCTCCGGCTGGGGTCTCCACCGGCTCAATGCCGGTTACAAGCAGCGGCTCGGCATCGATCCCGTTGTAGATGCGGTAGCCGGTAACGCCCAGATTATCCATTGCCGCGGGCCACGATAAGGTAACCCCGGTGCGCGTAACACTGGTAGCCTCAAGCTTGCTTCCCTCCGGCCAGATCTCTCCCGTCTCGCCCAGGGTCTTCGCCAGGGTAACTCCTGAGAAGGTGACTTTGAAGTCCGTAACAGCGCTTGTATTGGTTCCATACAATTGCACCCTGGCAGCCTTGAAGAATTCCGGGGTATACGTGGACGGATTGCCCATTGTGGTCCAGAAGGAACCGCTGTTGGTCGAGAAATAGCCTTGCACCACATTGCCTTCTTTTACAATCCGCAAGTAATAATTAGTCCCGCTCAGGTTGGTCTGATTCGTATTGTTGGTGAAGGACTGGGTGCCGGTTTTGCCTGAATTATTGACTTTGATATTGCTGCTGACCTTTCTGGCATTGATCCGGTAAAATTCTCCGCTTGAACTGCCGCTGATGCCAAGCCCAACCTGGGCATTCTCGCCCATGGACGGATCATTCAGCGGTTTGTCAACGGTGAGCTTCGCCGTCAGCGTCCAGTTGCCTTCAGCGGAGCCCGGAAGCTGCAGCATATTATGGCTGCCCGGATAGTCCGTATCGCTCTTCAAGGTCTGAAGCTCCGCCCCGTCTGCGCTATAACGGAGTGCAGTCTGCGGATCAGCCGGGTTCACCACCTCCCAGCCTGCCGGAAGGCCATTCGAGAAATCAACCGCCTCGTTCGTACGGAAGAAGATTTTGTAGGTCTTCACTTGCCCGCCTTTGATAAAACGAACCACTGCCGTGCCTTGCGCACTGTTCGCCTGCGAGACACTCACAAGCTCAGCCGGATCGCTGGTCACCGCCGTTACCTTCGGAATGGCGTTTCCGGTCACCGTAAATGTATATTCCAGCTTCGCCTGGTCAAAATCAGACGGCTGAACACCATCGATAAAGAGGTTGCGCGAGACAATAACCTCAGGGGTAAGCGACATTTGGTCGGCATACAGGATGTTGGCATCCTTCGCATACACCGCCAGCACTACCTTCGCTGTCCCTGCGGGTTCGTCGTACGTAAACGGCTGATTAGGCGTCTCATGCCAATCCGCCACCTTCACATCCACAGGCTGGAAGGAGCTGAGACCCAGCGGGCCGCCTTCAAGAATACGTCCAATCAATTTGCCGTTCTGCCAGTATGCCGGATCTCCGGCCTCACGGGCAGCATAAGGTTCCGGCATATCGCGTCCGTTGACCGGCTCAATGCCAAGCTGAACTCCGTCCTTGTCGTAATACACCAGCGCCACTTCCACATCTCCGGGATGCTCTGCTGCGACATCATAGCTGTCCGGACGGCTCATCATCGAGAGGAAATAGCCCTTGAAATTATAGCTCTCTCCCGGGCTTAGCTTGCCGGTCACATCCTGCCAGATACCGTCATACTGCTCCGCAGCACTGATGCGGCCTGCAAGCTTGCCGGACCCGGCTACCTTGGAGGTGGAGCTGTTCTTCAGGTAGCGGGAGAGTCCCGAGTAGCTCTGTATCGTATCAGCTGTGAGTACTGGTCCTGTGACAGCAGGCTCGAAGCTGCCGTTATTGTAACGGCCTGCCGACCAGTGATCGGTGCTTACGCTTGTGGCTGTATCGAAATCACCATTCAGCAGCAGGTTCCCCGGAATCGTCACGACCGAGTTATTGGCGGCTGCACTCCAGTCTGAATCGCCTGCGCCGAACAGGAAGCGGTCAACGGTAATGGTACCGTCAGCTCCGCTCAGCTCAGCCACAATATAGAGGTCCTTGTGCCCGTAAGCACTGAGATCACCGGTATCGACCATAGCCTGGAATTTGCCGTAGCTGTCGTTGGCCGGTACCGGAATCGCTGCAACCCGCGTACCTTCGGACAGAATATCGGCAGTGCTGCTGACAGCAGTCCCCACCGGAAGCACATAAGCGGCAAGCTTGCCCCCCTGGGCCGATTTCGTCTGGGCGGTAAGGTACAGCAAGTGTCTGCGGACTACTCCGCCGTTCGCCGAGCCGTCTGCGAAGTTCACATTCTTGTATGCAAGAACTCCGCCGTCGCCCAGGGTCACTGCCTCGTTGGCCCGGCCCGCCTGGCCTGCGCTGTCACCGGGCACATGGTTGTCATTAGCCTCTCCTTCCAGCGTGGAGAAAATGTCGCGTTCCCCGTCAAGTCCGTGATAGGTGGCAAAGGTGCCCTTGGACGGAACAATCGTCACGATGCTGGCGGACGGAATGTCAATAACGAACTTGCCGCCGCTTACCGGAATGGTGCCCAGCTTCTTCTGATTCTCGCTTCCCGAGGTGCGGAACACGGTCACACTGTCCGTTCCGTCCGGGAAGTCCTTCAGATTGAATTCCAGCGGCTGAACGCTGTCATCGTTGTTCGCATTCGATACTGTGATGGAGAAATCACTGGTAACCGGATTCTTGAAGCCGACCACATTCAGATCGGGCGCGGGTACGCGTGTAACATCAAAGCGCACATCGCCGGGATTCATGAACCGGGAGAAATGGCCGTAGCCGTAAAAGCGCTTGAACAACCGGTATTCACCCGTCAGTGTACTGATCCGTCCCGGCTCCTGCTGGGAATTGGTACTCACGAAGCGGATCAGGTCAGAGCCGTCCGCGCCGTTGCTGTCCCACATGCTCCACCAGACAAAGCCGTTAAAGCCCGGATTGCTGGTGAACATATTCGTCATCAGATTGGACCAGCGCACGGCGTCATTGATATTCTGATTGCCGTACCGCTGGGTGTATGCGCCGGCCGACCCGTCACCGGTGTCCTGGTTCATGAATTCTGCCTGCCAGAGCTTATACTTGTTCAGCCATTCGGGATATTTGCTGCCATCCCTGGTGTAATCCAGAGGACTCTTAGAGAAATCACCGGTGTGGTACAGCTTGTTCTCATCCGTACCGATGCCGACCGTACCGTAGAGATGGGTGGTGAATACATCGAGGTACGGATTCTTGTCAAGCGCATTGTCCGGGTCCGTCTGCGAGAACACTTCACCGCCTCTGCTTAAGGAAGCGCCCAGATTCGTGCCGTCCACTGCGGCAAGCTGGGGGATGAAGTCGATGAGCTTGCCTTCCGGGTTACGGATATCATAAAGAGCGCCGCCGGGCTGCATCGATTTCTTCAAGGCAGGCCCGATATAGCCGTTAATCAGTTCAGTAACGTAAGCGGCGGAGCCGTTCGCCAGATCGACTTCGTTAAAAGGATTGATGTGAGTAATCGGAATCCCCCACTGCTCCCACATGCCGCGGATATAATTGACAAGATAATCTGCATAGGCCTGATAATATATTTTGACCGGTTGTCCGTTAATGGTGGCGGTGTCGCTGCGGATAATTTTGCTGGGAGAATTGGTGTTGGATTGGCTCATCCAGTAAGGTACGGTCCAGGTGCAGGCGTAGAATTGCTTGACGCCATACTGCTGGGCCTGAAGCATGGTCCAGACCTGATCGATATCGAACAGCTCTTTGCGGGTACGCGGGGAGTTCTTGATGACTACCGGCTGTTCACCGGGCTTGCTGAGAAGATTGGTCGGACCGCCGTCGTCATTGCCGATCGGCTGATTCCAGGAGGGATAGTCCCAGATGAAGTCTTGCACAGGTACAAGGGTTCCGGGAGCGTGCTCCGGTTCCACCGGCCAGATGCTGTCGGTATTGCCATCGTAATAACGGTTCTCCGCTTCGATCTTGTAGCCGTATTGTCCCGCTGTCCCGCGCATGGGAATGGCATTTCCTTCAATGTCGAAGCCGGGATTGTTCACATCGGCCAGGAGACTGGTAAGCGGGTTGAAGCCCGGGCTGGCCGCCGTTGCCCCGGAAGCGGTCAGACCGCCGTTGTCGCCGATGATCACTCTCACAATGTCGTGGCCTGTACCCTTCTGTTCACTGAAGGTCAGATCGAGCAGATGCCTGACGGTATCCTGATGGCCGGCGGAAGCGAGCTGCAGCATATGCACGGAGTCCGTATAAGCATAAGCGGCGCCCACGCCGTCCATGGTCTGGTACGTCTTGTACCAATCGGCGGTTACCTGTGCCGGAGCAGTAGCGGCCTGAGCGGCAGCCGCCGGAGCAGCTTGAAGCGGGTTAGAGAATGGCATAGGGGTAATGACGGACAGCAGCAGCACGCCAGCCATTGAAGCCGTGAGTGCCTTTCTCCTGATCTTTTTACTCATCCTAGAGATTCCTCCTCTTGTATGCGCTTTCATGGTTTTGCCTGGTAATATCTTAACAATTGAACTTGGACATTTGTAGCAGACGGATGCACGATTGATTATAAAATAACACTATTCTCTTTCAAATTTAAACGTTTGCCCCAGAGACGCCAAAAATCCCGGCCCGTAAACGCACTGTGCAAGCTGCTGTCTACAAGCCAGGATTGATTTTCAGCCTATTGAACGCCCTGATGAACTTCTTCAGGAATTTCCTGAGGAATTGTCCGATGAGTCTCCAGGGCTTACTGGGCGGTCACATTAATGCTGTCCACATTCGGTCCTTCCGTACCGGTAGTCACCACTTTAACCGTATTGTTGCCGACATTCATAGGGACCTGAACCGTCTTCTCTCCCCAGGAGGACCAGGCCCCCGTTGCGGTAAACGCGGCATTGCTGATGACCTTGCTGCCGTTCACATACACATCCAGATTTCTTGTGCCGCTCTCCAGGGCATAGCGGAATTTCAGATTCTTGGTCCCGGCCACGGCACAGTACACACTGTTCCACTGGATCGCAGCATCCGTTGCCGCATTAAAATTGACGTAGCCGCTGCCCGTATAACCGGCATTGATTGTCTCTACGACCGCATTCGTCAATGTGGTGTCAGTCTCAGCTTCATAAGTCGTTCCCGAGCCGGTGCCGCCCCCGCTTCCAAGCTCCGCTACAAAGGTCGTTACACTTTGCGCCGGAAGCTGGGCTGTAAAGGAACCATTCGATACATTGATGGATGCTCCCGCAGCAACCTTCCGGCTCGCATCCGTGATCCATGCCGAGGCACTGGAGGCCGTCCCGTTCTGCAGGACAAACTTCTGGCTTACGGCCGATGTGCTTTTGTTAATAGCGACAATGACTGCCTTGTTATCACCCTTGTAGGCGGAGACATAGACATTGGTATTCGGGTTCTTCGTGGCGTCCACTCTTACATAACCCGGGCGGATAAACTTGGAGAACTGGGCCATGCTGTCCCCGCGCTTGCTGATGGTACCGTCCTCATTCATCGGGCTGTATTGACGGCGGATATACCACCATACATAGGCCTGGAAATCCCCTTCCACCAGCGCATTGTGCATATGGTATGCCACCTCCAGCGCCTCCGGCCACAGGTTGGCCGAGTTGTTATTGCTGTTCGGGTAATAGACCTCGGTCATCCACAGATCTTTGCCTGCACCCTTCTGCTTGAAGAGCGGATAGGCAAAGTTGTTCACCTGAGTTCCATACAAGTGCGCCCCCAGAATGTCCATATTGGCCAGCGCCTGGGAGTCATTCAGGATCGGGTCAGACATATTCTTCAGATATTGAAAAGATTCCGGAGCAATAACCCGGCAATTAATCGCACCGGCATAATTCTTCATGAAGTTCAGCATTTCGGCAGGCGTCCACCAGGTCCAGGTCTCGGCATAGTCCGGCTCATTCTGCACCGAGATGGCATACAGATCCACCCCGTTATTCTTCATGTACGTCACGAAATCATTCAGATGCTGGGCATATGCGCCGTACTTGTCATATCTGAGACGCTTGGCCGAGGGATTCCCGTTGCGGTTGAAGGTCTCTGTCATGCTGCTGGGCGGATTCCACGGCGATGCAAAGACGATTGCTCCCTTGGCAATGGCTGCCTTGGCCGTATCCAGTTCCCTATACCAGTTGTTCGGGTTCTCGTCTACAGAGATTCTCAGAATCGAGAATCCCAGCTGGTTCGCCCCGTTGCCGAAGGCGGTCTCCCGCTGCGCGGCTGTCAGATCGCCGATCCAGACCGGATGGTTGATGCCCCCGAATCCGCGGATCACCTGCTTCTGGTCAGACAGATTGACGGTCACATCGCTGGCCGCATTTACTTTGGGCGGCGGCGGAATCACCATTGCAGACAGCATGGTCACACTAGCCAATAGGGTCAGCAGTGTTTTTTTGAATTTTGATTTCATTGCTTCAGCTCCTCTTCACATGATTGGTTTCTATCCTTTCTGCCGGACCTTCTCCCGTTACACCTCCTGTCTGCTAGAAGCGGCAGCTGAACACCATACAGGCTTGTCCATAGTTCTTGCAGCACTTGCAAGCGCTTCCTTTTCCTGTATTATATTAAATAGTTGCCAGTCTAGTCGTTGCACATCTGAGAGAATATATTGCGCGGATACCGATAATCCTAATATATCCATTTAAAGGAATGTGTGCCATGGAGCAGAATATCAAGTATGTGTTCAACCCGATCCCGGAAGAGATGATCTGTTTCCACAAGGCCACCACCACGGAGCAGCTCAACCCGGCTCACCCCTATCACCAGCACGATGCCTACGAAATCTATCTCTTCCTGAGAGGCAACACCTATATGTATGTGGAGCAGTCCTGCTACAAGCTCTCCCCCGGCGACCTGCTGCTGATCCGGCCCGGCGAGATGCACCGCTGCGTCTGTGCCGACAACCAGATCTATGAGCGGATCGGGCTGAATCTCCGAAAATCCGCCCTGCAGCGGCTGTCCAGCCGCCGCACGAATCTGCTCGCCTGCTTCGAGGCCTCTCCCTCCGGGCTGAATACGCTGATCCGGCTCTCCCGGGACCAGTGCGCCTTCTATTCGCGGCTGGCCGACCAATTGATTCACAGCCTCCACTCAGAGGACTACGGCCAGGACCTGCTGGCCGATTCCTATGCAACCCGGCTGCTTGTGTTCATCAACACCCTGCAGCAGTCCTCCGCCGCCCTGCCGCACAATCTCATGCCGGAGCTGGTCCGCCAGACGATGGCTTACATTGAAGAGCATCTGCTTGAACCGATCTACTCCGCCCAGCTTGAGCAGGAGTTTCATTACAGCGGCAAATATATAAGCCAGCAGTTCAAGGAGCACACGGGACTTACGATCCGCTCCTACATCGTCAATAAGCGTGTCTCCCTGGCCATGAGCCACCTAACCGCCGGCAAAAGTGTCGCGGCCGCCTGCGAGCTGTCCGGCTTCAGCGATTATGCCAACTTCATCCGCAGCTTCACCAAGGTGGCCGGTGTGTCACCAGGCAGATACCGGACTGGTATGCTGCCGTAAGTGCTCGGCATTCTTTTGAAAAAGGTAAGGTTCATTATAGGTGTCTTTTCCCTTACGTTCGCTGTAATGTGCTGATACAGTAGGTTAGGAGAATAATATTATGGAGGTTAAAATGAAGGCGACTATTCAGCAAATAACAGATGCAAACAAAGAACTATTTGAGAACTTATTTAACTATTATCTCTATGAGCTTTCTGCTTACTCGCAGGAGGATATCGGAACAGAAGGTACATTCGAAATGGAAGATATCTCGCCATATTATAGGGACGAACGGTTGTATCCTTACTTCATCACATTTAATGACAGAATCGTTGGTTTTATTCTGATTACCTCTCCTCCTTATGTTGCCAGGGAAGTGGACTATTCAGTGCAGGAACTGTTTGTATTGCCCAAATACAGAGGTACAAATATAGCCAAAGATGCTGTCATGCAAATCTTCACCCTGCATTCGGGCCGCTACGAAGTAGGGATGTTCAAATCCAATGTAAAGGCGGTTAAGTTCTGGACAAAGTTGGTAGCAGCACTTCAAATTCCAGTCTCCATAGAAGATGGGGTCACTGAAATTCAAGGAAATGTAGTGCAGACGATGGGTATGAAATTTACGGTATCCTGAGGGTCTGTTTGGAACAAAATCACCCTAAAGGTTGAATAAGATTACGTTGGCACGAACGCAATGTATGCTGTTTTTCACATACGTTTGGTCCGTGTGCCTGCTTGCGAGCACAATGTATACTGTTTTTCACATACATTTGGTCCATACGTCTGCTTGGGAGCACAATGTATGCTGTTTTTCACATACATTCAGGCCGTGTGCCTGCTTGCGAACGCAATGTATGTATGCTGTTTTTCACATACATTCAGACCGTGTGCCTGCTTACGAATACAATGTATGCTGTTTTTCACATACATTTGGTCCATATGGCTGCACGCGAGCACAATGTATGCTGTTTTCCACATACATTCAGGCCGTGTGCCTGCTTGCGAACGCAATGTATGCTGTTTTTCACATACGTTCGGTCCGTATGCCTGCTTGCGAACACAATGTATGCTGTTTTTCACATACGTTTGGTCCGTGTGCCTGCTTGCGAGCACAATGTATACTGTTTTTCACATACATTTGGTCCATACGTCTGCTTGGGAGCACAATGTATGCTGTTTTTCACATACATTCAGGCCGTGTGCCTGCTTGCGAACGCAATGTATGCTGTTTTTCACATACATTCAGGCCGTGTGCCTGCTTGCGAACGCAATGTATGCTGTTTTTCACATACATTCAGCATTAAAGCCTCACTACGTTTCCTAAATAAACCCAAAAAAGCGCAAGCCTCCTGAAATAGAGGCTTGCGCTTGCACTGTAGCTAACTTATTTCTTATAGCCGAAATCTGGTATCCCGGTCCATCTCCGGCGCAGCTCATGAGCGGCCGCCTTCGGCTTGCGGTCACGGGTGAAGATGCCTTTCTTGTTGCCCTGTACGCGGATAATTCCCTGTCCGGTGGCAAAGTCGGCGAAATTCCAGACCTGCTCGCCCACAAATTCCTGGAACTCGTCGAAGACTTCATGATTGGCCCGGTAGAAGGCCACCTGATATTCCTCCGTGAACATAACCGGCTCCACATCATGAAGCCCGGCCACGGTATCGGTACCGTATTCGGTCATCATCATCGGCTTGCCGGGGCAGCGTCTGGTCCAGGCTTCCAGCTCCTGCCGCAGCTTAATCTTCGCTGACTCCAGGTCTCCCCCGTCCACATACCAGCCGTAATAACGGTTGAAGGCAAGCACATCGATCAGCTCGGAGATCCGGTCATCGGCAGGCGTGGCTTCAATATGGGTCACCAGGGTGACCGGACGGTGCTGCGGATCTTCCTCCCGCAGCTGTTCGATCAGCGGCTTGAAGTATTCGTAAGCCCCATCCTCATAGGAAGCCGGTTCATTGGCGACATTCCACATGACCACGCAGGCATGGTTCTTGTCCCGGCTGATCAGCTCCCGGATCACCTGCTGGTGATGCCCGAAGGTCTGCACCTCAGCCCAGGTCTCCTTCTTCGCTCCCCCTGACAGCATGACGAGGAAATTAAGGTCCAGCCCTACCGCAGGCGTCTCATCGATAACGACGAAGCCTTCACGGTCGGCCAGCCGCATCACTTCCTCGGCATAAGGATAATGCGCGGTGCGGAAGGAATTGGCGCCTGACCATTTCATCAGGTTGAAATCCATAATATTCGCGGCTTCATCCAGCCCCCGGCCATGGAACGGGGTATCCTCATGCTTGCCGTACCCCTTGAAGTAGAAGGGCTCGCCATTAATCAGAAACTGCCCTTCTTTCACCTCAACCGTCCGCACGCCGAACGGCTGCTCATAGACATCCGCCAATTGCCCCGATTGCAGCAGCTCGATTCTCAAGGTATACAAGTAGGCGTTCAGCGGCTGCCATAACCTGACGGAGGGAATATCCATTAGCCCGGAGGGTTCCGTCCCTGAGCAGACCTCATTCCCTTCCTCATCCAGCACTGTAACCCGGACATCGGCTTCGCCGTTAATGTCCACGCTATACCGTACGATTCCGTTCCCGTCAGTGTAATCCGTAACCACCGTTACGTCCTCTACGAAGGTTCGCGGCGTAGAATAGATCCGCACCGGCCGCTGCAGTCCGGCAAAGTTGAAGAAATCGAAGTTCGGCTGGTTCTTCACTTTCTTTTTCCCGTCCGGACCTTCGGTCTCCGTATACAGGCCAACCGGCAATGTAGTGTAATCCACCACATTATGCACCGCCACAGTCAACCGGTTCGCGCCGGGCCGGATAAAGTCATTAATCACGCCCTCGAAGGGCAGGAAGCCACCGGAATGCTCCATTACCAGGCTTCCGTTGATGAACACCTTGGCCTTGTGGGTGGCCGAGCCAAAGCGGAGAACCAGGCGCTCGTCCAGAATCTTCGCCGGGAGCGTCAGCTCCCGCTCGTACCACACCCAGCCGACATGATTACGGATCTCCGGGCTTACGCCAAGATCATTATAAGCGGACGGCACCGCCATCGGGATGGTGTCCAGGAGCCTGGATTCATACCAGCGCTCCTCCCATCCCGCGCCGTGGTCCAGCTTGAAGCTCCATATCCCGCCCAGATCATACAGACTGCGGGTTTCCGTCATTATTGGATACAGCACGGACAACACTCCTATCTAATCTGTATTATCTGCTTAGGATTTGGAATCAATAATTTTCTGGATTTTGGTCTGTGCATTCTGGATGGTGTCATCAATGCTTTGGCCGGCCAGCATCATTTTATCGAATTCCTCCAGCAGCACCTTCTCCAGCTCAGCATGATAAGGCACGGCTGTAGCCGTTGTAGTTGTTGTTGTATTCTCCAGGACATAGAGCAGGGAAGCTTTGTCGATCATTTCCGGGGTCTTGCTGCCGGCGATGATCCGGTCAACCACATCATTCAGGTCAGCTTTTTTCCATGACGGGATATTCTTCCCTTGCAGCACGATCCCTTCGGTGGAGAACCAGCGGATAAAGGTGTAGGCTTCGTCTTTATGTTTGGACTTGCTGTAGATGCTCAGGACATCGCCGGTCACGTTCGAGGTCATCGGGTCTTCCGCCTTCATCTTCGGCAACGGCGCGAACACGGTCTTGAAGCTGGCCGGAATGGTATCCGTTCCCCCGGTTTCCGGGATCAGGAACGAACCCGTAACTAGCATACTGGTATCCTGGTTGAAATATTGCGGTCTGTAGTTCAGCTTCTGGCTGACTACCTCGGAATAGGGGGTGGCGGAGCCTTCCTGCTCTCCCTGAAGCCGCAGTTCAAACGACTTGCGCATGGACGGATTGTCAATATTGGCGGTCTTGCCGTCATCGGTCGTCAGATTCGAGTTCACCGCCTGGCCGAAATTCTGCGTCAGATAGCCATATTGAATCCAGCTGTGGAAGTAAGTGCCGTATCGCGTCTTATCGCCATTCTTCTTCGTCATCGCCTTGGCGTATTCCATGTACTGATCCCAGGTCCAGTCCTTCGGCAGCTCAAGTCCGGCCTCCTTCAGATGCTCCTCGTTGATAATGACCAGCCCCTGCGAGGACTTGCCGGGCAGGCCATAGACCTTGCCGTCAATGCTCGTATCGGCCGTGTATTCATCCTTCATCGTAATGCCGTCCTTGGCCAGATAATCATCCAGCGGCTGGATCATGCCCAGCCCCGCCCGCTGGGACAGGAAGGTCATGTTGCTGAACATAATGACATCCAGATCATCGCCGCCAGCTACCGCCAAATCCAGCTTCTTATAATATTCATTGGAATTGTTATCCTCGGCAGAGGCGAATTCCACCTTGATGTCCGGATGCTGCTTCTCGAATTCGGCGATGACGACATCCCAGTTGTCCATTTTTTTGGCATACCAGTTGCTCAGCTTGATTGTTACCGGCGCATTGCTGCCCTTCCCGGCATCAGAAGCCGCAGGCTCCTTCCCGGCATTGCCAGCGCCTCCGCACCCGGAGACCAGCAGCGATAACAATGGTACAGCGATGAATAAATTGCGTTTGACTCTCGACATGATATAACCCCCTGTTGTGTAATTAGTCTAGCCTTTGACACTGCCCATCGCAACTCCCTCAATCACCTGCTTCTGGCCGATGATGAAGATGATCAGCAGCGGCAGAATGGCGGATACTGCACCTGCCATCATTAAGGAATAGAACTCTCCGCTGAAATCAGCGAATTTCCGTATTCCCAGCTGCAGGGTAAACAAAGAATCGGAACGGAGGAAGATCAGCGGATTCTGGTAATCATTCCAGGTCCAGATGAAGCGGAGAATCATATAGGTAGCAAGGGCTGGCTGCACCAGAGGCAGGGCGATCCGGCTGAAGATCGTCCAATGGCCTGCTGCATCAATCCGTGCCGATTCAATAATCTCATCATGAATGCCCAGGAAGAACTGCCGGAGCAGGAACGTGCCCAGCACGCCGGAGGCAGCCAGCAGCACCAGCCCGATATGACTGTCGAACAGTCCCAGCCAGCGGTACATAATGAACTGCGGCACCAGAATGGCCTGGGTCGGAATCATGAAGGTGGCAAGGACAATCAGGAAGAGGGTATCCCGGCCTTTGAAGATGATTTTGGAGAAGCCATAGGCTGCCATTGCCGAGATGGTCAGGGACAGCGCTGTGGACATCAGGGTAACCTTCACCGTGTTCCAGTAATAGAGTGTGAACGGCACGGCTCCCGCCCATACCTGCTTATAGTTCTCCACCGCGTTCCATTTCGAAGGAATCCACTCTATCGGATATTTCATGACATCCAGCTCCGGCTTGAAGGATGCGGAGAGCATCCATAGGAACGGCATGATGAACAGGATGCCCGCAACCGCCATGAAGATGGTGACGATAACGCGGTTTAGCTTGAGTGATCGCATAGATTAACCTCCTAGTAATTGACCCATTTCTTTTGTCCGACCCATTGAATCAAGGTCACCAGCAGGATGAGGATCAGCAGAATAATCCCCATGGCGGAAGCGTACCCCGACTCCAGATTCACGAAGGCCACCTCATACAGATAGTAGACAATGACCGAGGTAGAGCCAGCCGGGCCGCCGCCCGTTAAGACCATGATCAGATCGAAGACCTTGAATGAGCCGACAATCCCGGTAATGAGCAGGAAGAAGGAGGTCGGTGACAGCATCGGCAGCGTAATGCGGAAGAATTGTCTCAGCGGCGAGGCGCCGTCCACATCGGCAGCTTCATACAGATCGCGTGATATGTTCTGGAGGCCGGCCAGATAGATGACCATATTGAAGCCCAGCGAAGTCCAGACCATAATAATCATGACCGAGATCAGCGCGAACTTGGGATCGGCCAGCCACATGGGCGGATGCTCCACCCCGATGGATCTCAGGAAGCCGTTGATCGGACCGTTGTTCGGATGATAGAGCACTCTCCACAGCAGGGCGATGGCCACGAAGCTGGAGATGAAGGGCATGAAATAGATCACTTTGAAAAAGGTTTTGAAATACGTCGCCTTGTTAATCAGCACCGCCAGCACCAGCGCCAGGAACATCGCGACCGGCACAACAGCAATCATGATCAGGTTGTTGTAGAGCGAGCGGTGAAAGGATTCGTCCTGCATGAGCCGTGTGTAATTGTCCAGCCCGACAAGCTGGAACCCGTCCAGCCCGGAAACAAAGTTCCAGTTCGAGAAGCTGATTACGCCGGATAACAGAATCGGAATAATGACCAGCGTTACGGTCAGAATGAGCATAGGGGCAATGAATAAATACCCGGCAATATTGTCGTAAAAGGCCTGCTTGCGCATTTTGCCTTTTCCCGGGCTGTGAAGCCGCTGCTCCGCTGCTTGTTCAGAGATAACCTCCACTTTGTCCACCTCGTTTATTTTTGTATGTCCTCATTATAGAAGGGAGCGCTTTCAGGAACATGCAACGAATTTATCTAAGATGAAAAGTTTGTATAGCATTATTTTTTCTAAAATGAAAAAATTGTTGGATGAGGCGTATGCCAGAATCAAGTACGATAAGCTTGTACAGGTCACTCACTGGAGGGGAATTCATGAAAGGGAAATTCAGGCTCAGTCAGCTATCCTTCCGGCAAAAGCTTATTCTTACCTCAATCGCCTGCCTGGTGATTCCCGCGCTGGGGATGCTCTACATTACGAATGTCTATTCCAAGCTCATTATCCGGGAGCATTCCCTGGAAAAAGCCACGCAGTCCCTGAGAATCGTCCAATCGCAGATTGATGTGATCTTCGAGGAGATGGTGTCGGTCTCGAACTTCGTTCACTTCGACCCGGAGATCAAAAACCTGCTGGAGGAGGCCAAGACCAACCCGGTGGCAGCAAGAACGCTGACCAGCCGTCTGGAGCAGGTGGCCGGAGAGACCATTGATCTCAGAATTACGCTGCTGGACAGGAAGGGACATGCTTACTCCGATTATTCCTTCTATGACTATGATCCGCGGCAGTTCCTCCGGCAGCCCTGGTTCCAGGAGCTGGAGCAGCTCCCGCCGTATGACACCTTATTCATGGGGGCGGAAGCCAATTACCTGACCTCCCTGCAGGAGGAGCAGCCGTATGTCTTCCTGACAGCGCGTGCATTACGGGAAGAAGCAACGGCTCCCCCTTATGCCTACCTGATTGTCAGCCGCAGTGAAGCCTCGATCCGCGAGCGGTTCGCTTCATTAGAAGAGGATGTGTATCTGCTGGACGATAAGGAGCGGATTCTGTCCAACCGCAGCCCGGCGCTGATCGGCACAAGCTTTAACCGGCTGCTGCCTGTGGATGAGCTGGCGTTCCCTGACATCGTCAAGTTCAAGGGTGAGAACCAGCTCCTCCTCTCCCTGCCGCTGAAATATGCCAGATGGAGGCTCATCAGCGTGGCCCCGTATGAGCAATTGACCGAGAAGCTGAACGGGATTAACCGTACCGGCCTGCTCATTCAGACGATATTTGCCGTCAGCTTCCTGTTCGCCCTGACCGTTCTGCTGCGGAGATTCACCAAGCCGGTGCTGGTCCTGGGCAAGGCGGCCCGCCGTGTAGAGGACGGGGATCTGGCCGTGCGCACGGGCATCCGGGGAGCGGACGAGATCGGCAGCCTGGGCCTCTCCTTCGACAACATGCTGGACCAGGTGCAGCAGATGCTACAGCAGGTGGAGACTGAGCAGGCATTGAAGCGCCAGGCGGAGATTGCGATGCTTCAAGCCCAGATTAACCCGCACTTTCTGTTCAATGTGCTCAGCTCAATCCGCATGAAGCTGCTGCTGAAGCAGGATGAGGAGAATGCCCGTATTCTTGGCTCGCTCTCCTCCATGCTGCGGACCAGCTTCACCAGCAGGGAGGAATTCGTGTCCATTGCCAGTGAGCTTGATTTCACGAAGCAGTATATGGAGCTGATGCGGTTCACCATGAGATACCCAACAGATTATGTTATTGATGCGGACAAAGAGCTGCTGCTGGAGACGGTGCCGAGGTTCATCCTCCAGCCGATCATTGAGAATGCCTACAAGCACGGCTTCCTGCAGGGCGGGGGCAGGATTAGAATTGCGATCAGGCGGCAGCAGACCACACTTACGATTACAGTAGAAGACAACGGAGCGGGTATGGAGGAGCCTACGCTGGCTGCATTAATCCGGCATCTGCGGCAGAAGGATGAGGAGATTGAGGCCATCGGAGCGGCCGGGATGCCGGCAGCAGAGACTTCACGCCGCGGCATTGGATTAATCAACGTCTACCAGCGGCTGAAGCTCATCTGCGGAGACCGCTTCGAGATGGAGATCAGCAGTGTTCGCGGACATCATACCACCGTACAATTAATCATGCCTGTGAAGCGGATAGGAGCGGATAAGAATGACCTATAAAGTAGTATTGGCTGACGATCATTATCCGGTGCTGGAATACTTAAGCGCCTCCATTCCTTGGGACACCCTCGGCCTGGAATTATCGGCCGCCTGCTCGGACGGCCGCGAGGCCTGGGAGGCCTGCCAGCGCTGCCGGCCCGATATTCTGTTGACCGATATCGGAATGCCGGCGATGGACGGGCTGGAGCTGATCGGCAAGGCGCGGGAGCTGAACCCCCAGCTCCAGACGATTATCCTGTCCTGCCACGGAGAGTTCGAATATGCCCAGAAGGCGGTGAAGCTGAATGTGGCTGAATATATCCTGAAGGAGAGCCTGCAGATTGACCAGGTGATTGCGGTGCTGACCGAGGCGGTCAGCCGCCTGGAGGCCAAGGTCAAATCCCGCGACCATTACCTGCAGATGGAGAAGCTGGTCAGCCAGAACCACTCAGCCATCCGGACGCGGTTCATCCGCATGTTCATGGAGCAGCCGGTATGGGATGAGGCCGAGTGGTTCGGGCAAGCCGAAGTGATGGGAATTAAGCTTGAGCGGGGCATTCCGTACCTGCCGGTGCTGGCGCTCCCGGAGCGCTCCTATGAGCTGGAACGGCGGTTCGGCGGGGCAGTGAATCTGCAGTTCGTCATGGATAATGTGCTCCAGGAATTCCTGGAGATTGACGGCATGATCCAGTTCGCGCTGAACGGTCGGGAGTTCATTCTGTTCCTTCCCCTGCCGCACCTGCTGGTCCGCAATCTCTATGAGGAATACCGCAACCAGCTCCTGCATGTCCAGCGGATGTCGAAGCTGCATCTGCGGATGGGCATTTCTTTCTTTTACGGGGAGGCCACGCCAAGTCTGATCGAGCTGAAGAAGCAACTTCAGGCGCTGCTGGATGCCGATGCCCTGCGCTTCTATACGGCCGAGGGAGCAATTATGAAGCTGGCGCCGGTCAAGACCAGCAGCGAGGACCTGTTCGTTCATTACGCGGAGATTCTGCAGCAGTTAAGGGACTGTATCCAGCAGGAGGACAGCACGCAGATTACGGCGAAGGTCAGAGAGGTCAAGCAGTATATCGGGGACCGGAAATATCCGGTGGAGAGCGTCAAGAGCTGGCTGCTCAAAATGGTCATGGAGCTGGAGCTGAAATACGTAGTCATGCAGAACTTCGTCAGCAACTTCAGCAGTGAGCGGCATCAGCGCTCCATCCAGGAGTTCGAAACGCTGGATCAGCTGATGGAATGGCTGGAGGAATTCCTGAAGGATAAGATTCTGATGCTGCGCTCCATGTGGAAGCAGAGTGTCCGCAAGGAAGTGGCCGAAGCGAAGCGTTATGTGATGAATCATACCCACGAGAAGGTCGGCATGGATGAGATGGCCCGGCGGCTCGGCCTGAATCCCACCCATTTCAGCCGGATGTTCAAGACCGAGACCGGGCTGACCTTCATTGAATATGTAACGAGGCTGAAAATGGAACAAGCCCGCGACCTCCTGAACCAGACCAACCTGACGGTCGTGGAGATCGCTGAGCAGCTAAGCTATGATAATGTGAGCTATTTCATCAAGCTGTTCCGCAACTTCGCGGGCATGACTCCGGCCGAATTCCGTAAGTCGATCTAGGCGGGAACGGCAGGAAGGTAGGGGCATCGGGGTGATGCAGGGAGCACTGGCTAGACGACAAGGGAAAGGGAGCTCTGCAGGAGTACCCGATAGGCAGCGAAGCAATTCCGGGGGATCAGTATTGCTGTGGGGCTGCCTCACCTCATTTAGGGTGCAATGGTGGGCTTAATTGCAGTTCGTACAACTAAATCGTCAGATGTGCCGCCAAATTTCTGTTTAGATGTAGTTCGTGCAATTAAAATACCTCTATATCTGGATTTTCGCCCATTCCAGCAAATTTAGTTGTATGGAATACAGTTAGGAGAGGAATGCCTTCCTTTTCACTGTTTTTAGTTGCACAGAATACACTTATCCCTGTTTTTTCGCTATGAACACAGCTTCATCCTTTAGGGTCCGGCGAAAGTGATCGTTCGTTCCTCAACTAGTGGAGAGCATCCAACTGTTTGCCCTCCCCCAAAAATCTGCCGGTCATCTGGCGGCCCGGCGCTTCGCCGCAGCTTCATCAATGGCCTGCTGGATGCCGGCCAGGGCGGTCTCCAGCGGCTGCCCGGCCAGATACTGGTTGACCCCCTCCAGAATCTTCACCTGCAGCGATTCGGTGGATACGGTATGCGGCCAGTAGAGCGTGGCATCCTCGCGCGTCACCGCAGCGGCAATGGACGACACCGAATCGCTCCGGTCGGTCGGCGCTGAGATGACGGACGGCACGGCCAGAGCGCCAGCGGCCAGCTTCTCCTGCGTGGCCCTGCCGTTCATGAAGGCCACGAACTGCTTGGCCTCCTCGGGATGCTCTGTCCGCGAGCTGATTACCCGGTATGTGCCGACATTGATGTTCGGCACCGTCCGCACACTGCCCGGCACCATCATGAAGCGGATATCCTGCGCCGGATTCCGCTCCTTGATGCTGGGGATATCCCAGGTTCCGGTAATGATCATCGCCGCTTGTCCCGACCCGACCAGATCCTTCGCCTGCTCATGCTTCAGGCTTTTCCAGTTCGGCGGCACCAGCCCCCGGTCAATCAACTCCTTGTGCTTCTTGATGGCATCGGTGAACACCGGGTTATCCACCGGAATCTCCCCGCTCTCCAGCTTCTTCGTCCAGGCGGCATCGGCCCCGTTATCGGACATGATCGAGCCCCAGAAGAACTGGGCTGTAGACCATTCCGCATCCATCGCCACCGGAATGACCCCGGCCTCCTTCAGCTTCAGGCATAGCGCCAGGAACTCATCCCAGGTGCGCGGAACGGCCAGTCCCAGCGAATCGAACAGGGTCTTGTTGTAGAGCAGCCCGTCGCTGTGCATGACCTCCGGCGCACCGTACACCCTGCCGTCAATGGTGACCGGCAGGAGCGAATTGGGATAGAATTCCTTGAGGAACTCAGCCCCGGTCAGATCAAGGTACATATCGCTCCGCAGGGCGCGGAATTCCTCGAACAGGCTGGGCGACCACGTATCGAACACATCCACCCTCTCGCCGCCCAGCAGCCTGATCTTGATCCCGGCCGTATAATTGTTGTTCTGGATGAAGTCGGCCTCAATCTTGATTCCGGGATGCAGCCGTTCAAATTCGGCAATCGCATCGAAATACACCTTGCCCGCCTGTGCCGTATCGAGCAGATAGCTGGAGTAGCGGAGAGTTACAGGCTCGTGTTCACCGGGCAGCGGGCTGGACAGCAGGGATATGTCCGCACGTTGCTGTGTATCACAGCCGGCCAGCGCGAAGAGCAGCAGCACAGCGGCACACAGCCTCCCGGGTCTTCTTAGATGCATAACCGCTTCCCCTCCTTCAGCAATTCTCTCTCTATTCTGGCGGACGCAGCCGTCTCCGTCAACGGACGGTCAGAGCTTGCCGCCCGAGGTGGCAATGCCCTCAATGAACTGCCGCTGGAACAGGATATAGACCAGCAGCATCGGCCAGATGGCCAGCACCGAGGCGGCCATCAGCTCGGGATAGTCCACCGAGAAGGCGCTCTGGATCTTCGCCAGCGCCGAGGAGAGGGTAGCCGCATCTGAGCTGGTATTGACGATCATCGGCCACATCAGATCCTTGAAGGAGAATAGCGCGGTGAAGATACCGAGCGCCACCAGACCGGAGCGGACCAGCGGCAGCATGATCCGGGCGAAGGTCTGTCCGATATTGCAGCCGTCGATCTTGGCGGCCTCCTCCAGCTCCTTCGGCAGCCCCATGAAGAACTGCCGCAGCAGGAACGTGCCGAAAGCGCTGACCAGCCCGGGGAACAGCAGGGCGAAGATCGTATTGCGCATCCCCAGCGCGTCCACCATCAGATATTGCGGGATGATGAAGATCTGGGTCGGCACCATCATCTGGAACAGCACCAGACTGAAGCAGATGTCCCTTCCCGGGAAGTTCAGCCTGGCAAAAGCGTACGCCGCCATCGCGCTGAACAGAACCGCGCACAGCACCCGCAGGGCCATCATCGCAAACGTATTCCAGTACAGGATCAGAAAATTGTTCTGGCGCCATACCTCTATGTAATTCTCCCATCTCCAGGTGTGCGGGATGAACACAAACGGGTTCATTGAGGTCGATTCCGTCACCGTCTTGAATGAAGTCAGCAGCATCCAGGCGAAGGGCAGAATCATCGCGGCCGCTCCCAGGAGCAGCACAGCGTGGGCCAGAATGCGGTTGAAGCGTTTTGATTTGTCCATTGTCCACCCTCCTACATGTAGTTGACCCATTTCTTCTGCGCCCGCATCTGGAAGAACGTAATGATCATAATCAGCGTGAGCAGCACCAGTACAATCGCCGAGCCATAGCCCTTGTTCGAGTATTTGAACGAGTTATTGTAGAACAGGTATACCAGCGATACGGTCCGGTCATAGGCCGGGTTGGTTACATCAATCATCATATAGATCACGTCGAACACCTGCATGGCCTGAATGACCGAGGTCACCACCACAAAGAACAGGGTAGGCGAAACCAGCGGCAGTGTAATCATGAAGAATTGACGCAACCGGCTGGCCCCGTCAATATCAGAGGCTTCATAAAAATCCTTCGGGATCTCCTGCAGACCGGCGAGCAGCAGCACCATATTGTAGCCGATCACGCTCCAGATGCCGATAATCGCAATGGACATTAGCGCAATGCGCGGATCTGTCGTCCAGTTCACCGCCGACACACCCAGCTTAGACAGCCCGTAATTCATCAGGCCGTAATGCTGGTTGTACATCCACCGCCAGACCATGGTGACCGCTGCGGGAGCAGCGACCATCGGGATGAAATAGATGGTGCGGTACAGCGAGCGGCCGGCCAGCTTGCCGTTGAGCAGGACAGCTACCAGCATAGCAATCGCTACACTGGCAGGCACGACCAGCAGGGTATAGAGCAGGGTATTGCCGACCGCATGCCACACCTGCGGATCATGAATCAGCTTATTGTAGTTGTCCCACCCGACATAGATATTGCCTTTGCCGAAGTCCCCGCTCTTGAAGAAGCTGAGGTAGGCGGTCTGGATAATCGGGATAAAATTCAGCACCAGCAGCCCGAGCATGGTTGGCGCAATCAGCAGCCAGCCCCAGTACCATTCGTTCCGGGCAGCGGCTCCTATTCTTCTCTTCACGGTATGATTCATCTGCTTACCTCTCCTATCCGGCCTGCGGCAGCCACAGGGCTGCCGCAGGGATATAAGGCTTATTTCTCTTCCGCAAGACTCTCATTCATAACGGTTGCCGCCTTCTTGGCCGCCTCGGCCACCGTCTCCTTGCCGGAGAATGCAGGCTTGAGCGCTTCATACGCCTTGTCTTCCCAGACCGCTGTTGTATTGGAGTACGGACGGATGACGCCATAGTCCACCATATCGACGAAGGCTTTGATGTTAAAGGTCTTGTTGGAGCTGATCCACAGGTCAGCCGCGCCTTTATACGCGGAGATCGCTACACCCAGCTCTGCCTGGCGTTCCTGCCCGGCCTTGGAGCTCAGGTATTCCACGAACTTCCAGGCTTCCTCGGGATGCTTCGTCTTGGCATCAATGGCATTGCCCAGGCCGTTATAGATAGAGGCTTGTTTCTCCTTCTTCGGCAGGACGGCGACATCGAAATTCTTCGCCATATACTCATTCTCTGTGAAGCCGCTCAGGTTCCAGGAGCCGAACAGGCCCATCGCCGCCTTGCCGTTCTTCAGCAGATCGGCACGCTCGGCATCGCCGTAGACCTCGGGAGACAGCCCATCGCGCACCAGGCCGATATAGAATTCAAGCGCTTCGATTGTCTTCGGATCATCGTAGCCTGATTTTTTGTCCGCTGTAATAATGGTGCCGCCGTTCTGATAGACGAAGTTGTAATACCCCTCCTGGTTGTGCAGCGGGGCAAGGATGCCGTACACTCCGTCCTTCGTGAGCTTCTCGGCCGCCTGCTTCAGATTGTCCCAGGTCCAGCTCTCATCCGGGTAGGTCAGGCCTGCCTGATCGAACAGCGTCTTGTTGTACCACAGCCCGATCGTATCGAAATCCTTGGGAACCGCGTACTGCTTGCCATCGAGATTATAGATCTGATTCAGACCCTCCGGATAATTCTCCAGCTTGACCTCGGAGCTCTTGCTGATGCGGTCCGTAAGATCAAGCAGCATGCCGTTGCTGGCATAGCGGTAGATCTCGTTCGAATGCATCCAGAAGACATCCGGCAGCGAGCCTCCGGTAGCTCCCGCCTCCAGCATCGTCCAGTAATCAGACCAGCCCGTCACCTCGATGTTGACCTTGATATCCGGGTTCTTGGCCTCGAATTCATCGGCAATGGTCCGCAGGCCCTTCTCCTGATTGGAATCCCAGATCGCATAGGTCAGCTCGACCTTCTCGCCGCTTGCCGGCTGGGTAGCTGCCGCTTCAGCGGCCGTGGTTGGCGATGGTGCAGCGGTACTGTTGCTGCTGTTGCTGCTGCTATTGCCGTTCCCGCAGGCCGACAAGGCGAATGCTGTAAGCGCGATGGACAAGACGGCGGCCAGACTTTTTTTCTTCACTAGAATTACCCCCAACTTCCATTTAGGATATGCTGCATCTGCTGCATCTCCAATAGTAGGCGAACCGCGCTGCTCCCGGAATGGCCGTTTTTTACGGAAACGTTCCCTTTTTTGACCAATCGGCAGAAGCGGCAAAAAGTGCACCCGCAGCGGATGCACTTCTTTTACAGGCTATGTTCTTTTTTTGACAATTGCCCTTCTAGCCCCGGTATTCCTCCGGACTCATGCCGTTCAGCTTCTTGAACAGCTTGCTGAAGTAAGCGGTATTCGGATACCCTACCCGCTCGGCTACCTCATACACCTTGACATTCCTGTCCCGGAGCAGGCTCTTGGCCTTCTCCATGCGCAGCCGGGTCAGGAAGCTGACGAAGTTCTCGCCGGTCTCCTGCTTGAATACCCGGCTGAGATAGGAGGCATTCACGTTAATCCGCTCCGCCACCGACTGCAGCGAGATATCCTCCGCATAGAGCTGCATCATCAGCTCGCTGGCCTGCTCCGCATAGCTCCGGGACGATTGGCCTTCGGACATCTGCGCTCTGCACTGCTCCAGGTAACCGGTGACCAGCCGGTGCAGACCCTCCAGGCTCTCCTCCCCGAGAATGCTCTCGTACAGCGTCATCCCGGCCTCATTCGGCTCGGGCAGTGCCGGGAAGCACGACTGAATCACCGCCAGCATCCGCAGATAGACCGAACGCGCCGCCTGCTTCGTGCAGCCCTCCCGCAGCATGGCCTCCTTCAGACCGTTCAGGAAGGCCACGGCCTCCACGCTCCCGCTCTCGGTATCCTGCCTGAATCTGCGCAGGGCAGCCTTGTCGATGGCCAGGCGCTGGCCGCTCCGCGGCCGGTTCCTGGCCTGGTCATAGAAGCTGAGGCCGCTTCCGTTCTCCAGGAACAGCGCCTCCAGCGCCAGATCCGCCTCCTGGTACGCCCGCTTCAGCCGGTCGAAGCCGGAGGCCGGACCGCTGACGCCGATGGACAGGCTCAGCTTCAGGAAGTCCTTCATCGCCGCTTGAATCTTGGCGGCGGCGCGCTCGATCTCCGCGCGGACAATCCGTCCTTCCTCGCCGAGATCGAGCAGCAGTACATATTCTGCGGAATTCATGACGATGATCTCCTTCGCCCGCTTGCGCGGCAGGATCTCCTCCAGAATATTCGCCACCGAATAGCGCAACAGCTTCTCATCCTGCTCCACATACTTTCGCCGGAGCTGATCGAACTGGTTGATCCGCAGCTTCATCAGCACCATCGGCTGATCCGCCAGGCGGATATGCAGCGCTTCCCGGCGGGCCAGCACGTCCCCGGCTCCCTTGAAGCCGCTCAGCACCTCCTTGAACAGCGTCTCCTTGAGATGCTCGATGCTCTCCTTGTAGGAGCCTGGAGGTATCCCGCCGGAGCGGCCGGCCTGAAGACGCACCATCCGCTTCTTGACCGTCTCCAGCACATGGATAAGCTGCTGCGGCTTCATGTCGCTTTTGATCAGATAATCAGCCGCCCCGAGCCGGAGCGCCTCCTGGGCATACTGGAATTCCTCCAGGCAGCTCAGAATGACGAACTCCCCGCTTAAATCCAGCCGCCGGGCCTCGCGGATCAGCTCCAGGCCGTCCATCACCGGCATCTTGATGTCCGTGATAATGAGATCCGGCCGGTGGGTTCCGGCCAGCTCCAGCGCCTCGCGTCCGTTCGCCGCCTCCCCCAGAATCGTGAAGCCCTCATCCTCCCAATGGATAATCGACTTCAGACCGATCCGCATCAGCAGCTCGTCATCCACGATAAGCACACCCAGCATCCCGTCACGCCCCCTTCTTGTTCTGTATAGGAATGGTGATCACGAACACCGCACCCTGTCCGGGGCTGCTCACGAACGATACCCCGTACGGGTCGCCGTACAACCGGCGTACCCGCTGATGCACATTAATAATGCCGATGCCGCCGTTGTCCTCCGCGCCGTCCAGCCTGCTGCGCAGCTTCGCTGCCGCCTCGGCGCTCATGCCTGCCCCGTTGTCTCTGATTGTGATCGTCAGCTCGGCAGACCCGGCGTGCCGGACCTCAATGGACAGCAGTCCGTCCTCCTGGTCGGCGATTCCGTGGAAGATCGCATTCTCGACCAGCGGCTGAATGCTCAGCTTCGGAATCTCCTGCTCCGCAAGCCCCTCCTCCACCTCCGAATGGAACTCGATCCGGTTGAAATAACGCACCTTCTGGATAACGATATAATGCCCGATATGCTCCAGCTCCTCGCGTATAGGGACCAGCCGGTTATCCGTCTTGGCGGTATAACGGAGCATGGAGATTAGCGCCCCGGTCATCTCCACAATCTTCTCCGACTGCTGCATGGTTGCAATCCATTTGACCGAATTCAGCGTATTGTACAGGAAATGCGGGCTGATCTGGGCCTGCAGCGCCCGGATTTCGGCCTCAACCTTCTGCTCCTGCTCCACATAGATCCGCTCCACCAGCTGCTTAAGCTCCGCCGACATCTGCTCGAACCGGCCGGCCATAACACCGATCTCGTCATTGGAGCGCACCGCCGGCAGGTTATCGAATTTCCCTTGCTCGACCAGCGTCATATTGCGGATCAGCTGCTTGATCGGGCGGGTGATGAGATTCGACATATACACTGAGCTGGCCAGGGCAAACAGGATAAGCACAACGGCAATCGTCCACAGGTTGCGCTTCAGAATATCGCCTTCAACCGCTAATTCTTCCACGGGCATATACATATAAGTCTTCCAGCTATGAACCTCGAACGGCGACTGAATCAGAATATAATCCTTGCCGGATACGCGGACAATCTGCCGGTCCGAGCCGGAGGCAAGTTCCCCTTCCCGGACCGGAAACAGTGTGGTGTTAAAAGGCTTGCCAATCAATTCATAATTATTGTTGAATATAATCATACCGCTGTCATCGGTAACGGTGAAGGCTGAACGGTTGCCCGCCTCCATCCGCTTGTTCAGCCGGTTGATGAAGTCAATGTCTACGCTTACCGCCATGACGCCAAGCAGCTTGCCGTTCTCCATATCGAATATTTTGCGCAGATTGTAGATGGCCCAGTTGTTGTCGGCCTTGGTCTGCCGGTCCAGCATGGTCGGCAAATCGCGCGTAATATCATCGGAACGCAGGAAATCGCTGAACCAGTCCTCCTTGCGGGGGTTATAGGTATAATCGACAGGCTTGTTCGGGGCCACATAGAGGTCGCTGCCGTTCACCAGATTGTAGACATAGATGGAGATGGCGCGGTCCTTCATGGTTATGTAGTTCATCAGCAATTGCGTGGCCTGCAGCTCGTTCGTCACGGAGCTGTCATGCAGATAGTTCTGCACGGGATAATTCTCCTGGGAGACGGCTGAGATATAGCTGTTGATTCCGTAGCTGGCGATGAGGGAAATCTGCTTCATATCCTCCAGGAATTCCTCGATGCGGATATTGGACTGTCTCGTCACATCGGCCAGCAGGTCCGTATATTTGCGCTCAAGCATCTGCTGCGAGGAGATATAGGAGTTGATGAACAGGATCACAACCGGGATCAGGATCGCCAGCAGGAAAAAGAACAGCATCTTGTTCTTCACACTCACAAAACGGCGGCTGCGGTTCAAGGTGAAAGGCGCTTTCAAGTTATAACCTCCGGCGGCAGAGTTGGTGTAACAGCTTTATCGGAAACCTTTGCGGAATACCTTTAATGATAGACTTCCGGCTGCGATCTTGCCACCCGTTGCGGCATGTCTTTTTTTTACTCTTTTCGTTCCCTTTTTTACCTGTGAGGGGACTAGCGGGGGAACGGGCTGCAGGAATCGGCGGTGCCCGCCTAAGCTTCCCCGGCTGATGGCTTCAGGCGGCAGCCCAGAGACGTAAAGAAAGGAACAAAAACAGTAAAAATGCTTGATGTTATAGTGCGGCCCATTATCTTAACATTCTCGGTGAAGCGAAACAGCGATGACAGGGAGGTTAGGGTGCCTATGCCAAGTTGACGGAGATGAAGGATAGAAACGATTCAGGTGCTGCAGGAGCCTCTTCCGGCAGACCATGCAGATGATGAACACCCGAAGGATATAAGGACAATTAGGTACAGTTATCCCCAAAAATCAAAAGAGGTGAGTATCTATTGAGGCTGCATCTTAAACGTTCACTGATTACTATACTGGCAATCCTGACTCTCCTGCCCTCCAGTTTAGCAAGCGCTTCCACAGCTCCGCCCGCAGACCCGGTTCCTGTTGCGGATTCTGTATGGCTGACTGATCCGGTGTTAGTGACCGATCCGGTTACGGCGCCTGATTCCGATGTAGTGCCTGAATCCCCGGCGGAGCCGGAGGCTGCTGTAGCTCCTGCGGCCTCGCCAGAGCCGGATGAGGCTGTAGTGCCGGAGGCTGCTCCTGCACAGGAGCCTGCGCCGGAGCAGGTGCAGATGAAGACCGCTGCCGAAGCGGCCCCGCTGTTCCAGTGGAGCTTCCACCCAGGACAGGTGCTTGACCGTACAACTGTGGTAAACAGCGTCTACCCCGAAGCAGCTGCTGACCGCGCCGAGCTGAAGGGTGTAGCCGCAGTTGTCTATGACGATCAGCGCGGGGACGTCCTCTCCCTGCCCGGCGGCGCTAACGGAACGGCCTGGCTGAAGCTGCCCGACCAGCTGTATAGCGGGATCACGGATGAGCTGTCTGTCGCCTTCTGGGCCAACATCGATTCTTCGGCTAATGCCTATAACCGCCTGCTGTCCTCCACGATCGCCGAGAAGGGGCTGAGCAATGCCGGGGTCAGCGGCTGGCAGGACTCTGAGTTCATCATGATTGCCGGCGACGGCACCTTCAGCAACCGGATCTACACCGGGACGAATCCTAACCAGATTGCCAGCTACAAAGGCGACATTGTCTGGAACCGTAATCCGGCTAAGGGCAAGTGGCAGCAGGTGGTTGTCACTATGAACAGCAGCGGAGCCTACGAGGTCTATCTGAACGGTGCTCCGGTCGGCATCAAGGGGCTGGATCAGAGCAAAAGCTCCTCCGGTGCAACGGTGCCTTCCGTACTTCAGCACTTTTTTGCGCGCGACTATCTGGACGCCCTGAAGTTCAATGCGTTCGGCAGATCGCTCTATACCTCGGATGGAGATATCAAGGGGAAATTCGATGACCTGCGGATCTACAATGTCCAGCTCACAGCCAGCCAGGTCAGCGCACTATATGCGGCAACTAAGCATGAAGAAGTTGTGGTGACCCATCCGGCCAAAATAACGGTCGATCTCGCCGACCGCTCGCTCGGACCGGTATACCATGGCGCTTCCGGCGCGCTCTATGCTATCAGTGAGCCGAATGTGCCGGATATCAACACCCTGATTCCGATCAAGCCTTCGCATATCTCCCAGAAGCCGCCGAATGGCATCCAGCATCCGACAGGCGATGCGCTCAGAGTCTCGGACTATTTCTTCGAGGCCGGCGGGGAAGCCGTTAACATCGTGATGCAGGATTATTACCAGCACTGGTATTATCCGTCCAGAACGGCGGATGAATATATTCAGGAAGCGGTCATTCCGATTACAACAGCGGTCAAGGCCTACAAGGATCAATGGGCGGCGGCCAATCCGGGCCGGGATGTCAATTCCAGGTTCATCTATATTCCGTTCAATGAGCCTGAACAGAATAACACCCGTTATCCCCAGCTGTTGTCTGACACCCCGACGGGGAAGAACTCCCGAGCCGTGTTCAATGCCGACTGGCTCGCCGTCGTGAAGAAGATCAAGG
Organism: Paenibacillus sp. FSL K6-1096; assembly: GCF_037977055.1. Taxonomy (NCBI): domain Bacteria; kingdom Bacillati; phylum Bacillota; class Bacilli; order Caryophanales; family Paenibacillaceae; genus Paenibacillus; species Paenibacillus sp. FSL K6-1096. The sequence goes on along the minus strand of NZ_CP150274.1, from coordinate 6,411,705 downwards.
AGATTGATCCCGGCGCGGTCATCTCAGGAATGAACCTGACCCAGTACGGGGCGAAGGTGTTCGAGGACTTCATTCCGTTCTGTGTGGAGAACGATTGCCTGCCGGACATCATCAGCTGGCATATGCTGTGGGACAAAGCCTTCAACCAGGCGTCCTCCAACGTAGCCACCTACCGGGCGCTCGAAGCGAAGTCACTGCAGCGTTATAAAGAGCTGTATCCGGACCGCCCGGTTCCTTTTCCGATCCAGGTGGATATTAATGAATATGCAGCAACTTCAGAGATTGCCGTCGGCGGATCGCTTGTCCAGTACATCGCCCGCTATGACGAGCTGAAGATGAACAGTATGCTGCCTTACTGGAACACCGCCAACTCGTACGGGTCCCTGCTGGCCGGGCAGAATGAGCCGAACGGCGCATGGTGGCTCTACAAATGGTATGCCGACATGATGGGCGGCGACATGGCCAAGGTCAAGGTGGATAATCCGCGCCATGAGCTTGACGCCTACGGTCCCGGGTTATACGGGTTAACCTCCATTCAGGACGGGAAGCAGCAGGTCAGCATCGCCTTCGGCGGCACGCAGGGTGACGGGAAGATCGTGTTTAATAACGTCACCGGCAACGGGAACAGCCCTGCCTTCCTGGACGGGGCGGAAGAGGTGCATGTCACTGTATTCTATGCGGGTTATACCGGCCTGACTGGCTTCCTGGTGGAGCCAACGCAGATTCTGGACCGCAATCTTCCGGTTAAGAACGGCTCGGTTACGCTGGACGTGAACCTGAATGATTATACCTCGGCTTACTATGCTGTTATTACACCGGCAGCCAGCCATGCTCCTAAGGAGACCTTCGTCAAGCGCTACGAGGCGGAGAATGCGGAGGTGCAGACGAATGTGTCCACGGTGGATCAATACCCACGTAAGAGCACGGGGCGCTCGGCATCGAACGGACAGTATGTTGCCGGAATCAAGGCGGCGGACAGTCTTGTACAATGGACCTCGGTCACCGTTCCTGCGGACGGGAATTACCGGCTGGATCTGATTGGCGGCAGCGGCGCGACCGCTTCGATGCGTAATCAATCCAACACCGGCGATGCGAATCAGCGCATCAATTCAGAATGGTTCGTCAAGATCGACGATCAGCCGGCAGCCAAAATCGTGCTCCGCGCCGATTACAATATGCAGTTGCTCGGCGGCAGCACCTTCTTCGCCGATCTGACGGAAGGCACTCATACCATCGGCATCAGCAGATACAACCCGGATACGGGAGAAGCAGGCCAGGGCGAATCCACTCTGGATGCTATCGAGCTGACGTATAACGGCCTGCCGGGTGCACTGCCGAATTACCGGGTGCAGGCGGAATTCGCCGACTATGACTCAGAGCAGGGCTTGTCCCGGGCCGGCAGCCTGGAAGGCTTCGAGGGTGCCGGATATGTGAGCGGCTACGGCGGCAGCCAGAAGGCCAACACCCGGTTCGTGGTCAGTGTGCTGGAGGACGGAATGTATGAGCTGACGGCACGTTACGCCTCTGCGGACAGCGGCAAGCTGCAGCTGGCCCATGACCGCAAGCCACTGGTTGACCTTCCTGTGGTGAATACGAACGGGCAATGGCAGGAGGCCAAGGCTCCGGTCTTCCTGCGGAAGGGAATTAACCTGATCGATGTGCGCTCCAGTGCAGCGCTTAGCCTGGATTACATTAATGCAGCTTATGTAAGCAATACTCCAGTATATGCTGTGGAGGCTGAGGAAGCTGTGGTTGTGGGAACACCGGCCGGTTCGGAGCTGCCGCTCATCCGGGAGGATGCTTTTGCCAAATATGCCTCCGGCGGCAAATATGTGAACGGCATCACCTCTTATGACGGGGCAGAGCGGTATCTGGAGCTTCCGAACATCACTGTGCCCAAGGCAGGCACCTACAAGCTGGTGGTTACCTATGCCAACGGTGAGAGTGCCGGAACCCATGCCTACAACAACGATGTCGTTGAACGGTATGCGCAAGTAAGCGTCAACGGCGGAGAACCGCAGACGGTCTACTTCAAGAACACCATCTCCTGGCAGCAGTTCGCCACGCAGACACTGGATGTGGAGCTGAAGGCAGGCGTTAACACGATCCGCTTCTCCAATAACAATACGTATGACGGCGGCTCCAATCCTTATGGAGGAAGCGGCGCGCAAGGCTTCACGCCTTACACGGCGGTTCCGCGCCAGTACACACCGGCGTTCGACCGGTTCGATCTGTATGCCCGCCACACGCTGGAGGTAGACGGCGGCGGTGATAATGGCGGCGGCGATAACGGCGGTGGTGATAACGGCGGCGGTGATAACGGCGGCGGTGATAACGGCGGCGGCGACAATGGCGGCGGCGATAATGGCGGCGGTAACAACGGCGGCGGCGATAATGGCGGCGGCGATAATGGCGGCGGTAACAACGGCGGCGGCGACAATGGCGGCAGCAATAACGGCGGCGCTAACAATGGCGGCGGCGCGGTCGGCGGGAACACTAGCAGCGGCAGCGCTACCGTTGGTTCGGTCCAGCCGGCGGCACCGGGCAGCAGCCAGCTGAGCGTTGAAGCAACGGTGAACGGCAATTCAGCAGCCGCAACTCTGGATGCCAAGCAGGTACAGGCCGCAGAGCAGATCACGGTCACTTCTCCGCTCGGCTCTGTCCAGTTCCCTGTGAAGGCTCTTGATCCGGCAGCGCTGACGCAGCAATTGGGCAGCGAAGACTGGACGCTTACCGTCAGCGTCACGGCGCTGCCGGAAGAGCGGCAGCAGGCAATCCGCCAGGCCCTTCTCACGGCCCAAGGCCAGCTTATCGGCCAGGCGGTAGAATACACCGTGAAGGCGGAAGCCGGCGGCCGGTCGGTGGAGATCCCGGGCTTCGGCAGCAGCTATGCCCGGCATACCCTGCCGCTCAGTACTTCAGTGAACAGCCGCAATACGACAATAGTGCGGATAGAGGATAACGGCAGCTTCACCTTCGTTCCGGCAACCTTTAGCGGAAACGAAGTGTCCTTCTTCAGTCCATATAGCGGTACATTTGCGGTGGTTGCAAATGATAAGACTTTTGCCGACATGAACGGCCACTGGGCCAAGGAAGCCGTCCACAAGCTGGCCTCCAAATATATCCTGACCGGCCTTACGGACAGCCAATTCGCACCGAACGCTACCACTACGCGTGCTGAATTCGCAGCGATGATCGTCCGTGCACTCGGCTTCTCCTCCTCTGCTCCGGCAGCGGTTCCGTTCAGCGACACTCCTTCCAGTGCGTGGTACGCCGGAAGCATCGGGACGGCTGTTCAGCTCGGGCTCGTCCAGGGCGGGACGGACAATACCTTCCGTCCCAATGACAAGGTGACCCGCCAGGAGATGACGGTTATCCTGGTTAAGGCGATGGCACTTGCTGGTGCGCCGCTTCCAGCTTCCGAAGCACAGGCAGCAACGTTTAAGGACGCAGGCGAGATTGCCGGCTGGGCGAAGCAGGATGTCGCCAAGGCGGTCCAGGCCGGCCTGATTACCGGAACACCCGGCGGACAATTCCACCCGTCCGATTCCGCCACCCGCGCGGAAGCCGCTACGGTGATTCTGCGATTGCTGGAGCAGGCGGGTTTCGTGAACTGACACCTGCGGAACTTCAACGGTGCAAATAAATGACACAGCGGCAGAACAAGACGGATACCCGTCTTATTCTGCCGCTGTTATTTTTTATACTTAAGTTCAGCTACATATGCCGCCTGCGCTGTTCCGGCTTCATCCACTCCGGCGTCCAGGTTTGCTCTTTGTCATCTACCCGTTTGCCCGGCGGAACAATCACATCAATCGCATCCAGCACATCTGTACTAAGCCTCGTCTCCGCACCGGAGATATAGTCACCCAACTGCTCCAAGGTGCGTGGCCCCCATATCGTAGAGGTGACGGCCGGATGGCTTTGTGTAAAAGCGGTGGCCATATCCGCCAGCGGCATCCCCGATTCATTGGCCAGCTGCTGCAACCGGGCAATAATCCTGAATTTGTGTTCATTTTCGGCCAGCTCCGGGTCCAGAGCATCCATATAGCCTTTTAATTCGGAAGCGCGTGTGCCGCTCTGTGCGGGCTGGCCCGGTTTATATTTACCGGTCAGCAAGCCCCCGGACAAAGGACTGTACACCAATAGAGACAAATGGTACTGCCTGGCGATTCCGGCAAGCTCATATTCCATCCGCCGGTTAATCAGCGAATAGGTTGTCTGTTCACTAACAAAACGTTGAATATGATAACGGTCACTAATCGCCTGTGCTTGTACAAGCTGTCCGCCGAGGTGATTGGAGGTGCAGATGTGCTGAATTTTCCCCTCCCTCACCAAATCGTTTAAAGTGAGCAGGATTTCTTCATAGCCTATCCATTCCAGCGGAAGATGCAGCTGATAAAGGTCTATATAGTCGGTTTGCAGACGTAACAGACTTTGCTCGACGGCCGTCCTGATCCAGCGGCGTGACCCGCCGCTCTGATTGATTTGCTCAGGAGACTCCGCACCAAACTTAGAAGCCAGCAGAACTTGCTCCCGTCTGTGCTTAATCGCTTGGCCTATCACACGTTCCGATTCTCCCTTTCCGTAAATATTAGAGGTATCCACGAGATTAATCCCGTAATCCAAAGCCTTATCTATGATTTGCCGGCTCTCTGCTTCACTTGTCCGGGTTCCAAAACCAGACCCGCCGAGCGCAAAGCTGCTGACCTTAGTACCGGTTGTTCCAAGCAAACGATATTCCATGTTAATCCTCCTGATAGGCTCCTGCCGCGGCAAAGATAATGAACTCGTGTTGATTTCAGCTGTAGGACCCATTATACTCAGGCATAATCAGAGGATCAATGAACATTCCAGGCGAAGTGTATATTAATAGATACAATGTCAAAAGTGTTGACAAGCAGAAACGGCTTTGCCGTCCTTTTTTAAGGACGGTATCGTTTAAGGAGGTCAGCCCATGATTGAAGGCAGTACAGACATGAGAGTCGTCCGCAGCCGTACCTTAATGGAGAACGCCTTATTTTCTATTTTGGAGAAGGAAGGCATTAAAGGACTGAAGGTCAAGAATCTTTGTGAAAAAGCAGGGATTAACCGGGGTACCTTCTACTTGCACTATAAAGATATTTTTCATCTGATTGAGGAAACTTCATTTATTCAAGGATTACTAGAGGTATTTGCGCCCATCCAGATGCAAGAGTTAATGGACTATCCTGATCCGCAAGCCGCTTTCCCTCCTATTACTAAGGCATTTGAATATATGCAGCAGCATGCCAGTTTCTTCAAGGCACTGTTCCATCCGGATGCTCCGGCAGAGATCCAGGATCGGCTGCGTTATCTGACGGGTACACGCCTATATAATAATCTGAAGCAAAATCAGCCGGAGATGGATGACGAAAGCCGCCTGTTTACGGAATACGCCATAGCTTATTTGGGTAACGCCCAATTTGGGCTTATCCACCACTGGTTTATGAGCGACCGTGCTATGCCTCCCGAAGAGATAGCCAGAATGTTAACCGTATATATACGTAACACCCCTTGTCTAGATCACCCGCAATAGTAAAACAGAGCAGCGATTCTCCATTATAGAGACCGCTGCTCTGGCCTTGTCAGTACATTAACGGAACAGCACGCATTTGCCGGATTCCCGGAAATACTTGATCAGCCGCTCAATCGGCTCACGGCCGCATTTCAGCTGTTCCCCCAGGCAGTCGATGCACAGGAAGTCCTGGGCATTACGCGTGACCAGCTTCAGGTAAATCGCCACATCATCGGTCATTAAGGGGACGCCGCATTTTCTGCAGGTTCTGCTCATCTTTTGGCCGCCTGTTAGACGATCTTGGCCCGTACAATCAGACAGTCATGGGCCGGCACAACCGGCGCGAACCGTTCTCTGAACACCCCAAGCTCCTTGTGCTCCCAGCAGTCATACAGGGACAGCGATTTGCCGGAGGCATACGGAAGCCCGAAATCCCAGAATTGCAGCGACATCTCTCTCTGACCATCACTCAGGTTGAAGAAGCCGATCGCCAGATCACCGTCTGCCAGCACTTTTACCAGCATGAACACTTCATTGGTGTGGAACCACTGCGGCTCCGGCTTAATGCGGTAAGCTCCGCGGCCCTCGATATCCTGGTTGATCGCAATCAGATCCGGGTTGAGCAGAATGTTCTTGGTGGCCTCATTGGCTTTGCGGATATCACTGCCGATCATCAGCGGAGACCCCATCAGGCTCCACAGCGAGAAATGCGTCTTGTACTCCACATCCGTGCAGCCGCCGATCTGGCTTCCGATGAAATCGCTGTTGCTGCCCCCGTACATGCCCACGACGAGCATATCCAGGTCATTATGGCAGTAGGCTCCGGTGTAGGCGGCTTTATCGAGCTGCGACAGGGCCAGGTTCTTGATCGATTCCCAGCTGTCCTGAATATCGCCGGTAGACCGGTACATATGCGCGCCGGATTCACGAATCCACTGATAGACGTTATCTTCACCCCAGTTACATGCGGAGAAAAGAATGTCCCGTCCACAGTTCTTCAGTGCAAGACTCATCCGTTTGTACAGCAGCTCCCCCGACATATGTCTGGGCTTGAAGCAGTAGTCATATTTCAGGAAGTCGACGCCCCATTCCGCCAGCGACGCAGCATCCTGGAACTCATGCTCGAAGCTGCCCGGATAACCTGCGCAGGTATGCGTCCCCACACAGGAGTACATCCCGAACTTCAGGCCCTTGGAATGGATGTAATCTGCAAGCGCCTTCATTCCGCTGGGGAATTTCTCCGGATCGGCGACCAGTCTGCCCTGCTCGTCACGCTCCTTCAGGCTCCAGCAATCGTCAATAACAATGTATTCGTACCCCGCATCCTTGTATCCGTCAGCTACGAGCGTGTCAGCGGCTTCCCGGATCAGCTGTTCATTAATGTCCCAAGTAAAAGTATTCCACGAATTCCACCCCATCGGCGGAGTCAACCCAAGCTGTTGCTGTTTGTCCATAATCTGCATTCATCCTTTCGCATTCTGACAGGAGTTAGTACCTGGGCAAATGCTGTATTCTTTATGTATTTAATCACACAAAACCTTTGTGATCTATAGTTTAACGTTGCTTTCATATGGACGGATGATGCTTTTCTGTGTGGTGGTTATTTGCCTCCCCGCGCACGCCGAATGTATTCGGTTTTTCGCATACATTTACTCTGGCAGCCCCGCACGCGCCGAATGTATTCGGTTTTTCACATACATTTACTCTCACATCCCCGCACGCGCCGAATGTATTCGGTTTTTCGCACACATTTACTCTGGCAGCCCCGCGCACGGATGGCGTAAAGTAAGTTGTGTACCAGAATTTGGAGCCTAGTCAGGCACCAAAAAAGTAGGGTATCCTCGGGATTGCGAAACCACCAAGGAGGAACCCTACCAATGAATATTTTACCCGAAAGTTCTCTGAATAATCTATTTGAAAAACTTGTTAAAGACTTCATGAAAGAGAACATGGAATCACTCCTGCGTGCCGAAATTCAGGGGTTTATGGACAGTGAAGAAGCCGGTGCCAATAATAGTCGTAACGGATACTATACACGGGATCTGCACACGAGATACGGCCATATTGAGGATCTTCAGGTGCCCCGGGACCGCCAAAGCCTTTTCCAGACGCAGCTGTTTGAGCCGTACCAGCGGCGGGACGGATGGTTAGAAGAGGCCGTCATCCAAATGTACAAATCAGGCATGGGTACGCGGGATGTGGCCCGGTTCATTGAAAGTATGTTTGGCAGCCACTACTCCCCCACCACGGTCAGCAATATTACGGCTACGGTGCTGGACGATATCCACCAGTGGCAGAAACGTCCCCTGAGCAAACGGTACTCCGTCATCTACTTGGATGGGCTGTACGTGAAGCTGAAACGGGGTACGGTTCGTGGCGAAGTGGTCTACTTTGCGATGGGAATTGACGAGGAGGGACAGCGTCAAATTCTCGGGTTCTACGTCGGCGGCCAAGAGAGTTCGAATGGCTGGCGGGAGGTACTCAAAGACCTGTACGACCGCGGAGCGCAGGAAGTCCTGCTGGGTGTGTTTGACGGGCTACCAGGTCTGGATGCGGCGTTTAAAGAGACCTATCCTCAGGCCGATGTACAGCATTGCGTAGTGCACAAAGTGCGGGCCACGTTCCCTAAAATCCGGATGGAGCACAAAACCGATGTCATTGAAGCGTTGAAAACCGTATATACCGCACCGGATGAAGTGGTCGCCCGGGCGAACTTTGATACGGTCAAAGCGAAGTGGAACAAGCTGTATCCGAAGGAAATGAGGTCCTGGGAGGAACAGTTATCCACCCTCCTGACGTTCTACAAGTATCCGGAGTCGATCCGTAAAGCGATCTACACGTCCAACCCTATCGAGCGCATGAACAAGGAAATCCGCAAGCGCCTGAAACCGATGAACAGTCTGACGAACATGGATGCGGCAGAGAAAATCGTGTACCTGGAGATGCTGGAATACAATGAACGTCATGCAGGGCGGGTCACCCAAGGCTTTGGCGTGGATGCCGTTAAAAAGAAGCTAAAAGAGCTATTTGAAACACGCTACCCCTCTTTGCCCGCACCGGAAGAGGCGTAGCAGAGAAATCCAGTTTCTGGGGGTCGGGGTTCCCCCTCCCCCCAGAAACACTACACCCCAACCCGTAACCCCGGTGAGGTATTTCTACTCTCTTACACAAACTTCTTGACGCTACCCGCGCACGCCGAATGTATTCGGTTTTTCACATACATTTGCTCTCACATCCCCGCGCACGCCGAATGTATTCGGTTTTTCGCACACATTTACTCTGGCAGCCCCGCACGCGCCGAATGTATTCGGTTTTTCACACACATTTGCTCTCGCAGCCCCGCACGTGCCGAATGTATTCGGTTTTTCACACACATTTACTCTGGCAGCCCCGCACGCGCCGAATGTATTCGGTTTTCCACATACATTTACTCTCGTACCCCCGCACGCCCGCCGAATGTATTCGGTTTTTCACATACATTTGCTCTCACGTTCCCGCGCCCGCCGAATGTATTCGGTTTTTTACATACATTTGCGCTCGCACCCCCGCACCACCGCAAAAAGCCCCCTTCCCCCGCGCGGCAATCCGGCATTGTACCGGACCGCCCGTTGGGTATGGAGGGGGCTCCCTCGTCTAACCTTTTTAGTTCACCTGTACCAGCTTCCATTGCTGGTGCGCGTCGCCGCGGTACAGGTTCTGCTGCAGCTTCGCGCCGTCGGCGCTGGAGGCACCGGTCACTTCAACCGCCCGGTTGCTGTTGACATTGAGGATGCTCCAGTAGCCGTTGCTGAGCTTGATCAGCCGGAACTGCTGGGCGGTGTTGCTCAAGTCCTGCATGAGCTGGATCGCTTCACCGTTGTTCTTCGTTCCGTTACGTACATCCATTACCTTATTGTCGGAGGAATTCACACTGCGCAGCCGGTAGATGTTATTGTAGGTGCCCAGATCAGTAGCTGTCCATTGCTGGGCCAGTGCACCGTTATCCGGCCATTGCTGGAGCTGAAGGGAGTTCGTGTTCTGCCCGTTCGGCACATCAATTGCCTTGCCCGAGGCCCGGTTGATAATCTTGTACTTCGCGCCATTCGTCACCCCGTTCCAGATCCCGTTCCAGGGATTGAACTGGGCCCGCTCGTAATACCATTCGAAGATGAACCGGGCCATCCCGTCGCGGGCGGCATTGCCGTCATAGAGCAGTCCGCCGTCCGGATCAGCGAAGGAGCTTTTGGGACCCGGCTGCAGCAGGAATCCGTTCATATGGACCGCAATGCTGACATTGCCGGCTGCGGTGAAGATCGCTTTGGTATTCTTGCCGAAGCCTGCGTTCGTACCGTTGAACAGATCCCAATACGAGGAGTCGCCCGGCTGATTCTTGAACCAGGTGGTTTCGGTAATGTTGATCGGGTACTTATCGGCCGCAGGCTTGATGCTGGTATCCCAGATCTGCTGAAGCGCGTTGTAATCATCATAGGCTCCGTAGCCCGGATACCAGTGTACGGCATAGCCGTAATTGTTAAGCGGGTCCGTCAGCGGATTGGACGCCGTCAGCTGATAGTGCTGGTCCCAGCCGAGTCCCGCCGCCCAGATTACGTTGTCTGCACCCTTGCTGCGGATGGTAGAGATCATGGAGTTCTGGAAGTTCTTCAGCGAATTCCAGAAAGCCGCGAAGTTCGGCTGGGAAGGATTGCCGCCCCATTGTCCGTTCACATCGCTCAGCACCGGCTCGTTGACCAGCTCGAACATCACATGGTCGGCACTCTTGAGCGCCGGCTGGGAAGCAAGGTAACCCCAGATCTGATTGAACTTGTCGAGATTGGCCTGGGTGGTCGCCTTGTTGTCCAGCAGGGTGAAGTCAAGGCCAAGCGTGACATACAGTCCCTTCGTCTTCGCGTATTCCACATATGGAATGATCAGATTCTGGGTGGCTGCCTGAAGGCCTGCGAAGTTATACGTCCCTGCAGCTACATCGCCCATATCCTCCCGGTCGATGAACAACCGGACCTGGTTGGAATACCAGCCATGGCTGTTGCCGTATTTGGCCGAAGTGCTGGTGAACGTATCCGTGATTTCCTTCAGATACTCCAGCGTAGCCTTATGCCGGTTCCCTCCGTTGCGGTTCAGATAATAGTTGCTGTTCTGATACGTCCAGTACGCTCCGGTGGGCTGATGCCAGCCGCTGAGCAGTACCGGCTGCCCGCTGCTGTTCACCAGCTGGTTGCCGCTGACATGAAGCTTAGACACTGGCGACCCTTCCCAAGCATTGGCGGTGCCGCCGCCGGACTGCATCGGGGCCAGCAGCAGGGCCAGCAGAACCAGCAGCTTCACGGACCAATTCAACTTCCTTTTTCTCACAGATACCCATCTCCTTCTTTTGGTAGATTCACTAATGAAAGCGAATACACATGAATTGTACTCTGCGTGGAGAGGGGGGAACAACCTGTGAGATTATAGCTGATAGACTTACATATTATAGATGAATATGAATCGATTCCCTGTATTCCTGCGGTGTCATACCGGTATTCTTCTTGAAGAAGCGGGTGAAGGAATGGTGGGCCTCATAGCCGACGTACAGGGCGACATCGCGGATCTTCAGCGCCTCGTTCCCCAGCAGCTCCTTCGCCTTCGCCGCCCGGCACTGGTCGATGTACTCCGACAGATTGATGCCTTGCTCCTGCTTGAAGAACCGGGAGAGATACGACGGATTGAAATAATGCAGCTCCGCCAGCCGCACCAGGGACAGATCCTCGCCCAGATGGCTGTGGATATAATCGCAGATCCGCCCGATCACCTCAGAAGAGCGTGCTTTCTCAGCTGAGCTTCTCAGCTCGAATAAGCTTCCAGCAACATTCTCCAGATAACGAATGCCCTCCTTCAGCGAGGAATGCTCGTCGAGCCGCATCAGCTTGCCGTGCTCGTGGACAAGGCTATATTGCTCGGAGCGGTTCATATGGGACAAAAGAACCAGGGCAACAGTGTAATACAGCTCTGTGGCCTCCTCCGCCGACATCCCCGAATGGATGCCGTCCCTAATCTCTTCAAGCGTCTCGAAGAAGCGCTCCTGCCGCCCTGCATCGAGATGGGCCGCAAGATTCTCCACCCGCTGGTGGAGCCGTACGCCCGCCTCACGCAGCCCATCGGCTTCCGGCCTGCCGCTGCGGTCCATCTGCACCATCGGAATGCCGTCGCCTATCTTCACCTGCTGCAGCCGGTGCAGCCGCCCGTATTGCCCGCTCAGCCCGGTCCAGGTACAGGCTGAGCCGCTGACGGTGAAAGCAACCGGCAATTCAAGCGTCTGCCGGCAGGCATCCTGGATCAGCTCCAGCGTGCCTTCCAGATAGCGCGGGAAGTGCCCGTCCGCTCCGGCACCAGCCTCCGCCTGCTCCTGTGGCTGAAGCAGCCACAGGAGATCCCCGTGACGGTCGAGCATCCAGGCACAACGGGCCTTCTGCTCCAGGTAGGAATTCCAGATCAGCCGGGAAGCATCCAGCAGCTCGCGCTGCTCCATATAAGAGATGCCGTCCGGGTAAGCCAGCCGTCCAAGGACCAGCATCACCGGGGACTCTGCATCCAGACAGATGCCAAGCTTGCTGAAATCCATGCTCAGCCTGTGAGCGTCCGCACACCAGGCGCTGCTGTCCTGAAGCAGATGGCGGAGATAATCTCCCTGCGCCGCCATCTCTGCCGAATCACGCTGCTCCCTGGACTGCTCCAGCAGCTCATTCAATTTGTTGCCTTGCTCAATCTCCTGCAGAACCTCCATTACTGTCTCGATGATTTTGTCGAAGCCTTCGGTCTTGAGCAAGTACCGGGCACCGGGAATTTGCAGCGCCTTATACGCATAGTCGAACTCACTGTAGCCGGTCAGGAACACAATCTTCGACCGCGGCCAGAACTCGCGGATCTGCTCCGACATTTCCAGCCCGCTCATACCGGGCATCCGGATATCCGTCAGCACAATATCGATCCGCGTGCGGGAGAGCCAGTCCAGCGCCGCTTTGGCGGAATAGACCTTGTACACATCCAGCTTGTCGGGAATCAGCCGGCTGAAAGCTTCATATAAGCCGTCTGTAATAATCTCTTCATCGTCAACTATCAATAGTCTATACAAGACTCTCGCCTCCTGTCAGCCTGATACGAATCATCACACGCAGCCCGTTCAGGGCGCTTCGATCCAAGAGCAATCCGCTGTCCTCCCCATAGATTAACTGGATACGGCGGTGAATATTGCTCATCCCCGTAATTTCATGCGAGCCGCCATTCTGATTCAGCCGTTGCCGCAGCGCTTCAATCGCCTCATCGGTAAGCCCGTTGCCATTGTCCTCGACAATGAGCCGGATCTCCTGCTCCTCCTGTTCAAAAGATACCCGCAGCTCCCCATCCTCCGCCTGCTTCTCCAGGCAATGCTCATACGCATTCTCGATGAGCGGCTGCAGAATTAGACGGGGCACGCGCAGCTCCTCCATGTCCTTGGGCAATTCACCGAACTGCACCTGAATCCGCCTGGAGAACCGCATTTTCTGGATCTCCGTGTACATCCGGGAATGCCTTGTCTCCTCCGCCAGCCGCACATTATCCTCCCCGTTGCGGGTGATGAACCTGAAATATTCACCCAGCATCCCGGAGAACTCCTCTATCCGGGTAACATCCCCCTGCTTGGCCAGCGCGCTGAGAATGAAGAAGCTGTTATACAGAAAATGCGGATTAATCTGCGACTGCAGCTGCTTCAGCTCCGCCCGCTGCATCATCAGCTTGCGCGTATAATCCTGGTCAATCAGCATCCGCAGCCGGCTGAGCATCTGGTTGAAGCGGAGATACAGATACCCGAATTCATCCTTGCGGGTGTGGTCAATCTGAATATCGAGCGACCCGCTCTCCATCTTCTTGAAGCTGCGGATCAGCACCAGCAGCGGCTTTTGCACGAACTTGAACGTAGCATAGGAATAGATCAGCACCGCCAGGAAGGACGCTGCCGCGAACAGCCATGCCCAGACGACGAACTTGGTCAGCGGGCGCTTCACCGCCTTCTCCGGCAGGTAGGTGGCCACCGACATCCCCAGCTTGTCGGAGGTGAAGCTGTCAATATGATAACGCGTTCCGCCCAGCTCCCAGTTGTACAGGTTCCCTTCTTCGACGGCCTGCAGATAGCTCTGGATCAGCTCCGGGGAGCTGTTCTCAGTGCCCAGGGCATAGTCCGTCTTCCGCGACACCAGCAGCGAGCCGCTCTGTGCATAGGCATTAATTGCCCGAAGGGAATCCTTCAGCTTCTCGTTGTCGAGCTCAATCTGTACGATGAACAGCGGCGGCTCGCCCATTCTTCCGCTGGACTGGGTCACACTTAGCTCCAGGTGGTTGTTCCAGTTGATGAGCCGGCCCTCCTTGCTCAGGTTAACGGACCGGAAGAAGTCATACCTGCCCCTGTCCAGCTCATCAATGCCGTTCATGGCTGACAGCGACTTGTCAATCGTGCGGATATGGACGGACACATCGCTGATATACGCGCTGCTGTTTTTGAGGGAGGTCAGCCGCTGCATCACATAATTTACGCCCTCCCGCCGCTGAACATCGTCCATATAGCTCCAGGTCACGGCAATCTTGTTCAGCTCGGTATCCTGGGCCAGATCATACTGCTGGATCTCCATCCATTCCACTTCGCGGTTCAGATCCTCCAGATAATAGGTTAGCTGGGACATCGTAGCCCTGGACAGGTCTTGGCTCGCATTCCTGTAGCTCCAGTTGTACAGATAGAGGCCAAGCAGCAGAATCGGTAAAATAATAGCAAGATACGTAACCACCATCCGGATGAAAATCGTGTGGCGCATGGACACCGCAGGAAATTTAAGCAATTGTACCGCCTCCGTTGCTGTAGTCAGGCAGGATCATTTGCCGCTTCCGCCCTTCTCCCGGTACCACTCATTGACCTCAGCGGTGATCTGCTCGCCGCCCAGCTTCTTCCACTCGTCAACGAAGCCGTCAAACTCTTCGATCGGCCTGCCCTGAATGATATCCAAAAAGGTATCAATCTGAAGATTGTACAATATCTTCTCCTTCTCAATCATCGTCTCCGTAGGCGCACCGACAAAGCTTTCATAGAGAAGCTGACCATTCTTTTCATACCGGTCCAGGATGGAAAAAGCGCCCTCAGGCCCGTAGGTCAGCTTCCAGCCCCAGCCGGTCTCACTGTCTTCGCCTCCGGCTTCATAGGCGGCGATCCGCTTCTGGATCGTCTTCGCTTCATCCTGCAGCACGGAAGCATCGCCGGTCCGCCGGTAAGTCTCAAGCTGCCGGAACGCATCCAGATTCTTCCGCACCGGATATGGCGTTACCGGCGACAGCTTCCATACCGCCTGGGGAGCGTTATAATACTTCTCCACCTCGCTGGTTGCTCCCCAGTTCTTCTCCAGATGCAGGTTGAACAGCTTGACCAGTGCTTCAGGATGCGCTGCCCCCTTCCGGACCGCCAGGAACTGGTTGGTGCTGAACGGAAGCGGAATCTTCGGCGGCTCCCCGGATTCCGATACCAGCGGGAAGGCCTGCCACTGCGCCTGCGGATTGGTCACGCGGCTAAGCTGGGCCGTGAAGGAGCCCCATTGCTCACCGTAAAACATCCCGACCTGCTCCCGGGCAATCGAATCGCCGGCCTTGACCCCGTCTTTGAAGGCGAATTCCCGGTCAATCTGGCCGGTGCGGTACATCTCCTGAAGCACAAGCAAGGCCTGCTTGACCTCCGGCTGGATGCCTCCATAGACCAGCTTGCCGGTTCCGTCCTTGATCCAGATCCCCGGATAAGCGCCATAACCGGCCATAAACCCGGTAAGTCCCATTACCGGGTCCCACAAATATTTGGTTGCCGCCAGCCCGAAGGTATCCTGCTTGCCGTTGCCGTCGGGATCACGCTCCGTAAACGCTTTCGAAATTTCCAGCACATCAGCCATGGTCTGCGGCGGCTTCAGGCCCAGCCGCTCCAGCCAGTCCGTGCGAATCCATAGGAACATCGCCCCCTCAATCGATGAAGTGGTCTCAGGAATCGCCATCAGCTTGCCGCCAATTGTCGCTGTATCGAAGGGACCGCTGCCTTCTTCGCCCAGCACCTTGCGGGTTAATGGAGTAGCATAGTTGTCGTAGACACTGGTTAAATCCTGAATCAGCCCTTCATTGCTGAGCACCCGAAGCTGTGCAGCGTTGACCCGCACAATATCCGGGATTTCACGCGAAGCCAGAGAGACCCCCAGCTTGCGGGAGTAAATAGAGCTCCATTCGGTCCAGTCATAGGTGATGCGGATGCCCAGCACCTCTTCATACAGGTCGGTCCAGCGGTTATGCTCCAGCGTCTCCCCCGGCAATTCCTTCAGCAGCTCTTCAAGGGCATCATTATTCTCCCGCACGAACGAGAGCCCGATCGGCGGATCGTACTTGCTCAGCCCAGGCTCACCGTAGAGCGGCGCTCCTCCGCTCCCGGCATCCGGGAACGGAGAAGGCGCGGCAAGGCCGTCACTCCTCTCACAAGCGGTCAGCAGTTGTACAGCCAGACATACTGCGGCAGTCCAGACCATTCGGTTCTTGATTGTTATGGGCACCAGTTGCAACCTCACTTTGCAGGAATATAAATACCGGAATATTATATTATTCAGGCAAAGCAAAAGGAATTGTAAGGTCCATCTCTTGATTGGCTTACCCGTTCTTTACTTCTTGGGAATATGGTTATAAATATGGTTATTAATAGGGGCAATCATCCGTTCAGGAATCTGATTAGAACTCCGTAACTGCACGGAACGCCGGCTTGGCCTGATGCTGCTTGTCGAACAGCAGCGGCGCCTCGGTACGGGCCACCGGGAAGGTGCTCAGCCAGGTATGGTCATCGGCAATGCCCCAGAACATCACCCCGCTGAGCAGCTCCTTGCGCGCCCGCAGCGCAGTGAATAATTCTCCGTACCGCTCGGCCTGCCGCTGCAGAATATCGGCGGGAACCTCCGGGCCTACATCGCTAAGATCGTTATAGACGTAGAGGCTCATATCGAGCTCCGTAATCTGATTGTCGAGTCCAAGGGTATGGAACTTGTCCATGGATTCTATAATGCTCTCTACCGGAGGATACTCCAGATTGATATGGGTCTGATGTCCGACGCCGTCAATCGGCACCCCCTTCTCCAGCAGCTCCTTGACCAGCTCGTATAGCCGGTCCCGCTTCTCCGGGTTGTCAGTGCCGTAATCATTGATGTACAGCTTAATATCCGGCCCCCCGGCCTTGCGGGCTGCCTTGAAGGCTGTCTCGATGAAGCCGGTGCCGGTAATCTTGTACCAGCTGCTGGCCCGCATCCCGTCCGGGTCCCCCGGCTCAATGACCTCGTTCACGACATCCCAGGAGGTGATATCCTGCTTGTAACGGCTGACCACAGCGGTGACATAGCGGTCCAGCCGCTTCAGCAGCAGCTTCTTGTTGGCCTCCCGTCTCGCCGGATCGGTCTCCTCCGCCATCGCGCCGCCCGCTTCATCCCGGAAGAACCACTCCGGCGTCTGGCTGTGCCACACCAGCGTATGGAAGCGCAGCCCCATGCCGTTCTCCTTCGCAAAAGCCACAATGCGGTCCGCCCGCTCCCAGGTGTAGCTCCCCTCCGCAGGCGCGAGCGCATCCGGCTTCATGGCATTCTCGGCCACCAGCCAGTTGACCTGCTGCTTCAGCAGCTCTGCCGTCTGGCCCTCCGTCTGCTCCGGCTCAATCGCAGCGCCGACCGGGAAGTAACCGGCATAGGCCGCCGCCAGCGGCTTAAGATCAGCCTGCACCGCAGGCTCCGCCGCCGGTTCTGCTGAAGCAGCGGGGGAAGCCTCCGCAGTGGCAGCAGTGGCAGCCGGTGCCATCGTCCCCCCGGCTGCGCTCTCCTGCGGCCCGGGGGACGCGGGAACCTCCGCAGCCCCCGGACCCGAGCAGCCGGACAGCCACAGCAGCGCTGCGGCGAAGACCAGGCTCCGGGCCAGCCTGGCCGGGAGCCTGTGTCTGCCGTTATGGGTCACAGTCATCCTCTCCCTCTCTTGATGAACTTAATGATATGGTTAACCGACAATGCCGGTACGCTCAATGCTCTCCACGAAGTACCGCTGCACGAACAGGTAGATGATCATCAGCGGCAGAATCGCCAGCAGAATCCCGGTATCCTGCACCATGCTCAGGTAGAACGGATCGGCCTTGGAATTGGCACCGTCCTCCAGCATAATCTGCAGGTTATACGGTAGCGAGCCCAGTTGGGTCGCCATAACCTTGCTTGAGGTCAGGTAGGTGGTGGTGAAGAAGCTGTCGTTCCACTGCCACACGAACGAGAAGAGCAGTACGGTAACGATGGAAGGAATCGCGTTCGGCAGCATAATGCGGAAGAAGGTCTTGCCCACGCCCGCTCCGTCGATATAAGCCGCTTCCTCCACCTCCTTCGGTATCCCCCTGAAGAATTGCCGGAAGATGAAGATATACAGCCCGGCCTTCAGCGAGTTGGCGGTCGCCGACGTCAGGATGAACGGCCAGTAGGTGTTCAGCAGATTCACTGATTTGCCGCCGGTCAAGAGCGGAATCAGCCCCATCAGGCTGAAGTCCTTCAGGTTCAGGTAGACCGGAATCAGAATCGTAATCGGCGGAACCAGGATCGTCAGGATGACGCAGGCGAACAGCAGCTGGCTGCCCTTGAACTTCAGCCGGGCGAAGCCGTATCCGGCGAGGGCGCAGGACATGGCGGTCAGCAGTGTGGTCAGCGCCGACAGGGTGAACGTGTTCAGCAGAGCCTGCCAGTAATCCATAATCCCGATCGCTTTGATGAAATTATCGAGCGTATAATGCTCGGGAAGCCAGACAACGATGGGCGAATACAGATCGCTTTTATCCTTGAAGGCTGTGGAGATCTTCTGAAGCACCGGATAGAGAATGACGAACGACAGGCCGGCAATCAGCGTCAGCCGCACGAAGGACCATATCCATTTCTTCCAGCGTTCCAGCGACACCAGGCGGTTCGCATGCAATAGTCCCATCCCCCTTTTAATCATAGTAGAAGACCTTCCTTGAGATCAGATAGCTGCTGACGGCCAGAATCAGCGCAACCGCTGCGAAATACAGCCAGGCCATCGCCGAGCTGAGACCGAAATTGAACTGGGTGAAGCCGGTCTCCCGGATCAGGTCGGTCATAGTGTTGTTGGAGAAGGAATCGATAATGGTATAGATCGTGTTCACCAGAATCAGCGGACTGACCATGGGAAAGGTGATCTTCCAGAACGCTTCATAGCCGGTCGCCCCCTCCATCTTGGAAGCTTCATAGAGCTGCGGCGAGATCGTCTGAATGCCGGCCAGGAAGATGAGAATCTGCACACCCGACTGGCTGACAATGCTGTAGATGCGGCTTACGGCGCTGGTCAGATAATTAACCACCCATTCGCTTAAGCCCGCATCCAGCATCAGCCCCTCCAGCTCGAAGGTACCCAATCCCCGGATGGCCCCGGCTCCAGCATTCTGTTCGTTGACGGCCTGGATCAGGCTGGTGCTCTCCAGACTCAGAATGACGCCCGATGCCAGAATAACCGGCAGGAAAAAGATCGAGCGGGCCAGTGATCTGCCGATGAACTTCTGGTTCAGCAGCACCGCCAGGAACAGGCTGAAGATGACGATCAGCGGCACATTGATGACCATATTCAAGATGGCATCGGCCAGCGTGCGGTTGAATTCGGTGTTCACCGTAAGCGCCTCAATGTAGTTCTTCAGCCCGCTGAAATGAATAATCAGACCGTCGGAATTCGCCTGCACCGAGCTTAGGCTGTAGCGCAGAGAGGACAGCAGCGGGACCAGGAAGAAGAAGATGAAGCCCAGCAGCCAGGGCAGCACATAGAAGAAGCCCATTAACGCTTTCTGCTGGTTATAAGATCTGCGGTCCAGTCTCAGTAGGGATTTCAAGATTGCTCACCACCCGTAATATAGCTTTCGGCTTCAACCGTCCGGCCTTCGGCAGTGACAGGGGTCCGGTTGTAATTGACGATGACGGACATGCCGCCCTCATAGGTGCTTTTGTAGACACCCTCTGCCAGCTTCTCATGCCCGGTCAGCCGCTGGTTCTGGACCTGCTTCATTACCCCGTTCACTTCCTTATACATCCCGGCAGCCTGGCTCAGCCACTGCTCATAGTTGACCGCATACAGGTAATCGAAGTCCGTGTCCTTCACCTTGTGGTTCGGCGCATGAATCCATTCATAATACAGGCCGGAACCGTATTCCAGGCTCTTCAGGACATACTGCCTTGGGCTGGTGAACGTAGACAGGTTAAAGGGCTTGCCGGTGTAATTCACATACCCCCGCACCACCATCGGATAGAACGGAATCTCCTCATCCTCCAGCTTGAAGCGGCTGCTCGATACCGGAGCCTCCGTAATGTCAGAGAGGTACGGCAGCGCATAGGCATTGCCGCCGTCCGCGAGAATGCGCAGGGACTGCCCGGCGATCTTCTCCAGCGACTGCACCGAGATCTGCTCGGAGGCGGCACGGTCGATCTCATGATTCTTGCGGAAATCGCTGTTCAGCTGGTCGGCCATGTCTCTCAGGGAGATCCCGCCGGTCTGGTAAGGTGCGATTCCCTTCAGCGTATCATCGACATACCCGCCCACTCGGGAGGGCGAAATAATATAGGCAGGCGTGTAGGAGCGGTCCCGCCGGTTCAGAGCCATATTGTACGGATAGACGGCCGCCGGAATCTCACTGAGCATCCGGGAAGCCTCCTTGTTAATCTTGAAGCCTGATGGCTGGTTCGCCCGCAGCAGCGCTACATCGGGATACAGCTGGATGCCCTGCTCTCTGGCGAATGCCGCCAGCTTCTCCAGCCCTTTGCTGCCGCCCAGCGCTTTGTCCACAGAGAGGCGGTCCGGGACCTTATGATCCAATCCCCGGTTGAACCAGCCGGCATATTTCAGCCGGATATTGTCAATGCCCTGCTCCTTCATCTGCCCTAGAATCTGCTGCGCTTCATCGAAGGTGGTCAGCGGCTCCAGAGATTGATACGGAATGCCCAGCACATGCTTGGTCTTCGTAATTCCGCCTACCAGCTCCAGATAGAAGGGAGTATTTCCCGGGGAATCCTGGCCCTCTGCTGCTTGCGCTTCCGGCAGACCGCCGCGTTCCACCAGATACTTCTGGTAATAACGCGCCATGCCCGGATAAGACGCCTCTTCTCCGCTCAGGAAGGCGTAACGGATCACATAGTCCGTCTTGGGCGGCTCCTGCTGGAATCTCGGCAGGGAGCGGTTCTGCTCGCTTGACGACAGGGTAACATCCCCTTTGGCCAGCAGCGTGAAGCTTGGATATACGTAGTTATAGCCGTTCAATCTGCCGCTGATATCGGCGTTGATCGTAGCGAACGGGGCTCCCTGCTCAATAATCCCCAGCATTGCGCCCTTCTCCCGGATCAGGCCGAACACCGGCAGCTTGGCCTCCTGCTGCTGGGCATAAGCATCCGTTGTTTCGGTGGTCCCGTCTTTGCCGTACACGGCCTGCTTGTAGGCCGGATACCGGGTCTTGCCGTTATTGAAGTGAATCAGCGCGCCGGAGCCGTCCGGCACCAGGATCGAGCCGGACTCCTTGTTCCCCCCTGCGCCCATGAAGCTTAGGACAGAGATATCATTCACCGGATAATCTGCGGGATAGCGGATATCCGCAGTCGGAACCTTAACGACCAATTGATCCCCGTCAAGGGAATATTCGATGGCGAGCTGGAAAATGCGCGGCACCGGCTTCGTCTGGCTCAGGCTGTTCTCGGTGATATCCTGCTGCAGATCCTCGTCCGTGTAGCCCGCTTCCTCGAAGCCCTTCAGCGTCCGTTCCAGTTGAAGCCCCTTCAGCGCTTCATCGTTGCGCTTATAGACCCCCTTCTCCTCATCGAAGGTGTAGGCAATCTTCATCGTCCGCTGACCGGTCTTATCCATCTTGCTCATAATTTTCTCCTCGAACCGGTCCTTGCCCATCACCTGCGGCAGATCCTCCGCTGTTCTGGCGGTGGTTCCGAACTGGTAGAGGACCTTGACGCCCTCCGGCGTCTGTTCGAACTTCATTTGCTTGTGGGCTACGCTGTCTGTATACGAATTGACAGAGCTGACCTGTCCCAGATTATTGTAGAAATCCAGCTTAAGCTGTGCGGACAGCAGGTCCTTGTTATCCCCGGTGGCCTGGGCATCGGCTTCACGCTCAGGCGGATTGCTGTACCACAGCTCTCCGTCCGCCTGGTTCTGTACCGCGATGCCTCCTGTCGCTTCATCCATGAACAGCCGGAGCTGCCCATTCGCAAGCACCCCCTTCATGCCGCCGGCCAGCGGGTCCGTGAAGGCAGAGGTCAGGCTGCTGCCGTCCGTGAAGGTTAGCTCCAGATCCGGCTCATGTCCGGCGGCTCCGCTGCTCGGGCTTGATGATGAGCAGCCCGCCAGCACACTTATACTCAAGAGAATCGAGAGCAGCATGGTTAACGGCTTCCTCATTCCCGGTCCTCCTTCCTATCTCCTCAAGACAATTTCTTGGTATATGGTTGAGACGAATACAATCATCTGCTGTAACAGACTGAAGAACAGCAGGGTCAGGAACGCCATGAATGCCATGGCCACTACAGTAAGCAGGATCGTCCCTACCGTCTTCCCCGGCGTGAACTGGTGCACCGTCATAATGCCCACGAACAGCAGCAGACCCGACCAGATCACGGCGAAATTTTTGAAAAAGTAATAGAACGAGCTCTCCTGCGCAGAGATGAAATTACTGATCCAGATCCACGGGAAATTGATCAGCACGATCGGAAGCAGCGCGAAGCAGGTGGTGATGAAAATCTCCGCAAACTTCCCCTCTCCGTCCATCAGCGTAGTCAGCGACCAGTTCGCTACACACCAGAAGAGCACCGGAACCAGCACATAGACCGCTTCCAGCAGGCTGTTCAGATATCTGGGATTATTCATATTCACCAGGAAGCCGCTGTATTGGCTGCCCAGGATATTGGTGAGAATCAGCATAAACAGGATGCCGAAGGACAGCATCAGGCTTGTTTTTTGACTGCGTACATATTTGAGGTCCCAGTATCCGTTAAAAGGATGAACCATCACGTACAGCGGATGTTGCAGCACTTCTCTGTTCAATGGAGCTCAACCTTCTTTCTGGCCTTCATTGACCTGTACACTCTCAGGCCCAGCCACAGGATTACCAGCGTAATCGCCGCGGTCATGATCGTGGAGAACTGCCCGCGCAGCACTTCCTTCCGGTACAGCAGAAAGGCCTTGGAATAATTGATGCGGTCCATGCTGCGCTTGAAATAAGCGGCCGCCTCCTTGTATTCTCCCTTGCGCAGATAAGCCTTGCCGATGCCCGAATAGGCGTATTCCATGTTGGCGTTCAGATTCACCACCTCGCTGAATTGCCGGTAGGCCTCTTCCTCATCGCCGCTGTAGTAGCTTCTGACCGCACTGTTCAGCAGTCTGCCGTATTCGGTGGTCTGGAATAACGTGATCTCGCCCAGCGCCTGATCCAGCACCAGAACATCGTCACCATTGTGTTCAATCGCCACCGGCGTGTTGAATTCGCCGAGACGGTTGCCGATGCCGCCGAAGATGTACATCAGATAACCGTCCCCGTTGTACGTGAAAATGCGGCCCCGGCTGGCATCCAGCACCGAATAAATCTCGCTGTCGCTCACATCGATATCGATCAGGCGCGGAGCGCCGCCCGAGCGCGTGTTATACATCAGGTCGCCGATGGGCTTGAAGTAGCCCTCCCGCCGCAGAATGTCTGCCCCCTGTGCATTCAGCTTCTTGATCGGATCGCCGAATTCGTCACCGTTCGTAGCGTACAGGAAGCCTTCATCATTGATATCCAGATTGGTAAATTCAGTCGGGGTATACATGACCATCTGCTCCCGCTGCGCCTTGGTGGAGATGGATTTCCAGAAGTATTCCACCGCATCGACACGCACCCGGTTCGCCCCGGTGAACGATTTGAACACGCCGTCGGCGCTGAATTCCATGAAGCCGTCGAACACGCCGGCAGACATTACATAGATGCGGTCTGCCTGATCTACAGCTATGCGGACCGGCTGGAATTCAAAGTTCGCCGGCAGGAGCTCGGATTTCGGGGCCTCAATCACCCCTGCTACGTTATACTTGCTATCGAAATGGATGATCCGCTTGTTGCCCGTATCCGCAACATAGACCTCCTTCTGCTTCGTCACATAGATCCCTTGCGGATTATTGAACTGCTCCGTCTTACCGTTCAGCTGGAAGGAATCCACCGTTTGGAACGCCTGATAATTCTGGTCCAGCACCACAAACCGGTTATTGCCCGTATCCAGCACATAGGTCTCTTTATCCGGCGTAACCTGAAGATCCTGCGGGTTATTGAACCCGCCTGCACCGGAGCTTACCCCCGTGATCAGCGTCACTGCCTCGTAAGCGGAAGGAGCCGCCACATTATCCCCCCAGTAGGAATAATTGTAGGAGGGGGCTGCGCTCTCCGCCGAGGCCGGCTCTGAGCCAAGGCCCAGGCTGACCAGGCAGCACAAGGCCAGCAGGCCGGCTTTCAGCTTATTTTTCCTTGCGACCATTGTCACTGTTCCCCCTCTCTACTCTTTCATCCCGGATGTAGCCATCGTCTGGATGACGCTGCTCTGTGAAATAATGAACAACAGGATCGGCACAGTCATCAGCAGCAGCGCAACCGCTGCCCCAACCCCGGCCCGGGCAATCCCGCCCTGGATAATCTGGCTGAGCGCATAGTGCAGTGTCTTCAGGTTCTCGCTGTAGATGAAGTTCCCGCCATCTGTACCCCACAGCGCCGGAAATTGCAGGATCATGAGCGTAAGCCAGGCCGGCTTCACATTGGGCATTACGATCTGCCAGAACACACGGTACTCATTCGCCCCGTCGATCTTAGCTGCTTCAATCAGCGCATCCGGAATCTGCTCCATGAACTGCTTCATCAGGAACAGGCCCAGCGAGAACGCCAGCGAAGGCACGATAATCGCCGCCTGGGTATTGATCCAGCCAAGCTGTGACATGACCAGATAGTTGGGAATCGCCGTTACATGCGGCGAGAACATCAGCGAGAGCACGACGATTTTGAACAGCATCCCGGAGCCCGGGAACCGGAACTTGGCCAGCGGATAAGCCGCAGCCGAGGCGAGCAGGATATGCCCGGCCGTTCCCACCAGGGTGATCAGCAGAGTGTTCGCCACATATCGGGTGAACGGCACCCATGAATTGCCCATGATGACCGCCAGATCGGTGAAGTTCTCCAGCGTCGGGTTGCGCACGAAGAATCTCGGCGGGAAGATGAACAGCTCATCCAGCGGCTTGAAGGCATTGTTCACCGCGTAGACCAGCGGCAGAATCATGAACGAGCCGAAGGCCAGCAGCAGGGCGAACAGCATGAAGCTGACGGCGAAGGAACGGTTCAGTCTTTTGGGGGGTCGAAGTGCCCCGATTACTCTTGTATACAGGGTCATTCACCCACCTTTCGCAGCAGCTTCTGGGTCATCATATTCGTGCCGAGCATGATGCCGAAGAGAATGGTCGCGATGGCTGAGGCATAGCCCATCTCGAAGCGGAGCGTCCCGTAGTCCATCAGATGGGTGACAACGGTATGTCCCGCGTAGTTGACGCTCGGGAACCCGGCCAGCGCGATCGAGACCTCCGCGACCGCGAACGATGCCGTAATCTGCATCACCGCGCCGAACATGAGCTGCGGGCGCATGGACGGCAGCGTGACGAACCACAGCTCCTGCCAGCGGTTCTTGATCCCGTCCATCGCCGCCGCCTCAAACAGCGACTGGTCCACGGTCTGCAGTCCGGCGATGAACGCCAGGAAGCTGGTGCCAAGACTCAGCCAGAGCTGAACGATGATGATAATCGCCAGGATATACTTCTCATTCTGCAGCCATATAATCGGCTCCAGCAGCACCCCGATCTTCATCAGGAAGCCGTTGAGGTAGCCGTAGCTGTCGCCCGAGAAGACGATCAGCCAGATGAAGAACACATTGCCTGAGATCGAAGGCGCATAGAAGACCAGCGTCATCAGCGCCCGGACAAAGGGCGATAATTCATTGATCAGCCAGGCGAACAGGAAGCAGGCGATATAGCTCAGCGGACCTGTGATGACTGCGAACAGGAAGGTGTTCTTCAGCGCAATCATGAACACATCATCGCCCAGCAGCAGCCGGGAATAGTTCTCCCAGCCAACGAACCGCGGCGTCTCCAGCATGTTGAAGTAGAAGAAGCTCAGCCCGAAGGAGATAACCACCGGGATCACCGTGAACAGGAAGAAGATGATCATATAGGGACTCATCATGATATAGTAATGCTTGCTCTTCTTGATATCTTTCCATAAAAGCGCCAGGCGGGACTCCCTCCGGGGTCCGCCGGCCAGCCCTTGTAAGGCTGGTTCAGTGGTATTCTGGATTTGTACCATCAGCTTACAGCCTCCAACCTAATAAGGAAGTTTGAATTCCTTCCGTTTGATCTGAATTTCATCGTTAATGTAGATCAGATAATCCGACAGGGCCTCGCGCGGATTAACGTTCCCGTTGATCACCTTGCGGAACGCATTATCCAGATGTCTGCCTGTGAAGTAGCCGCCCGGCACCTGCGGATTGCCCTTCACCCACTCCCACTGGCTCTCCAGCTGCTTGTAATCCTTCACCGGCCACGGCAATTCCTCCAGGGCGGCAATATTGGCGGTCGGATAACGTGCTGCTGCACCCATCAGACCTTCCATTTCCCGGCCGTACTGGACCTGGGTATCCTTATCCGTCCACCACTTCATGAATTCCCAGGACGAATCCTTATCCTTGGCATTCTCCAGCATCATGACACCGGTCGTATGGCTGGCTACACTGTGATCCACGGTGCCGTCCGCCTTCGGTGTTCCCGGCACCACCGCGAATTCCCACAGGTTGCGGATTTCGGGCGCCATCACCGTCAGGCTGTTATAGATGGTGTAATCGGCGATTCCGATCGGGATCTCGCCTGTACGGAAGCGGTTCGGAAAGTCCACCTTCACCGGGAACTTGTAATTGGTATAGAACTGGGTCCACTTGTTAAATTCACTCATGGAGGTCTCCGAGTTCAGCGCGCTCCGCTTCTGGTCATCCGTATAGAGCTGGCCGCCGTTCTGGTAGAGGAGCATGGTGAAGGCCGCATTCGGCACCAGCGTTGCATTGTTCAACGTATCCTCCAGCGGAAGATAGAACTCCAGGTTATGCCGCTGCAGCACAGAGACGACATTGTAGACCTCCTCCCAGGTGGTTGGCGGCTCCAGGCCAAGCTCCTGGAGAATATCCTTCCGGTAGAACAGCATCGGGAAGATCTGCTGCTCCGGCAGCCCGTAGACGCTTCCGTTGTACTTGTAAGGCGTCAGCGCACTGTCCCGGAACCGGTTAGCCACCTCCCCGAAGCCAGGGAATTGGGACAGGTCGGCCGAGGCTTTGCGCATCGCGTAGTTGACGGGAAGGTCCTCACCGATCTGCATCGCGACATCCGGCCCTTCGCCGGCCAGAGTGGCGGGCAGCAGAATGTTCGGAGGCACCAGCCTCAGCGAGACAGAGATCCCCGTATCCGGCGTAAATGTGTCGTCGATCATGCTCTTCATTACCTGGGCCTGATCCCGCCCGGTGGAGATCCAGACCTCTATCGCCTTCTGGCTCTTCGTCACGTTGCCGATGCTGTCGTAATCGGCAGAATAGGATGCCGTATACGCACCCAGCTCATGCTTGATCTTCTGGAACCAGGTAGCCTGCGCGCGCGGAAGCTTCTTGCCAGGCGCCGATACAATCAGGGAATCCAGTGTCAGCGGCTGCTCCTGCACGGTCAGAATCCATGTGCCGAGTCCGCCGACATTCGTCTTGAAGGCCACGAGCCGCTTGGCGACCGTATCGGGATGTTCTGCCATATCCTCCAGTTGGGTTACCATAGAGTACAGAATCGACACCTTGTCGCTGCGTTCTCCGGTTGCCTGCTCCAGATATTCGCCTACACTGCGGATCGTCTCCGCCTGCTCGCGGAAGACCTTGGTCATCTCCGGCAGCCGCTTCTCCAGCTGGTAATCGCGGAATTTGTCCGGGTTGTTGGAGGTGATCGCCAGAATATTGCGGTACATCTCATTCAACGTCAGGACGCTGGACTGGATCGTACGGACCAGCGGGGCAATATCGCCCAGCGTGACCGTCAGTCTCAGCTTGTGCTTCCCTTGCGTAAGGTGGAACAGATAAGGCTCCTCTCCGCCCAGCACATTCATCTGCCAGCCGGGACTGTAATTGAAGCGGATCTGCTTCATCTCTGTGAACGGGTATTCACCGTCGATCGTCAGACTGCGGTTCGCATATACACCCCGGAGCTGGTTCTGCTGCTCCTTCAGCGCAATGTGGTACAAGCCGTCCTCGGGAACCTCAATCTCCCATTCAATCCATTGGCCGGGCAGCTTCCAGTTCACCCCGCCGATCGTGTTGATTCTGAGGTTCGAGACATGGTAAGGCACCACCGCCGGA
Organism: Paenibacillus sp. FSL K6-1096; assembly: GCF_037977055.1. Classification (NCBI taxonomy): domain Bacteria; kingdom Bacillati; phylum Bacillota; class Bacilli; order Caryophanales; family Paenibacillaceae; genus Paenibacillus; species Paenibacillus sp. FSL K6-1096. The sequence goes on along the minus strand of NZ_CP150274.1, from coordinate 6,383,658 downwards.
CTGGAGCGGTCGGCTAACGGATATAAGGTAGGCGAGGATTTGGCGGACGCCGCTTCAGCCTGGACCTCCACATAAGGCTCCGTTACCGGCTGCAGCCCTTTGGCTTCATATTCCTGTCTGGCCTCCGCATAAGACCGTACCTTGCGGTCCTGGAACAGCTCGATGTAATCAATCGCCATCGGCTCACGCAGCGCGGTCAGCGACAAGGTCTGCGTCCCCTGCTCCAGATAGAAGGCGTAAGGCTCCTCATAGAAGCCTTCACTGTCCTTGACCACCGTAGTCTGCCATACCGGCTGCTCGACCTGCCGGGGACGGAGGTCATTGCCGCGGTCATCCCGCTTGATCTCAGCCTCGCGGTTGCCCCAGACCCGGTCGAACAGCAGCGTGTCCGCGCCTTTGAACGGGGTCTGCCGGTTAATGGCAAGGGAACGCTCGATTGCCGAGCTTTTGCCTTCTACCGGGTAGTAGTGAACCCGGATGTTATATAGTCCGGCATCCGTTACCGGCACCTCCCAGGAAATCGTTCCTGCTTCCGGAGTAATAACAGCCGAACCGTCCAGCCCTTCCAGCTGTGCCTTCACCTCAAAGCCCTCACCTTCGGTTCCCGCATAATCCTCACCCTCAATGCGGATCACCCGGTCCGGGCGGCTGGCGTCCCCATGCTGCTGCAGATAAGCTTCATAGCTGCCTTCCGCCGGGTCGCTGGAGACGGCGGTAAATGTGCCGGTCCCCGGAGAATCGGAATGGACTGGCTGCCCTGAGGAAGTATATAGCCACACTGCCCCGGCCAGCAGGATGACCACCAATATAACCGCTATGTTCCTGTGTCGAATATTCAACGTTCTCCTCCCCTTAAGCGATGGATCATGGTTAATGGAACAACAGTCCGCCGGGCTCGCACCTGCAGCCAGCCGGGGACTGTTGACCATACCGGGTATCCGGTTAATTTTTGTAGACTGCGTCTACCGATGCCTGAACCTTAGCCTTGTACTTCTCAATCACCGTAGAGGCTGAGGTTCCCTTCTTCAGCTCGTCAATCATCTCGTAGTACGGCATGGTCGAGAAGGTATTGTGGTTCGTGAGCAGCATTCCGCCCTCTACCATCTTCGCGTTGTTGATATCATCCTCGTTGTCGTAGGTGCTCTCCAGCGAAGCCTGCTTCGGATAATCGTAGATCGACTCGATGTCGTTGATTTTCTCCCAGATATACATCAGCTGCTCCGGATTCTCGGCCTTCTTCGGGATAGTCAGGAACTGGACAGCGGATTCCACACTGTGGTATTCGGTAGCATTAGGCCCTTTGGGAAAAGGAACAAAGCCGATATCATAATCCTTCATATCCGTCTTGAAGCCGCTTGCCTCATAATCTGCTCCCGCATACATCAGCGTGTTCCCCTGGCGGAAGAACTGCGCCGGTTCCTGCCAGTCCCCGCCTTCGGTCGGCCGGGCTACCTTCTCTGCACCCAGCTTGGAGATGAACTTGAATACCTCCAGCAGCTTGGGATCATCGAGGTTTTGTTTGTCTTCAATGGTCAGATCGGTCTCGTTGGAGGCCATCGCCATTTCCAGGAAGCCGCCGGAGGCCAGACCCCAGACATCAAGTTTCCCGTTGTTATCTGTATCCTTGTTCGCTTCTTTGGCCACTTGGGTGAAGGTCTCCCAGTTCCAGTTGTCCTCGTTCACATACTCCTGCAACGGCTTCATGCCCAGCTTCTTCATCAGGGTACGGTTGTAGAAAATCCCGCTGATCAGGTTGCCCGAATTCTCCGAGAAGCCGTAGCCGCGGCCGTTGTATTGCGAGAATTCGGTGGTCATCCGCTGGTTGAAGGCATTCTCATTCTTCGTGTACTCGTCCACCGGCCAGAACAGATCCTGCTTGGTCAGCACCGGAATCATATAGCCCTTGCCCATCCGCACGATATCTCCAAGGGGCTCGCCGGCAACCAGGGAAGCGACAACCTTCTTCTGGTATTCGCCGTAGTCAAGCGCCACATATTCCACCTTAAAGTTATGCTTCGCCATCAGCTCCTTCAGATTCTTCGCGCGCTGGATATTGTCCGGGTTGTCCTCGGGAATGGTCATATCCCACCAGGAGACAATCTTGATCGTCCGGCCGCCCATATCGAAATCCATCTCCGGCGTAGCGTTGCTTGGCTCTGCAGTCGGAGTAGCTTCCGGTGTTGCTTCAGCTACTGGCGCCTCTGTAGCCGCCGGCGCGGCCGTAGCCCCGCCTCCGGCGTTCCCGCTGTTTCCGCCTCCGCCACATGCCGTCGTTGCAGCCACTAACAACAAGCTGATGAATACTGACATTACTTTGCTTTTTTTTGCCCGCATTTTGTGTCCCCCCAAGTTTGATTGACTTACCTCGAAAGTTTAGCGCTTACATTTTCAGGCAGCAACCCGTCTGATTTCAGGTGTTCACCTGTCAAATTATAGGTCGGGGCCGGAAGCCTTTATCCGCCGGGAAACTGCAAACCGATGAGGTAAACAAATGGAGCCTGGCGCAAGAATTGCACATTGTAGCGCTTCCTTTTCTTGCACATAATGAATACAGGCAGCCTTAACTTCTCAGGAAAGCGGGGTCTTGATGTTGTACAGAATCTTGTGTGTAGAGCGGAACGCCCAAGTGCGGGAGACCGCTTCTTATATAGCAGAAAACCGGTTCACGGATTTCATCGTACAGGCGGAAGCTGATTATTCGTCCGATATTCCGCGGCTGATCCGCAGGGAGAACATCTCACTGGTGCTACTGAATATCAGAGGTGCCCATACGGCGGGGATGAATGTGTGCGCACAGATTAGGAAGGAGAGCGCCGTCCCGGTAATTCTTCTTGGAGGTAGCGGGGATTTCGGGCTGGCGCGCCAAGCGCTTTTGTATAATGTAAGCGATTACCTGACTGATCCGGTTGATCCGGCAGAGCTGGGCAGAAGCCTGGAGGCGGTAAAGAAGGGGCTGCTTGCCACGGGAAAAGCCTCTTCACCGGTACAAGCGGTTCACCGGACGGTGATTCACAGAGAGCCTGCCTCCCCCTGCCCGATCGTCAGCACCATCAAGGAGTTCGTGGAGGAACAGCTCCATCGCAATATTACGCTTAAGCAAATTGCCGATTCCCTGAAATTCAATTGCGCCTATCTCGGGCAGAAATTCAAGCAGCAGGAGCAGATGTCCTTCAACGATTATCTGCTGCAGCAGCGTATGGAGAAGGCCAAGCGCTTGCTTGCGACAACCGATATGAGGATCTACGAGATTGCCGACGCGGTCGGCTATACCGAAATTGACTGGTTCTATAAGAAGTTCAGAGCCTACACGGGAACCAGCGCGAACGAATACCGCAAGCAGTGCTTCGTCACGGCCTGAGGCGTGGGAGCCGAGGGGGTGGCGGAAATGACGGAGACGGCAGGGGTGGCGGGTGCGATATTTGTAACGTTCCACTACTGTTGCGCACCGGGCCGCTCATCCGCCTCAACATCCGGCCCAACCGCCCACATTTGCCTAATCCCTTCATCGCCCTCACGTGCCCCCTTACTCTCCGCATTCCCCTCCCATGGATTTATCCTTTTTCAAACTGCGTTGTCTGTCCCTACCCCTTCCCCCTCCCGGCCTGTTAGCCGAAGGTCAAATGCAGATTTGACCTGACAATAGATCAATATTTGATGAGGATCGGTCATTGTTAGAAGATAACCGATAATTTATTATAGTTTCATACATGAAAGCGTTATCAATAAAGAGGGGCCCGGGGATATTCAAGCAGCAGACCCGTCAGGGAATTGACATTGCTTTTGCAAGAAGGGGGATGACAGGACAGCCTAGATCTAAGGAATTGCTAGCCTCGGCTTAGCTTCAAGGAAGCAATTACACAAAGAGAATAAGATGAGGAGTGAAACAATGCGCAGCCAGAGCATGAGAAGCAATTCTTTCCGGAAATTCCTTTACATTTCTCCCTTTATGATTTTACTTGCTGTGTTTGCCTACTATCCGCTCTATGGATGGGTATATGCCTTCTTTGATTACACCCCGCCTATCCCGTTATCCAAATCCGAGTTCGTCGGCTTCCAATGGTTCCATTCCCTGGTTGAGAATCAGGTCAAGATTGACCAGCTGATGCAGGTCATCTGGAATACCTTCGGCATCAGCGGGCTGGGTATCCTGTTCTCCTGGCTCCCGATGATCTTCGCCATCTTCCTGACCGAGATCAAGGCGGTACGGTTCCGCAAATTCATTCAGACTGTCACCACGCTGCCGAACTTCATCAGCTGGGTGCTTGTGTACTCCCTCGCCTTCTCCATGTTCTCCAGTGAGGGAATGGTCAACGGCTTCCTGCATATGACAGGTCTGTCCGATTCTCCAACAATGTTCCTGCAGAGCTCGGAGCATGTCTGGTGGACGATGTGGGCCTGGGCTACCTGGAAGACACTTGGCTGGTCGGCCATCCTGTATATCGCGGCTATCATGGGCATCGACGAATCGCTGTATGAAGCGGCTTATGTGGACGGTGCTACCCGGATGCAGGTGATCCGCCATGTCGTTTTGCCAAGCATGATGCCAACCTACTTCGTCCTGCTGATGCTTCAGATTGCCAGCTTCCTGAACAACGGGCTGGAGCAGTATTTTGTCTTCCAGAATGCGTTTAACAAGGACACAATTCAGGTTCTCGATCTGTATGTGTATAATCTCGCCATGGGCGGCGGCAGCTATTCCGTCTCCGTTGCGATCAGTATGCTGAAGAGTGTGATCAGCGTGGTGCTTCTCTTTTCGGTGAACGGGCTGTCCAAAATGCTGAGAGGAGAGGGCATTGTATGAGTGACAACCAGACCAGTCTTACGCCAAACACCCGGGAGATCGACATCACCAAAAAAACGGTCAAAATGCGGGTCAGCACCACCGACAAAATCATTTCCACCGTCATTTATATCCTGTTCTCCCTGTTCGCCTTCCTCTGCGTCTATCCGTTCTATTCGATCATTATCAATACGATCAGCGCGAATGATCTCAGTGCGAAGGGCGAAATTATCTTCTGGCCTAAGGGGATTCATTTCCAGAACTATATCGATGTGTTCAAAATCCCGGGGCTCGGCAATGCGTTCATGATCTCCCTCGCCAGAACCGTGATCGGTACGCTGCTCACAGTCGGCGCCTCAGCCTTCCTTGGATTCATGTTCGCCCAGGAGGATATGTGGGGCAAAAAGTTCTGGTACCGCTTCACTATCATCACCATGTTCTTCAATGCCGGGATCATCCCCTGGTATCTGACCATGAGATCGCTGCATCTGACGGACAACTTCCTGGCTTATGTTCTTCCGTCCGTGGTCGCTCCGTTCTTCATTATCCTGGTCAAAACCTTCGTAGAAGCGACACCGAAGGAGCTGCAGCAGGCGGCCAGTATTGACGGCGCAGGCATCTTCACCATCTTTTACAAAGTCATTCTGCCGATCAGCAAGCCGATCCTTGCAACCGTTGCCATTTTCTCGGCGGTCAACCAGTGGAACTCCTTCCAGGATACGCTGCTGCTGGTGACGGACAGTAAGCTGTACAGCTTACAGTTCATTCTGTATAACTACATCAATCAGGCGAGCTCTTTGTCGACCATGGTCAATCTGCAGAATTCAGGATCAACCGCAATGGCAACTCTGGCGACCAAGCAGACCTCTACCTCCATCCGCATGACCGTTACCATTATCGTAGTCGCGCCAATTTTGCTGGTATATCCGATTTTCCAGAGATTCTTCGTCAAAGGAATTATAATTGGTGCGGTCAAAGGCTAAGCCGCCAGCGCCATTTATGATACATTAAACATTCGGGGGGCTACACATGAGAACACATCATAAGCTGGGAAGAAAGTCCGCACTCCTGCTAGGGACGACCATTCTGCTGGTAACAACCGCACTAAGCGGCTGCAGTGGGAACTCCAATAACGGAGGCAATGCAGCAGGTACGGCTGAACCAGGAACACCCACGGAGTCATCCGATCCGGGCACAAGCAAAGGCATTGATCACAGCAAACCGCTAACCATTACGGTATTCGACAACGCGGCTAACTATCAGGGTGAACAGACCGGGTGGTACGGCAAGCTGCTCAAAGACAAATTCAATATCACGCTGAACATTCTCGCTCCGCAGGTAGCGGGCGACCAGCTCTACAAGACCCGCTCTGCATCCGGCGATCTCGGCGACCTCCTGATTATTGAGAACAGCCAGCTGGAGGAACTGATTCCGGCAGGCATGATTATGGATCTGACCGACATGATCAAGAATACAGAGCATCTGTCCAAATATGTAGACAATCACTTCAAGCCGTTCAATGTGGCCTTCGAGAAGCAGAACCCGGATGGTAAAATCTACGCCCTGCCGGCCTTCACCGCTGATACTTCACCAACCACCTTCTCGGAAGAGCTGCCTTACTCCAGCCCGATTCTGCCTTGGGATTATTACAAGGGTATCGGTGCACCGAAGCTGAACAACCTGAACGATCTGATGACCGCGCTGAAGGATATGCAGGCCAAGTATCCGAAGACTCCGGACGGCAAGCCGATTGTTCCGATTACGCTCTGGAAGGACTGGGACGGCGGCAGCATGGAGAACGTGCGCTGGCTGAGCAACTGGTATGGCTATGAACAGCCGAACGGCACAACTACCATCCAGCTGAATGCCAAGGGCGACATTGTGCCGATTGTAGACGACAACAGCATGTACAAGAAGATTCTGCAATTCTACTATGATGCCAACAAGATGGGTCTGGTGGACCCGGACTCCCCTTCTCAAGACTGGAACAAGGTCTCCGAGAAGCTGACCAACAAGCAGGTACTGCTCCTGTGGTACTCCTGGCAGAGAGGCTTCTACAACACGATTGAACGCGGCAACCAGGGCGACGGCAACGTAGCGGTTCCGATTGGCGACACCCACCTGATCCAGAACAGTGATGCTTACTTCGGGAACGGCAGAGTCTTTGCCATTGGCTCCAAGGCGAAAGAACCGGAAAGAATTATGGAACTGATGGACTGGATGTCTTCACCGGAAGGCCTGCGCTACTACACCAACGGCTTTGAAGGCTTCAACTATGAAAAGACAGCGGACGGCAAATTCAAGCTGACCGAAGTCGGTCAGACCGCATTCCAGGAGAATACCCCTGTCCCGGCTGAATACGGCGGCGGCGGTTACCAGGACGGCCAGAGCAAGGTGAACTCGATGATTATGAGTGACTTCGTGGTTGACCCGGATACCAACGAGTTCTACAACAGCACGTACTGGGCTTCCACCATCGAAGCGAACAAAACCAAGCTGACCACCGACTGGCAGAACACCTATGGAGCCACCACTCCGACCGAGTACTACCAGAAGAACAACATGATCGACATCGTGCCTAACATCAACACCAGTCTGGGCTCCGATTCCTCGGACATCAAGAACAAACGCAGCCAGATCTCGGATTATGTGAAGAACACCTCCTGGAAAATGATCTTCGCTAAGGACCAGGCGGAATTCGACCAGCTCTGGACTAAGCTGAAGAGCGACGTGGAAGGTCTCGGCTGGAACGACGTCTTCGCAGTAGACAAAGAAAGAGCTGAGAAAATCGTGAAAATGCGCGCCGACGCCATTGCGAATAAATAAGCAAATGAGCGTTACTGCGTAAACTGTAAAAGAAGAGGCAGCCCTGGAGCCATGTCAATGGCTTGGGGCTGCCTTTTTCGCGACTTCCAGCACCCTATCCAGGCCAACTAACCAACATCTCCAGCCGTTCGAATGCCTCACGGGCAAACAATTGGATAACGTATCTTAATTTCCCGATTCCTGAGAAATACCGCGCAACAAGTGGAAAAAGCGCATCTAATTTATAGATTTCACCCACTTCAGGTGAATTACGATGAATTAAGTGCTGTTTATCCAACTCCTGTTCCCGTAAGGGAAATTATTTCATTAGCAAGTGTATAAAATCCATCTGCTTCCCCGCAACGTCTCCTTAGCCTCGTACAGTGCATTCTTGTGCGACCCGTGGACGTAAGCAGACGCCAGAATAGGACGCCCCCCTCTGGGCGCCCCCTACACCAATTAAAAAATAAGCTGAGCGAACTGATACAGCCCGTTCTTCCAGACCGGCCAGTCGTGGTCGCCCTGCTCTTCCACCCAGATATGCGGCACGTTGTGTTCCAAGAAGTAAGCATGGGTGCGGTCGCTGACATATTTGAGGTTGTCCCGGTCTCCGCAGGATAACCAGAGCAGGTTAAGCGCGTCCGCTACCTTTTGCGGATCAGGGACCAGCAGCTCAGGCTCCTTCGTGTTCGGGGCCGGAGAGAACGCCCCCACCCAGGCAAAATGGTCCAGGTTGTTCAGACCCATGTTGAGCGATTGCCCTCCGCCCATGGACAACCCGGCCAGCGCACGGTGCTCCCGGTCCGTCAGGACAGAATAGTTCGCTTCAATATAAGGGATGAGATCGTTCAGCAGATCAGACTCAAAGGTTGCAAAGGCTTCCAGCTTATCAGGAGCGAAGATGTCGCCCTCCGCCCGGTCATTTAACATCGCCCGCCCGTTCGGCAATACAACAATCATGGGCTTCAGCTTGTGATCAGCATAAAGGTTGTCCAGAATAATCTGTGGCGTGCCGTGAGTGTACCATTCGTCTTCATCTCCGCCAATGCCGTGCAGCAGATACAAGACACTATATTTCTCTGTGCTAGAGTATCCAGGCGGCGTATAGACTCTGGCCTTCCGGGTGTTGCCTACTGTGGCAGAGGGGTATTCAATCATGCGGATCTTCCCGTGCTCAATCCCTTCTCTCTTCTGATCATACCCCGCTGCTTGTGTTGTATACTTCTGCTGATTCGTGTCCATGCTGCTCATTCCTCTCATAGATTATATGTATATCTCTACACTTTGTTTATTCGATAAACTAAGTGCGAAATCCTGCTGAGGAAACTGTTGCAGAAAAATATATATGGAGCATGGAAATGTATCTTTAGCGCCTGCACGGACTAGATTTGACGTTCATACACATACGAATGAATTGGAATGATCTCCACCGGGTGCAGAGATTGATAGAGTGCATTAGCCTCGGGAGAGAACCCCGTAATATATGCCGTTGTCACACCTTGCTCCTTCAGGCGGTTGAAGCATGCTGAAATGACAGATTTGCCGAAGCCGCGTTGCCGGTAATCCGGGTGAGTCCCAATCGTCTCAATAACCGCGATCCCGTTATCCTGATCCACGAATCCGAAACAGAAGGCAATAGGACTCCCTTTATCATCCACTACCGAAAAATCCAGCTCCGCATCATAGGAGGGCAAATGTTTTCTCCAGTACTCAGTTTTTACCGGGATAGGATCAGCCGGAGAGAAAACCTGTTCTATTAATTCGCTTTTGGCTTCATCGTCTGCCCCTTCCGCCATGCACCTGATGTAGAAGCCTTCTTCCAGGTTCAAAGTGTACTCAGTATGCACAAGATCGTATCTTCTTGTATTCCCGATATGGGAATCCTGAACGAATCCCTGGTCTAATAGAGCCTGAACCTCCACACCATAGGGATAGCAATCCGTGTTGAGTTTCTTTTTCCCCTCGCCCCATACCTTCCGGGTCCATGCGACCATCTCGTCCGCCAGATGCGGGTAACCCGGGTGGACCATTATGCTGAAGAAGCTGCCCCCGGATTCGGAAATGAACAGGCCTGTAATCTCACCGGCTTCATTCCTCCATAGGTGTGCATTATTTTCCATGAAATCAGGGTCTGCACTCTTGGACGCTTCGTGCCGTTTCCAGAACTCGAATCTGACAAATTCCCAAGTCTGAAGCTTCCCCGTCAAAGTTACCATTTTTCTTAAAAAGGCATGAACGGTGTTGAAATTCTCCGGGGTGTCTGTATACTTCTCATGAACTGCCTTCATCTCCTCAACTCCATTCGACTCTAATCATTTCAAGCTTCTTCTATTATATGGAAGTCTCCCATCCCTTTATAGGCAGAGATCTGTTAGGATCATTTCATACATTCGGCCCACTCGCCCACGCACAGCCCATTGAATACTGTTTTCAGCATACATTCGGTCCGCTCGGCCCCGCACACATCCGGTTCCCCGCCTTCGTGGAGAGAGTATCCTTCCTTAAAAAACACAAAAGCCTGTCCCCAGGGACAGGCTTTCCTCCAACCTCTACAACACAATCTTCACCGGACTATCCTCCGTCAGCTCAAATGGTCCTGGTGTCACATTTGAGTCCGGGCGCTGCTTACCGAAGAAGTCGCGGTCGAACCGGTACGGCGAGCCATCCGGCTCCTCATAGCGCATCTCGGCGTGATAGCTTCGGCCCAGCAGATCCGTAGTCACTACCGTAGGCGCTGCGGCCCGCAGCAGCTCAGGGTTCACAATATGCACCTGCACCTTGCCGGAGGCCGGATCCACCTCAATCTCAATGCCTTGGTCGGCATAGATCTTCGCATTCGGCTCATGTGTACCCGGCACCGCCTCTTTCAGATACAGATTGCCCTGTACAGCTACAGGAAGAGGCATCTGCTCGGGATGGAACGGCTTCCCGGAATCAATCAGCGCCTTGATCTCTTCCTTGGTGAATTCCCACCACTGCTTATCCAGCGCATTCGGGTGCTCATTGTAGCCGCCCAATCCTACCGGATGGAGATAACAGCGGGAGTTGTCAGGAATCCCGTCCATCACCCGTTCACCGTTATCGTTAAGCTGCTCCCGCGGGGCAAGCGGCAGATGCTCGAAGAACGTCATCGGCACGACCTCATTGTCCGTGTCCTCATCACGCAGGAAGATATTGTTATAATACCGGTCATCCCCGCCCGCGATATTGCTGTACCCGGCGACCGCCGTCTCATGCGGCATATGGTACGGTGTATAGCGGGTAAGCTCGGGACGCACCACGAACCGGCCGGCAAACAGATTATGGACGAACGCGCCGCCCTGGGCCATATTGCGGAAGTTCATCGGCGACAGGAACAGGTTGTGATCGACCATATAAGGACCGTGGCAGACCTCCATGAAGAAGTCCTCGGACAGATTGTCGTAGAACACATTCCGGCTAATCCGGGTGCCCTGCGCCTGCCAGTCCAGCCACAACGCCCGGTAGGAGCTATAAATCACATTCCCGCTAATCTGGGTATCCAGCGACGCATGAAGCTTGATTCCGCCAACCTCTGCCCCATGAAAAATCCGTTTATGATGGATGTTATAAATCCGGTTCTGGACAATCTGGCTGAAGGCCCCGCCCAAATGGCCGACGACTCCGGCCTGCTCACAGTCATGGATCACATTATTGCGGACGATATGGCAGCCGATGTTGTCCTTATGCCAATCCTTACGGAGTGCGCGGAAAATAACCTCCTGCTCCCGCTGCGTCCCGCCCTTCATCCGGCCCTTTGACCATTCGTTGTGCCCGGTTGAGATTTCTTTGCCCAGGCTCACCCCTGTGCATTTGGACTCGCAGATGTGGTTGTCTTCAATGATCCAGCCTTTGCTCCAATGGGGGCCGATCAGCCCTTCCTGCAATGCCGTTGGCGGTGCCCACTGCGGAGCCGCCTGGCGGAGCGTGAAGCCCTTGACGGTTATATAACCCCGTCCGGTCTGCTCCGGCCAGAAGCAATAAGGGCGCACGCTGATCTCCACATTCTCCCGCCGGGGGTCCTTGCCCCCGAAGTTCGCCCAGATTTTAGTAGCATTGGAGCTGACCTCCGCATACCACTGCAGGAGAGAATCCTCCGCGTATTTGGCCTGCGGCCATACCTGGGGATCATGCAGCTTGGTAACGCTATCACATTCATACAGCGATTTGCCGTCCAGATAGACGTCGCCCAGATGCGGCTCGAACGCCCCTTCAAACAGCCAGTCGCCATACAATTTCTCCTTAAAAGGATTACGCACCGCAAACAGGCTGTTCGGCACCGCTGTACTCCAGACCCCGTCGCCTTCATCCTGCCAGTCTGCTACAGGCTCAGCGCCTGTGATGACCACTTCCCCGTCCCCGGCAGCCTGATATACAATCCTCTGCTCCTCTGTCCCCCCGTTAGCCGGGCTAACCCATTCCCTGTATGTACCCGCATGAACGGTTACCGTATCTCCCGGCTCCGCCAGCGCCGCGGCGCGGGAGATGGAGCGGAAGGGCTTATCCGCCGTACCGGGAGCCTGATCGCTCCCTTGCATTGCAACATGATATTCCATATGAGAAATCCTCCTCTTTCTTGTATGTCATATGGACATTTTAAATGAATCTGCTCTATATTGCTATAACCATGTATACAAACCTAATAGAAAAGACCGCATACCAAGTACACCCGGCATACGATCCCCTTAAAGTAATTCCTGCTATGTGAAACACGGTTGTATACAATATAGACAAGCTAACCTTTTACCCCGCCGACCATCATACCCTTCACGAAATACTTCTGCAGGAACGGATAGACCATAATAATCGGCACCGAGGCGACAATCGTCATCGTGGCCCGGACAGACATCGGCGTGACCGCGTTCTGCTGCCCTCCGGTTGCCCCCTGGATCATCCCGTCCAGCGACGAGGTGCCGGTGGTAGTGTTAGAGTTCTGCAGAATCTTCTGCAGCTCATATTGCAGAGTGCTTAGCTTCTCATCCGAGGAATTGTAGAGGAACACATCGAACCAAGAATTCCACTGGAACACTCCCGAGAACAGCGCCACCGTAGCCAGCACGGGCACCGTCAGCGGCAGAATGAGGCTGAAAAAGGTTCTGAAGTCGCCCGCCCCGTCAATCTTCGCCGATTCGATAATGCTCTCCGGCAGATTTTCAATGAAGGAACGGATAATGATCAGGTTGAACACACCGATGATTCCCGGGAGAATGTAGACCCAGAAGCTGCCCACCATGCCCAGATCGCGGATCAGCAGATAGTTCGGAATCAGGCCGCCGTTGAAGTACATCGTCATAATGAAGGCAATCGTGATGAACTTGCGCAGCACATAATCCTGCCTGCTGAGTGTATACGCGAGCATCGCCGAGCAGAAGACAGTCACTACCGTGCCGATCACGGTCCGCAGCACAGAGATGAACGTGGCATGAAAGATCGTAGCTTCCTTGAAAATGTAATTGTAATTCGCCAGCGTCCATTCTCTCGGGAGCAAATAGATGCCGCCCTTGATCGAATCCTGCGCGCTGTTAAGCGAAACGGCCAGCACATTAATGAACGGATAGAGCGTCACAATCATGAGTATAACCATGAAGGTGTAATTGCAGATGACAAACAAGCGGTCGCCGATGGAAGAGCTGATCCTGGGCATACCTGTGCCTCCTTTTCTAGTACAGTCTCGCTTCGCCCATGCGCTTCGCAGCATTGTTCGCCAGGAACAGCAGAATGAAGCTGACCACCGTCTTGAACATGCCCGCTGCGATGGATAGAGAGAAGTTGCTCTGGGCAATACCGTATTTCAGGACGAATATGTCAATGTTCTCGGAATAGTCCACATTCATGCCGTTGCCCAGCAGATACTGCGGCTCGAATCCCGATTCCAGCAGATAGCCGATATTCATAATCAGCAGGACAATCACAACTGATTTGATGCCCGGGAGCGTGACGTAGATCATTTTCTTGAAGCGGTTCGCCCCGTCGATTTCGGCAGCTTCATACTGCGTAGGGTCAATCGTTGTCATGGCCGCCAGATACACAATCGTATTCCAGCCGATATCCTTCCAGACCGAGCTGGCGCCGAAGATCGTCCAGAAGTACTCCGGGATGCCCAGAAAAAGAATCTCATTGCCGCGGTCAATGAAGCCAAGTCCCACCAGCAGCTGGTTGATCGTACCATCCGGTGACAATGTGGTCTGAATAATGCTGGCCGCAACCACCCAGGAGATGAAGTGCGGCAGATAGCTGACGGTCTGTACGACCCGCTTGAAGGCGATATTGCGCACCTCGTTCAGCAGCAGGGCCAGGGTAATCGCAGTGACGAAACCAAAAAACAGATTAATCGAGCTCATCGCCAGTGTATTGCGCAGTACCCGCAGGAACCGGTCATCCCCGAACAGGAATTTGAAATGCTCGAAGCCAATCCAGGTCTGCTCCATGAATTTCTTGGCCGGCTTGTAATCCTGGAAGGCGATGCTCCAGCCCCATAGCGGCAAATATTTGAAGATAATCAGCCAGATCAGAAAAGGGACAGACATCACAGCGAGCGCGCGCTGCTGGTACAGCTTCCTGAAGAACAGCCTCATCCGGCCGGATTGCTGCTTGTTCTCCGCCGGGCGGGGCATGGCTGGTACTGTATTGTTATTCATCCGTGTTCTCTCCTTCCAAACACCGGGCGGGCCAGGCGGCAACCGGGAAAGACCGGCACCGGCGGTGCAGGTCCGGCCTCTCCCGTCCTCCTCTTATTGGTTCGCCAGTTCAACCTTCGCTTTGACCTGCTCTGTCGTCCATTTCTCATATCCGGCCGTATCCAGCTTGCCGAATTCCTTCATATATTCCTCCCAGACGGAATCGAATTTGTCCGGGGTGGTCAGCACAAGCTTAGGGAAATACTTCTTCGTCAGCTCATCCTTGCTGGCTTCCCACAGCTGTTCCGGGGAATTCTGCTCCTTGGTGAAGCCCCAGGCCGGGAAGTACGGACGCGGCACCGGCTCAGCGAACAGCTGGCTGTAGGTCTGCACGCCATATTTGTCGAGTATGAACTTATCCTTGTCCGTGAGCGTCATCTGGAATACTTCCGGCTGGCTGGCTACATTCTTGGCATTGCCGTCGGCCAGGGTGGAGGTGGCGTTGTACATCGGCCAGTTCCAGCTGAAATACTTGAAGCCGAAGCTCTCTCTGAACGGCTCATCAATTTTGTCGATTTGCTCCTGTGTCCGGTAGTAGCGGCCTTCTTCATTCACTTCATACGTCTCGCCCTTGATGCCCCAGGACATCAGCGTCTGGTTCTCTTCGGTCAGCATGTTGTCGAAGAACTGGATGATGCGGACCGGATCTTTGGCGCTGACCGTAATCCCGATTCCGCGGTTGGTGACGAGGCCACCTGGAGGATCAAGATAGGCATCCGGTGTTCCTTCGTCAAAAGTTACCGGCAGCGGGAAGTAATTGTAGCCGTCCAGTGAAGGGTCCTTGCGGGCGGCATCCTTCAGCACATTCAGCGCATTGTCTACCTGCCAGCGGTAATCGAAGAAGCCGAGCACCTTGTGGGACGTTAATTTGGCGATATACTGATCATAGTTATCGACGAAGGAGGCTTTGTCGAACAGACCGGCGGCGTTGAGGTCATTCAGCGCCTTCAGCCACCTTTTGGTGGAGTCTGCACCGGCATAGGTTTTGGCTTCCCAGGTGTTCGTATCGACCGTAACATTACCATCGTTAGGGTAGCCCATCAGGTGCATCGGCGGGTTCGAGGTGGCGAAAAATCTCCAGTCATGCGTCAGGGAGACCATCCCGGTCAGATTCTCATCCTTGTGCTTGTCGCGGTAATTCTTGATCAGCTCTATATATTGATCCAGAGTTTTGATCTTCGGATAGCCGGCTTCCTCCAGCACCCGGCGCTGGACCCAGAAGCCCGCTCCCGCCTCCGGCTCAGGGATGAAGTCATTCACCTGCGCGGCAATCGGCAGGAAGTAGATTTTACCGTCCTTGGAGCGCATCTGGTTCAGCGATTTGCCATATACCCGCTTGATATTCGGGCCATGCTCCTCAATCAGGTCATCCAGCGGAATGAACGCGCCTGCGTTCAGCACTTCCTCGATCGCGGCATCCGGGATCAGCACATCCGGGTAATCGTTGGCGGCAATCATCGTCCCGATCTTGGTGTTCAGGTCGCCTACGACGAATTCCAGCTTGAAATTCACCCCGGTCTGATCCTCAAGGATTTTGCCGATGGTGGTCTGGTTCGTATTTCCGTCCTTGGAGCCGGCTACCCCGTTGAAGATTTTGAAGGTCACCTTATCCTGCTTGGCTTCCGCCGTGGCCGTGGCAGCGGCCGAGCTGGACGGCTCCGTCTTCCCCGTGGTCTCCTTGGCCTTGTTATTCGTGCCGGAGCATGCAGTAATCATTGATAATGAGAGGATTGCCGTGAGACTGAGAAGCCAGAATCTCTTGGTTTTGCGCATTGCTGTTACTCCCCCTTTTGTATGCTGATGTATTACTTTCCCAGTATAAAAGCGTTTTCAATCCTCCGTTACCCATGAAATTATGGCTTCTCCTTTGAAAACTATGGTTTCGGCGGAATCCTCAGCTCGATCCTCGTTCCTTTGCCCGGGCTGCTGTCCACCTTGAAGGTGACCTGCTCGCCGTACAGCATTTTAACCCTGTAGATGACGTTCTGGATGCCGATCCGCTCGCCGATAATTCCGTCCAGCTTCAGGTAGCTGTACAGCTTATCCACCTGCCCGCTGCTCATGCCCACCCCGTTGTCCTGCACCGTGAATACGATCTCCGGCCCTTCCACCGCAATGCGGATGTCCATGCTTCCGCCCTTTTTGAGCGGCTCGATACCATGTATACTGGCATTCTCCACGAAGGGGAGGAACACCATCTTGGGCACGACACATGTGCGCGCTTCCGGCTGCACCTCAATCTGAACGCTGAGCTTGTCTTCGAACCGGTACTTCTGGATGTCCAGGAAGCACAGAATGAAGCCCAGCTCCTCCTCCACGCTCACCCACTCCTTATTCCAGGTCAGCGAGCTGCGCAGGATCATCGCCATGCTCTGGATGATTTTGGCGGTCTCGTGCTCATGCTTAAGCAGGCTGCGCATACGTATGGTCTCCAGCGCGTTGAACAGGAAGTGGGGGTTAATCTGGCTCTGCAGTGCATTGAGCTGTGCCTTCCGCCGCTCCAGCTCGAGCGACTTCTTCTGAATCTCCGTCAGATACACATCCTGGATCAGGGTCTTGATCTGCATAATCATACTGTTGAATTCCAGGGTCAGCTGGCCGATCTCATCGCGTGACTCGCCGTGCATGATGGTCTGGAACTGTTGGGTTTTTACCTTTTTCATATGCTTCAGGATTTCGATAATTCTCAGATTCACCGACCGGGTGATAAACAGAATGATGATCGTGGGGATAATCAGCATCAGGCAGGCTGACCAGAGGATGAAATGGCGGGATTTCAGCACCTCCTTGATAATCTCGTTCTCGTTAATCGTACCCGCAACCTTCCAGCCGGACAGATAGCTGATGCTCCCGTACTCCTTCTCGAACCGGATCACCCGGTCTGTCTTCAGGGCGGAATAGAGCTGCTTGTCTCCCCCTTTCCAATTCACGGAAGGATTCGTTGTATATTCAATCCGGCCCTCCGGACCCACCAGGTACATATCTCCCTGCACATTCAGATTGGCGAACACCTCCATCAGATCGATCGTCTTGAAGTCAATTTTCACCAGCTTCTCCTTGTCCATCCGGTCCGCGAAGTAATCCATCCTCCTCAGCACCGAAAAAGATTGGAAACGGCCGTCTGCATCATCAATCCGCACGAACATCGGCTGGGACGAAGCCTCCTGCATCCATTGCTTATACCAGCCGGTCTCGCGGACCTCACTGGACAGGAGGCCGATGTTCCCCGAATTCAGCAGGGTGGGATTATCCACATAGAGAGTCTTGTTCTGCAGCGAGGAAGAGAACGGGGAGTAGTTGTTCAGCGTGGAGCGCAAATAGAGGTCATAGGCCTCCACATAATCTTCTGTGTTCGTAAAATCAATATTGAGCACTTCATTGGTTTTGTAGTCGGCATAGAAATAGGAGGACAGCCCGACCGCCTGGTCAACCATCAGCCGGAACTCGTTCTTGATCTGCTCGACCGCCAGGTCGATGTCCTTGATCCGCTGCTCCCGCACATTGCCGGTGATGATGTTGTAGAAGATGATATTGGTGACAAGGATCGGGGCGATGACACCGAGGAAATAGATCAGAAACATTTTGTCCCTGAGCCGGATGTTATTTAACAGCTTCATGCAGCAGCCCTCCTGGCCTTAACGGTGGCCCATCCGGTTTCTGTATTCGGTAGGTGTTCTCTGCTCCAGCTTCTCGAACTGGGTGACGAAATAATCGGCATTCCTGAAGCCGACCTGCTCGGCAATCTCATAGATCCGCAGATCAGTCTGCCGCAGCAGCTTCTTGGCTTCCGTGATCCGCAGCTGAAGCAGATATTCGTTGAAATACATGCCATAGTTCTTCCTGAACACCTGGCCCAGATAGGCCGAATTCATGTAGAACTGGCCCGCAATCTGCTTCAGGTTCAGATTCTCATGAAAGTTCCGGTCTACATAAGACTTGATTCTGTGCAAGCCGCCGGTTCCATAGCTCTGGTATAGACCTTGGATCAGCTCTGCCGCCTCCAGCGAGAAGGCTTCGAACAAAGAGCGCAGCTCATCCAGGGTGATATTGTGATCATACCAGTTCATCATCGGAACCAGGCTTGCGAGCTGCTTCTCATCGCCCTCCATACTGCGGATGGTGTGCAGTACACTGTGGACGCATTGGACGGCAACCGCCTTCATCGCTTCCTTCGAGACCATATGCTCCCGGAAATCCGCGAACAGCCGGTCAATCGCCTCCAGCAGCTTCCCGGTGTTGTTCTCTTCAATGGCCTCCACCCAGGCGCGGGAACCCTCAGGGCCGGGATGAATGTACTTCAGCTCAAGCCCGGCAATGTCCGGGAATAGGAGAACCGGATGATCAGGCATGGCGTATTTGAATTCTGCCGTCTCCTTGGCGCAGGTGTAGGAGTGCTTCATTTCCTTAAGCGTGCTGACGGGACGACCCGCATAGGCTGCGGCCTTTATGTCCAAGCGTCCACAGAGCCGGCTGAGGCACTCCGCCAGGAAGCTGCGAAGCTCCCCGTTATGCTGCCGCAGATAATGGTCCGGCACAATGTAGCCGAAGAAACGCCGGTGTTCATAGACCAGGGGTGACTCTGAAGTGATATCACGAACCATCTGGCGGATGGCTTCCTTCATCTCCGCCTTCCCTGGAAGCTGCTTCCCGCTCCAGGGGAACACATTATTGATCTCCAGCAGGACATAGGTGAACTGGCTTGCCCCGGCCGCCGTCCACTGCTGCTCCCAGGCCTCCAGCACAGGGTCCATGGGTTCGCCCCGGAGCAGCGCCTCCATCCTTTTCTCCCCCTCATGCAGCTGTAGCCGGTCCTGGAGCTGCTGCCGGGCAGTGAATTCCTCGCGGAATTTGTTAAGCGCTTTCACAATCTCCTGCTCATCAATCGGCTTCAGTACATAATCCAGCACCCCGAACCGCACGGCCTGCTGGGCATACCGGAAATCATTATATCCGCTGATAATAATGAATTTGGTGCAAAGCTGCTCCTGCGTCACCGCTTCAATCAGCCCGATGCCGTCCAGAATCGGCATACGGATATCGGTAATCACCAGCTGCGGCCGCTTGGCGCGGATCAGCTCCAGCGCATCCTCCCCGTCATCCGCCTCACCGATAATCTCGAAGCCGCTGGCCGCCCAGTCAATCATCTCGATCAGGCCCTTACGGACAAACACTTCATCGTCAACAATGATTATCCCGTACATGCCGGATTCACTCCCCTGTGATGGTAGTCGGCTGCCCTTCCAGGCAGTCCCGTATGGCGAAAAGACAATGCAAGTGAAACAAAAAACCCCCGGCCTGTATAATCACGGGTCAAGGGTTCTTGGTGTATATCTCAATATAGATTATAAGGCCGGTCCGGCCGGCTGGTCTAGCCTACGTTCACTTCCATGGATACCTGCTTCAGCTGAGGGTTCAAATCCTTCTCCTCGGTGAGATCCAGAACTGGTGCTCCGTCAATGTCGAAATGCACACGGCGCAGGCCGGAGCTGCGCGGGCCTTGAATCCCCGGTCTCGCATGATAGGCGTTCCAGATCACCCCGTCATCATCCGTCACGTAGGAATTATGGCCAGGCCCGTATTCCCCCGGAACGCTTCTGGAGGTCAGCAGCGGATAGTTGCCCTTGGTCCAGCTGCGGATATCCAGCAGGTCAGCACCCTTGTCAGCGGTCAGCAGGCCGACGACATAGGTGGCATCCACCGCCGCGCTGGCAAAGGTCAGGTACAGCTTCTCATCGGTGTACAGGGCGAACGGACCTTCATCCACGAAGGTATGGTTATTGGCCCAGCCGTAATCCGGGCGGGTCAGCAGCACCGGATCACTGGTCAGCTTCCACGGCTCCTTGGGATCAATCGTTGCGATATAGACCCAGGCTCCAAGATCTACCGGCAGGAATTGGCGCTCCGACCAGGCGGCGTAGAGCTGACCATTCCAGCGGATGACGGTCATATCCAGCGAGATGGTTTTGCCTGCTTCACACAGATAACTGCCATCCTTCTTCACTACCCGGCAGGGCCTCGACCAGTCGGCAGCATTCATGGGGTTCCCGCCCGGACTCAGCTTCATCACATGCGATTCCTCATGGAAGAATTCGCCGGGTGTAGCGGCATGGAAAATGTACAGCTCATCTTCTATGATATGGAGCTCCGGCGCCCACAGCAGGCCGCCAATCCCTTCATACGTGGAGGAGTCCAGGATCAGCGCTTCCTCAGCGGTAACCAGCCCGGGAATCGTATCCGCTTCCCTCATATACAGCGTATGTTCCTTATCGGCATCATTAGTCGCGATGAAATAATATTTCCCCTTCCATTTCGCAATGCAAGGGTCTGCCCGGTTCAGGGCAATCGGGAACGGGTAGTGGTCCTGATGAATTTCACCTGTAATCTTGTAAGTGCCAGCCTTGTCCCAATCAATGGCGTCCGTATTCCAGTTCACCCGTTTAGTGGCCTGAGTGCCGTCACTGTATAGTGCAGTCGCCCGGACTGCCTTCAGTTCTTCTGGCGAAGCTGCGCTTACACGGTCCGGCACAACCACGGCCACGTTCTCAGGAACCGTCAGCTTGAAGCGGAGTCTGCGGCCAATCTCTTCGGGTACAGAGATTACATTGCGCGGCAGGATGCCTTCGATATCTGCAGATATTGTATTTGCCGTGAGCGGCTGTGCTTGTTCCGGGGCAGAAATGCCCGTCAGGCTTAGAATATCGGCAATTGTATTTTCATAGGCTTGGCCCGACTCATCAGTCCAGTGAATCCGGTACACCTTACGCTCGAAGTCATAGGTGCAGGCAACATCGCTCACATGCGTATCGGCCCTCAGCTCCAGCAGTCCAAGCTCCGTATATTGCAGCAGGTCCCGGGACGAGAATACCAGCACCTTCCCCTTGCTCTCTTCATCGGGTTCGCCTGCGGCTTCGGTCCGCACGGCTACGACGCCGAAGCACCCGTCCGCTGTGTGGAAGAGATACGGCTGCTTCAGGCTTTTGGCCCGGAGTGTCCCGTCTTCATTCTCGGTTGCCTTGGCGAACAGAACTCCAGAGTTATGGTTCAGTGCCTGATAGTTTAGGCCGTCTTCACTGTAGGCCAGATGCATACTGTGCGCGAGCTTCGGAGCATACACGATATCCTCCTGCGGCAGCCGGGTATAGCAGAGGATATCATTCCGCTCTTCGCCCTGTTGTGGTATCATTAAGCAACAACCTTTCTCCTATTGATAATTTCTCATAACCATAAATTCTTAATATTCTGTTATATTTCAGGATGTATCTTCATGTTCACTACAAATTATAGAGATTCAGCGAAATTCTAACAATGATGTTTACTGACCATTACTTGATCTATCCAAAGAAAGGAGAAGCCAATGCCCACAATACACTACGTGGAATACGATGCTGCGCATACTGCGAACTTCGTCTACAGCATACCCGAGGGACTGGAAGCCTGGCTTCTTGTGCTGACCCAGACCCCGGCGCAATTTGAGGTGAACGGAGAGCTTAAGGAATATCCGGCACACTCGGCAGTCCTGTACCCGCCTGGACATAACATCTATTACCGGGCCTGCGCCAAAAAGTACGTCAACGACTGGGTCCGCTTCGATGCGGATGAATCATACATCACGGAAAGCGTTGTGCCGATCGCCAAGCCGTTCTCGCTGCCTGACCCCGGCTATTGCCATCAGCTTTTTCAGCTGCTGACCCTGGAGAATTCCTTCCAGAACGATTACCGCGAGCTGTCCATCGACTACCTGTTCCGCATCCTGTTCAACAAGCTCTCGGAGGCGACCCAGGATAAGCTGACGCCGCAGTACTACAACCTGCTGGAGCTGCGCAAGACCTTATACAGCAATCCCGGCCATCCCTGGACCGTGTCCTCCATGGCCGAATATCTGCATATCAGCGCAGGCTATCTGCAGACCATCTACAAATCCACCTTCGGCATCTCCTGCATGGAGGATGTCATTCACTGCCGCATCCGCCTGGCCAAGGAGAAGCTGGGCTACGGCCAGCACAAGATCGCCGAGATCGCCGCACTCTGCGGCTACGCGAATGTCGAGCATTTCTGCCGCCAGTTCCGGCAGCTGACCGGCTTCTCCCCCCGGGCCTACCGGGAGAAGCTGAACTCCCGGGAGCCGCAGGGGCGGGAGGGGGAGTAGGGGCGGGTTAGGGCGTAGGCGTAGGCCGGGCGATGTGAATAGTTGGGGGCTCCGCGGGGGCTGATCCCACTCACCGGATGGGCCAATTGAACCACACGCCTCCGCCACGCCCAATATGTTCGCTTTTTCGCATACATCCGGCCCTCGCGCCTCCGCTGCGCCGAATGTGTTCGCTTTTTCGCATACATTCGGCCCTCGCGCCTCTGCTGCGCCAAATGTGTTCGCTTTTTCGCATACATTCGGCCCTCGCGCCTCCGCTACGCCAAATGTGTTCGCTTTTTCGCATACATTCGGCCCTCGCGCCTCTGCCACTTCCAATGTGTTCGCTTTTTCGCATACATTCGCCCCTCGCACCTTCGCCACGTCCAATGTGTTCGCCTTTCAGCACACATCTGCCTCCCGCACACGCCCCTATAGCTCGCTTTCCCGCATACACGTGGCTCCAATACCAAGAGCAGCGACCCTCCGCCGGAGAATCGCTGCTCTTGTTCACACTACCCTTATTCTTCAGCTCCGCCGAGAATCGGCAGCGGGGCGCCATCCCGCACGAAGAGCGGAAGCTGCTCCAGCGGCGCATCGACCACGATGGCCTGTCCGCCGGTATAGGTATCGCCCGAGTAGACATGAGTCCACTGTGCGCCGGACGGCAGGTATACGCTGCGGGTCCGCTCCCCTTCGGCCAGTACCGGGGCGACCAGCAGATCCGGACCGAACATGTACTGGTCCTCGACATTCCAGGCGTCCGGGTCCTGCGGGAAATCATAGAAGAGCGGGCGCATCGGCGGGGTCCCCTGCTCATGGGCCGCCTGCATCAGCCCACGGATATACGGCTTCAGCCGCTCCCGGATCTGCATGAATTCCTTGAAGATGGCGTAAGCCTCATCCCCGTAGCTCCACACCTCATTATCCGAGCCGCTGCCGCATACACCGCCCCCTCTTGTACCGGTCGGCGGCACAAACGGCTGCCGGTCTCCGTGCAGCCGGAACACCGGCGAGAACGCGCCGTACTGGAACCAGCGGACCATCAGCTCGCGGAAGGACGGGTCGGCCGGGTTGCCGCCATGGAAGCCGCCAATGTCGGTTGTCCACCAGGGAATACCGGCAATTGCCATGTTCAGCCCGGCCCGCACCTGAATCGCCAGCACCTTGAAGCTGGAGTGGATATCCCCGGACCAGACGAGCGCCCCGTAACGCTGGCTGCCTGCCCAGGCGGTGCGGACCAGGTTGATGATATTCTCCTGTCCGGCAGCGGTCATTCCGTCATAGAAGGTCTGGCTGTACCGCATCGGATAGAGGTTCCCAATCTGCTTGCTGGAGCCGATGTGGTAGCGGTAAATATCATGGTCGTAGACCGTCAGCTCCGGCTCTGCCTCATCCAGCCAGAAGATTTTGATCCCCTTGTCATAATAATTCTGCTTGATCAGTCCCCACAGGAACTGGCGGGCCGCAGGATTGGTCGCATCGAAAATCGCATTCTGCCCCAGGAACTGGAACTGCGTGCGGACCCCCCGGTCGGAGCGGAGCAGATACCCCTTCTCCAGCATCTCCCGGTAATTCTCGCTCTCCGTCTGCACCGTCGGCCATACCGAGACCATCAGCTCAATGCCCATCTCCTGCAGCTCCCGCACCATCGCCTCAGGGTCAGGCCAATATTCGGGGTCGAACCGCCAGTCCCCCTGATTTGTCCAGTGGAAGAAATCAACGACGATAACATCGATCGGCAGCTTCCGCCGCTTATGCTCTCTCGCTACCTCCAGCAATTCCTCCTGGGTGCGGTAGCGGAGCTTGCATTGCCAGAAGCCCATGCCGTAATCCGGCATCATCGGCACGGTTCCCGTCGCCTTGGCGTATGCTTCTTCGATCTCGGCAGGAGTATCCCCGGCGGTGATCCAGTAATCCAGCTGCTTGGACGAAGGGGCGGTCCATTCGGTCACATTCAGACTGAAATGCGCCTGTCCGACCGCCGGATTATGCCATAAGAATCCGTAACCGCTGCTGGACAGCACAAAAGGTACACTGATTTGGCTGTTGCGGTGAGTCAGCTCCAGGGAGCAGCCCTTCAGGTTGAGGAAGGAATGCTGGTACTGCCCCATCCCGAACAGTTTCTCGTTAGGGTCCGCCTCCAGACGCAGCTTCACGGAGAAATCACTGCTCCCCGGCACCGCAGCCAGCTCTCTGCCGCCATATTTCAACTGATACGTATCTTCGGTCTCGTTGAGCAAGAGCTTGCCATGCTGGTTGTAAAAGAAGATCTGCCCCTTCTCCGTAATCTCCGCCCGGATCTTTCCATTCACGATGGTTGCCCGCTCTTTAGTGACCGTTATCTTGCCGGGAGTCTGCGGTGCAGGCAGCAGCGCCCACGCTTCATCGGTAATCTCCGCATAGGATGCGCGGATTCGCAGCGAATTCGCACCCCACGGCTCTATCCAGACCCTCTCATGGTCATATTCTCTGATCAGCCGG
This sequence comes from Paenibacillus sp. FSL K6-1096, assembly GCF_037977055.1. Classification (NCBI taxonomy): domain Bacteria; kingdom Bacillati; phylum Bacillota; class Bacilli; order Caryophanales; family Paenibacillaceae; genus Paenibacillus; species Paenibacillus sp. FSL K6-1096. The sequence goes on along the minus strand of NZ_CP150274.1, from coordinate 6,358,769 downwards.
CCGTTCTGTTCAAGAAACATAGCGCGATCCCTCCAACAGTTCTATAATAAGGTTGCAACCACAGTATAAAGAGTGCCAAGCCGCGTTACTACACATAAAAATACGCATCTATCATACGATATTACGTTTTTGTGGAGGGATTACGATGGAAGCAACCTTCGAGGACAAGCCTTATCCGTGGAAAAAAGAGCATACCGAAATGCCGGAAGAGCTGTTTCCGGTGAATGTGTTTCATATCTGCTTTCCCGACCGCAGCATTATCCCGCCCCACTGGCATGAGCACCTGGAGTGGATTCTCGTGACCCGGGGCAGCTTCCGCGTCCAGGTCGGCCCTCATTCCAGAGTTCTGGCAGAGGGGGAGCTGGCCTTCGTCAGCCGGCCGCAGATTCATGCGGCTTATCCGACAGAGGACGGCAGCGAGCTGTATGCCGTGGTCTATAACGAGGCGCTGCTGAACGGGATGAGAGATCATACTGAAATTCAGCATATCCGGCCGCTTCTCAGCGGCGAGCTCCGGCTGCCGGCCTTCTATTCTGCAGACCAGCCGGTGACCCCACAGATCAGAGCAGCTATTGAACATATTGTACACAGCTATCAGAGCAAAAGCTTCGGATATGAATTATGTATTAAGGGCGGCTTGTTCTCCGCCATGGGTCTTGCTTATCCCATGGCGGAGTTCAAAGCCCTGCCTGCCAAGAAAGACCGTCCGGAGACCGGCATCGAGCCGCTGCTGGTCCACCTCAGCAACCATTTCCATGAACCGCTGAGTGTGGAGGCTGCCGCCCGGATCTGCTGCGTGACGCCCAACTATTTCTGCCATCTGTTCAAGAAGAATACCGGCAAAACCCTAATTGAATATATCAATATGCTGCGGGTGCATGAGGCCAGCCGCCTGCTCCAGCTTCGCCGGTATCCGATTCAGGAGATCGCCTTCCGGGTCGGCTTCGAGAGCCTGACCTATTTCGGACGTATCTTCAAGCAGAATACATCCATGACACCTAGCGAATATGCTTCCCGCTTCCAGCCCCGGGCCTAATCCTGCCTGCTGAAATGGAAATAACCGAAATCGGCATAGCCGCCGGGCTTCCGGGTCGCATAATTGAACAAGCCGATCCGGTAGCCCATGAAATGATCCAGCGAATATTCCATATGCAGCGTCTGTCCGATGGGGTGCCAGACCTCCCCGTCCCCGGAATAAAAGAACGTGGCTTCGTCCACACCATCCCTGAAGTTGAAGTCAATCCGCAGGCAGATCCGCTGGCCTGTGAACGGGATACTCTCTACTACGCCAGGGCCGTTGTCACCGGTGACACACATATTCACAGAGAACTGTTCCTGCTCTCCGGCGATAATCTCAACCGTGCCGTACCCGGATTGAAGAGCAACCAAGCCCGCGTGGTCTCCCTCGTTCATCCCCTCCAGGTACAGCATCGTCTCTACGCTGCATGCCGGACCGAAGGTCCGCTGGGTCAGCGTATTGCGCGCGGCTACGACACTGTCTGCGGTCCGCCCTGTGCGCAGCCGCAGGCAGCCCGGCTGCTCCGTAACCGACCATAGCGTGTTGTCGGGGTTATGGTTCCACTGCCACTGAAGCGCCAGCCGGTTCTCCGAATAGTCGAACTCATCGCTGATTACAAGCTCCTTCGGCTCCCCGGCAGGCAGCTTCGTCCCGAAGGTCACCGGAGCCTTGCCGCCATCCCCGATTACCGGCCAGTCGTTCTCCCAGCTGACAGGGAATATGCAGGGAACGCGTCCAACCGCCCCGTGATCCTGGAACAGCACAGCATACCAGTCACCGTCCTCTGTATCCACCAGCCCGCCTTGCGCTACACCGCGATTCTGGTAGCCGATGTTATCGTCCAGGATGACCCGGCGCTCGTAAGGACCCAGCAGCTCCCGCGACCGGTAGCACAGCTGGCGTCTGCGCATGTTGCCCTCTGACGGCCATTCAATGAAGAACAGGTAATAATACCCGCCGCGCTTATGGGCATGACAGCCTTCCATCCGCAGCATGATCCCCTCCCGCTCGCCTTCCAGCAGCAGCTGCTTCGTTCCGCGGGGCATCCATCCGGTCAGGTCCTCGTTCAGCTCCCGGATGCGGATATCCCCGTTCCCGTAGATCACATAATTGCGGCCGTCCTCATCCAGCAGCAGGGCCGGATCATGGTACAGGTCCGGGAAGACCGCACGCTCCCACGGTCCATGCTCAATATCCCGGGTCTGGTAGATGTAGAACCGGTCCGTATTATTGGAGGAGAAGCATACGTAATAGATTCCGTTCTTGTATCGCAGCGAGGCAGCCCAGGAGCCGCCTCCATAGATGTCTTCACCGTCCTCCAGCCGGAAGGCCGGATCATCCTCGAAGGTATCAAAGACATAACTTACAATCTCCCAGTCCTTCAGGTTCACCGATTTCATAATCGGACAGCCCGGCATGGAGTGCATGCTGGTGCTGACCATATAGAATACCGGGCCGACCCGGATCACATCCACATCCGGTACATCTGCCCATATCACGGGATTGGTAATGATGGCTGTATTCAATATGCCGCCTCCTTGATGTTAGTTCTGCTGTGCAGTGAATTGCCAGTCAGCCAGCTTGAACAAGCTCTTGCCGCTCTCTCCTGCAAATACCAGATAGAGAGCATGGACTCCCGCCGCTCCCTGAATCTCCGTCTTCAGCTCAACCCATTCCTGCGGCCCGTCTGCCGCCGGAACCGGCAGCTTGCCGATCAGCGGGCCGGCCGGGTCATCCAGATGCAGCTCCAGCACGCCGCCTGCCTCCAGTCCCAGGACCGTAGCCTGGAATGCGTCTGCTCCGCTGCCGAAGTCTACCCCGGACAAGCCAATCCATCCGCCGCTCTCCGTATCCGTAACGGCCTGGACTCCGCCCTCACCCAGGTATCCGGTCTTCACGCCTGCGCTCCAGCCCATTGTTGCCGCCGGGATGCGTTCATACGGATTCAGGCTGCCAAGCTGCGGCACGCCCTCGTAGTCCGCGTGAATCTCCTGAATGGACCCGTCCTCATTGTGGGCCAGGCGGTTAAGATGCGTGGAGCGGTAGCCGTTCGCAATCCCCTGGGCCTTGGATAAGGTCTGGGCATGGTAGGCAATGTACCAGCTGTCCCGGAACTGGAAAATGGCATGGTGATTGTTCCCGGATACGCCGAAGAAATGTCCCGGATTCTTGAGAATCGTCGTATGGTATGTCCATGGTCCCATGGGACTGCTGCTTGTCATATAAGCAATCTCACCGGCTGGAGGGCTGCCCTCCGGGCGTTCCCCGTCATAGAAGTTCGAGCAGTAAGTATAGTAATACGTGCCGTTCCATTTATGAATGCCGGCATCCTCGAACATGAACGGAGCAGGAATGACTTGCGCCGTTCCGATTACACTGGTCATATCGTCGCCAAGCGGCATCACCCGCGCGGTGCCCGGCTCGGCGAACTGTCCTTCCGGCACCCCGCCGCCAAAATAGATATACCCCTTCCCGTCATCATCAACCAGCACTGCAGGATCGAACAGCCAGGTTACATCCTCGACTCCAGGGGTCGAGCGCAGGATCAGGGCTTCCCCGATCGGGTCCACCCATGGCCCCACCGGACTGTCACTGGACAGTACGCCGATGCCGCTGGCATTGTTGGCGAAGTACAGGAAGAATTTATCCTGTCCGTCAATTACCTTGTGGACCGCTGCCGGTGCCCAGGACTGGGTCGCCCATTTGGCCGCGCCCTGCGGGCCAGCCACAGCAATCGGGCCGTGATCGGTCCAGTTGACCAGGTCGGCCGAGGAGATAACGGTAATCGTATTGATACTGCTGTAAGAATTCTCCTTCACCGCGCCGTTCTCATCGTACTCCAGCGCATCATTGGTCATGTACAGGTAGACTCTGTCCCCGTACACCAGGGCATAAGGATCGGCTCCGTATCTGTGTGCCACCAGCGGATTGCCGTGCGGCGGAACCTTACCGGCTGCTTGCTTCAGTTGGTATGTCATATGATTTCCTCCAGGTCAGGATTAGTAGTGGATTGATTATAATTGCGTAGCCGTCAGAGCGGCCAGGCGGCCGAAGGAAGCCTTGGGCTGCTTCTGCTCATCGAACAGGAACGGCCAGTTCTTGCGGCCGCGGACCGGGAAGCCGTCCAGCCAGGTGTAATCGTCAGCCACGCCCCAGAAGGTTACACAATCAATCGCCTGCTTGTATTCAAGCAGCGCGGCAAAAATCTCAGCATAACGCTCCTCCTGCAGCTTCAGCATTTCTGCTGTTGGCGCTTTCAAATCCGTGCGTTTATCGTCATGGTTGAACACGGAGAGATCCAGCTCGGTAATGTGGATTTTCAGCCCCAGCGAAGCGTACAGCTCAAGCGCGCTGCGGATCTCGTCAATGGACGGGCCGTAGATATTCCAGTGTCCCTGCATCCCGATGCCGTGGATCGGCGTATTCTGGTCCAGCAGGCTGCGGACCAGCTTATAGATCTTTTGGCTTTTGACAGGATCGGTCTCATTATAGTCATTGTAGAACAGAAGCGCGTCAGGGTCCGCCTGATGAGCCATCTCGAACGCCTGGCGCAGATAATCCTCGCCGATAATCTGCAGCCACTTCGTATCGCGCAGGTACTGGTCCGACTTGTCCTCAATCGCTTCATTAACCACATCCCAGGCATAGGCCCGCCCCCGGTAACGTCCTGCGACCGTATTGATGTGGGTCTGCAGACGGGCAAGCAATTGCTCTCTGGTGGCAGGCCCGCCTTCCGCATTCTGGAACATCCAGTCCCCGGTCTGATTATGCCACAGAAGCGTATGCCCCCGGACGCCGATCCCGTGCGCCTCCGCGAATTCAAAGATCCGGTCCGCCGACTCGAAGGTATATTCCCCTTCCTGCGGCTGCACAAGGGCCGGCTTCATCTCATTCTCGGCGGTGATGCTGTTGTAATGCTTCGCAATGAAAGGGCCCTGTGCGGAAATAATAGGGGTGCTGACGGCGGCTCCAATCTTGAAAGCATCCCGGAACATGTCATGCAAGGCAGGAATTTCGCTGCGGTTCTGATTCATTCTCTCTAACCTCCTGTGAATACTAATATTTGGGACAGCTAGTTCTATCATAACGCATTTGAAGGCGTTTACCATCACCAAAGTAAACAAATGGACCCTCAATAAATAAATGGACACTATTCTTGCCCGGCCTGGGCTTGTTCGCGGAAGGCCACCGGCTTCATTGCCGTCCGCTTCTCGAACTCTCTTAAGAAATGATGATAGTGCACATAACCCACACTCTCCATGATACTTCTCACGGTATCGCCGGTCTCCGTCAGCCGCTTCTTGGCCGCTTCAATGCGGAGATTATGGATGTACTCCAGGATGCTGACACCATGCTTCTTGATGAAGGCCTGGCCCAGATACACCGGATTGATGTAGAACTGCTCGGCAATTTCTTTTACCGTGAGATGCTTGGCATAATTGTCCTTCAGGAACCATTCGACCCGGGTCAGCGGATGCTCTGAGCTGCGCTCCTTCTGCTGCCGGATGAAGTTCATGCAGTTAATCAGCACAGCCTCGACCGCCGCCTGCAGGGCTTCAAGCGATTTGGGCTCGGTTCTGAAAAAATCCAGCGAAGCGATCCACTGATCGTCCGCTCCCCCGAATTCCTTCAGCAGCTCCATGCTTCTCAGCATAATATCCATACTGGTCATCTGGACCACGCCGGGCGCCGTCCGGTTCTCCCGGAATTCCCGGAACATCCCGCTTAAGAGCTCCAGCGCCTTCTGCTCATGCAGCCGCTCCACCCCGCCGATCAGTTCCCCCACCTGCTCCGTGGAGGGCATGGTATAGCCCTGCGGGCCGCTGCTAACGCTGGCTGTATCCACCGGACCGCTGCTCTCCGCATAGAAATACTGGCGGGCTGCGGCCCCGGCCGCCTCCCGGTAGGACACAGGCAGCTCGCGCAGGGAACGCACGCCTGGCCCGATGCTGACCGAGCCCTTCACGCCCTCCCGGTTCAGCCTCGCATAGATCTGCTCTGCCAGTCCGGCCGTATCTGCCGTGCTCTCCACGACCAGCCCGGCCTGATCGCCGGACAGGTCAATGAACAGCGCCCCGGCCGGACCTGCCAGCTCGCGGCACAGCGCGGACACATAGCCGCACGGACCCTCCACATGCAGGTAGGTCCAGCCGGCCGCGGCTTCATCCAGGCGGTCCATCTGCTCCGCTGCCTCCTCCTCCGGCTCGGCCAGATGGCCTTCAAGCATCCGGGCAATGACAAGCGGCAACAGACGGCTGGCAAGCATACTCTGCTGCAGCTTCTGTCTCAGGCTCATCTCCAGCTCATCCGTAATGTCCGCCAGCACCTTATCCCATTCCGCATCCAGCACCGGCTTCAGCAGATAGTGTCTGACGCCGTAGCGGATCGCTGTTCTGGCATATTCAAATTCACCGTAGCCGCTAAGCACGATGAACAGCGGCTGCTCCATCTCAAGCGCGCGTACACGCCGGATCAGCTCCAGCCCGTCAATCTCCGGCATACGGATATCGGTTATTACGAGGTCAGGGGAATGCTGCACAATGGCAGCCAGTGCCTCCTCCCCGTTCTCACAGGCTCCGCAGATTTCGAAGCCCAGCTCCTCCCAGTCTGTCAGTGTCCGGAGCCCCTCTAACGCAAGCGTCTCATCGTCCGCCAGCACCACTTTATACATGAGATTCCTCCACTTCAGGAACCAGGCTCAGGTCATCCGGGATATGGATGGTTATCACAGTCCGTTCGTACTCGGTGCTCTCAATGCTGAAGGTGGCTCTGCCGTTATAATACAGCTTCAAGCGTTTGTATACATTGCGCAGACCGACATTTTTACCTGAATCCTGTTCCGTGTCCAGATGATTTAAGATCCATTCCAGCTTCTCTTTCTCGATCCCCTTGCCGTTGTCAGCCACTGTAATTAACAGCCCCGTGTCCACCCTTGTAGCAGAGACATGGATGGTTCTGGCCCATTTGACCGACTGCAGGCCATGCTTACAGGAATTCTCCACCAGCGCCTGTATGCTCATCTTGGGAATCCGGTATTTCAGCACCGCAGGGTCAACCGCAAGCTCATAGGAGAACCGGCTCTGGAAGCGGAATTTCTCGATCTGCAGATACATCTCGATGAATGAAATCTCCTCCTCCACCGTGATCAGATCGTCCTTCCAGCTCAGCAGCCTGCGCATAATCAGCGCCAGATTGCGGATGACATCCGTCACCTCTTCATACTTGTATTTCTTGCATATGACGAGGATGGCATTCAGCGTATTGAACAGGAAATGAGGGTCCACCTGGCTCTCCAGATATTTCAGCTCCGCCCGCACGCGCTCCAGATCCAGGTCCTTCTTCTGGATTTCCAGCTTGTAGACGTCATTGATCAGATTGCGGATTTTGCCGGTCATCAGATTGAAGCTGCGGATCAGCCCGCCGATTTCGTCCTTCCCTTCATACATATCGATGCTCTCGAACTGTTCATATTTGACCAGCTTCATATGCTTGTAGAGCAATCTTATCCGCAGATTGTAGGAGCGGATAACCACCATCATCAGCAGGGTGGGGATAATGATCGTGCACAGGGCCAGAATCAGCGACAGCCGCAGCGCCCGGCTCATCTCCTGATTCGTCTCCCGGCCCTCCGGCGTTCCGACCAGCCGCCAGCCTTCAGTAAAGGACGCGCTGCTCAGCGTATGGACAATCTGACCGGAAGGCTGATCCAGACTGTTATCCACCTTCAGCAAGGCGTTGGCATCCAGAGAAGAGTAAGAGCGGTCGGAGGCCAGCACCACGCGGTTCTGCTCATCCAGCAGCTTGAACCCGAGATAATTGCGTTCCTTCGCGAACAGCTCCTGCAGGCTGCTCAGCCGCAGGTCGATCCGCAAATATTTGGAGTAGGGCTGCCCCGTAAAGTTATCGAGCCTGCGGATCAGGCTGACAAATACCTCCTGCTGAGGCGGATTCAGCGGGTTCGTCCCCTGATAAGAGGTCAGCAGCACGTTGTCGGGGCTGCCGGAGATTCGGCGGTACCATTCACTGTTCTTGTCTTCCTCTGACAGACTGAAGTAACTGCTGCCGTTCTGGATAGTTGGATTGGACGTGTAGATTCCCATGTAATAAATATAGGAATGCAGGTTGCTGTACTGCCGCAGCTTGTCTCTGAGATAATCATTGTAAGTGTCATAGTAAGCCTCGTTATCCGGGTAAGGATAATCCAGCATATCCATGAATGGACGGTCTGCCGCAACCGTATTGCTGATCGCTACGCATTCGTTCACAATCTGCATCAGGTCATAGGCAACACGGTCCACGGAGATCACCAGATTCTCCCGCTCCCGCACCTCCACACTGCGGCTGATCTGTACGTAGAACAGGGCATTAATGACGAGAATCGGCAGGAGCACACACATTAAATAGATGAACAGAAACTTGTATTTCAGCGGAATATCGTTGATGAAGGCAGAGGGCTTCCTTGGTTCCTTCATGCAGTTCCCTCCCCTAAAGTCTAACTCTTCTTATATCCTGAAGGCGTAACCCCGTTCAGCGCCTTGAACTTGGCAGTGAACACATCGGCGTCCGAATATCCGACCCTGCTGGCAATTTCCGTGATCCCCATATCGGTGCGGCGCAGCAGCTTCTTGGCTTCTTCAATGCGGAATTCATGCAGGAAGTCGTTAAAAGAGCTGCCGTAATGCTTCCTGAACCGCTGTCCCAGATAAGCCGGATTGACATGCAGCGCCTTCGCAATATCCTGCAGCTTCAGCTTCTCCTGATAATGCTCCCGGACATAGCCGGTGACCGCAGACATCATCCGGTCCTCCCCGCCGCCGGCCTCAGCAGCAGCAGCGAACCATGCCGCCGCTTCGCCCAGCTCCTCCTCTGTCTGCCGCTCCAGATGCGGCAGACAGGAGGCGGTGTAGCGGGGCGGGAACCACTTCTCCGCCCATACGGCGGAGTCTCCTCCCCGGGCAGCGATCTCGCGGAGCAGCTCGGCCTTGATGTTGGCCAGGAAGCCGTCGATCCAGGCGCTTGAGGCTACCTCTGCCGCGAAAATGTTGAATACATCGCGGAGCCTCGCGCTTAGATCTTCAGGGTTGCCCCCGGTAACGGCGGCAAGCAGCGAGCTTCTCAGCTCCGCCGGAAGTCTCGCTATCCGGCTCATCTCCGGCTCCTGGAAGAAGCAGGCAGCTGCACCGCCGCCCTCCTCCTTCCGGCAGCATTCGGCTGCCAGTGCTTCATGATAGGCTGTATTCAGCGAATCCGCGCCCTGATGCTGTCTGCTGGCTGTGAACTGGACCGGCGAATCGTAGAGCGGGCGCATGTCATCGATCCAGCGGTTCACCGCAGCCGGATCAAGCACCGGCCCTGCCGGCGGGGATACGAGCAGATATCCGTGCTTGCGGCTGCCGGCGTTGAACGGATAGGCGGCGATACCGCGCAGCGCTTCCTGGCCGCTTACGCCGGTAAGACGGCTGCGCATCCGGGCACTGTCAGCCTGCGCCCCATGAACCAGGACACAGCATACCCTTGACCGGGGATCGATGCCGAGCGTCTTCAGCCCGTCCGCCAGCTCTTCCGCTGTGTTCTCCCGCATCAGCAGCCTGGCTACTGTATCCGCCTGCATCAGCGCCGCCAGGGCTTCGCGCCGCGCTGAGCTTCTGCGTTCCTGGAGGATCTGCTCACTGACCGTCTGCAGCGCCTCCGTCAGCTCCCGCTCATCCAGCGGCTTGGTCAGATAATTGGACACCCCGTATTTGAGCGCCCGCTTGGCATATTCGAAATCGGCATAGCCGCTGAAGATAATAAACTTAGGATGCAGACCGCTCCCCAATTCGGAGGATCTCCTTATAAGCTCAAGGCCGTCGATGACCGGCATCCGCACATCGGTGATGACCAGATCAGGATGCCGGCTCTGAATAAGCTGCAGCGCATCCTCGCCGTCCAGCGCTTCGCCGCAGATCTCAAAGTCTAATTCCTCCCAGTCCACCAGGAACCGCAGCCCTTCCAGCATGAGCGGCTCGTCATCGGCAAACAGTACTTTCAGCATAGGATTCACCACCTTCAATCAAGTAATCAAGCTGTTGCCCGTCCCCCGCGGTATGGAACAGGAGAAACCGCTCCGGCTGTACCCGTAAGCGGTTATGGTATACCTATTCGGCTTATATCATTCCTGATGGGATTCCTTACTGGGCAATTATTCCTTCACACTGCCCAGGTTCAATCCTACCACGAAATACTTCTGCAAGAAAGGATAGACGAACAGGATCGGCACCGCGGTAACGATGGTGATCGCAGAACGGATGGAAGCCGGTGTGACCATAGCCTGCGTCTGATTGTTCTGTCCTCCGGCAAGCATGGACGGATCGTTATTCGTGCTCATCGTGGAGCCGAGGAGCTTCATCATTTCATATTGCAGGGTGCTCAGCTTAATATCCGAGGAAGCATACAGGAACGTATCGAACCAGGCATTCCACGAGCCTACGGCGATGAACAGTGCGACTGTCGCCAGTACAGGCGTACAGAGCGGGAAGATGATTTTCCAGAAAATCCGGAAGTCCCCTGCACCGTCAATCTTTGCCGATTCGGTAAGACTGTAAGGAAGGCCGCGGATATAGGTCCGCATGATGATCAGGTTGAACGCGCTGACCAGACTCGGCAGGATATAGACCATGAAGTTGTGCAGGAGGCCCATGTTCTTGATCAGGAAATAGTTCGGAATCAGGCCGGCGTTGAAATACATGGTCAGGATGAACAGCAGGCCGATTTTTTTGCGGAAAACATATTGCGGCTGGGCCAGCGCATACGCCAGCATAGTGGTCAGGAACACACCGACCAGCGTCGATATGATGGTGCGTGAGACCGAGATAAAGGCGGCATGATAGATCGTTCCCGATACGAACACCGCTTTGTAATTCTCCATCGTCCACGCACGGGGCCAGAGATAGATTCCACCGGCCAGCGTATCACTGCCGTCATTGAGCGAGACAGCCAGCGTGTGGAGGAATGGATACAGGGTGACAGCAACCACAAAGAGCATAAACAGCGTGTTCAGTGTATGAAATACAACCGGCTCTACGCGGCTTGATCCTTTTGCTACAGCTTTCATAGGGCATTTCCTCCTTCTAGATTAACCGCTCTTCGCCGAGACGTTTGGCAGTGTAGTTGGCCATGAATACGAGTATGACACTGACGATGGTCTTGAAGATCCCTGCTGCCGTAGCCAGTGAATAGTTCCCCATTGAGATCCCGTACTTGATGACGAAGATGTCGATGGTCTGCGAATAGTCTATAGTGAGTCCGTTGCCCAGCAGATACTGAAGCTCAAAGCCGGCATCCAGAATATGTCCGATATTCATAATCAGCAGGATCACGAAGGTTGCTTTAATTCCCGGCAGGGTGACATAACGCATTTTCTGCATCCGTGTTGCACCGTCGATCGATGCTGCCTCATACAGGGAAGGGTCAATGGAGGTAATCGCGGCCAGATAGATAATGGTGCCCCAGCCTACCTCTTTCCACACGTTGGAAGCCCCTACAATGCCCCAGAAGTATTTGCCTTCGCTGAGCCACATAATCGGGTCCTTGATCAGATGAAGCTTCATTAGAATGACGTTGATAATCCCGTCGTCAATGGACAGGGAGGTAGCCACGATTCCCGCTGCAATAACCCAGGACAGGAAGTGCGGCAGGTAAGAAATGGACTGTACAATACGCTTGAAGAATTTGACCCGGATCTCATTGAGCAGCAGGGCCAGGCCAATCGCCGTAACCGTGCCGAGCACCAGGTTGATGAAGCTCATCGCAATCGTGTTGCGCAGCACAAGCAAGAAGGTATCATCGGAGAACAAGAATTTGAACTGATCGAAGCCTACCCATTCCTGCTGGCCGAAAGGCAGCGCCGGGTGATAATTCTGGAAGGCCATAACCCAGCCCCAGATCGGAACATAGTTGAAAATAATTAAATAAATTGCAATCGGTACCGACATGAAAATGAGCTGTTTCTGTACCTTAAGCGTCTTCCAGCTGAGGCTCACACCGATTTCCGGATCGACTTTACGTTTGCGGGTCTTCTGTTTCTTGACCTGTTTGTCCAGTACGGCATCAGACATGTAGTATTCCCTCCTGTGTAATCGTTCTCTCCACTCTATTTAGGAAGAGCGGGAAAGCTCGTTTCCCGCTCTGCTTCAAGACATAAGTCCGTTTATTTGACACTCCACTTTTCGATGCGCTGCTGGATGCCTTCATTAATACGGTCTTCATAAGCCTTGATGTCCAGCTTGTGGATTTTGTCTACATAGTCCTGCCATACGGAGTCGAACTCTGCCGGACTTGCCATGATGGCCTTAGGCAGATATTTCACCTGGAGGTCATTCAGTTTGGACTGCGCAAGCTGTGCCGGCGAACCATCCTTCAGCACGATGGAGTAAGCCGGGAAGTAGATGTTGTTCTCTTTCGGTTCTTTGAAGAATTCAGACCATGATTTCTTGTTGTAGGCCTTCAGGATCTTCTGGTCGTAAGGCTTCAGGCTGTCGAAGAATTCCTGCGGCTGTGTTCCTGCATCTGCTGCGTTTCCGTCGCTGTACGTACCTTGAATCTTAGGCATATATCCGAACATCCCCGAGATTTTGTTAGCTACCTGCCAGCTGGTCTGGTCGGCATTGGCCCGTTGCTCCGGTGTACGGTAGAAGGAGCCGTCGGCATTCACTTCATAGTCCTCGCCTTTAACGCCCCATTGCAGTGTCTTCTGCCAATCCTCGGTAATCATCTTATCCCAGAATTTGATAATGCGGACAGGGTCCTTAGCCTTGATCGAAATCCCGAAGCCGCGGTTTGTTCCGACTGCTCCACGGTCACGGTACCATTCCTCATAGCCCGGATACAGCAGCGGGAAGCCGATGTAGGTATCTTCAAGCTTGCCCTGGGAGATCAGGGATTTCTCGCCGTCCTGGAAGTTCCAGTGCTGGTCGAACATCCCGACTACCTTGCCGCTCGCCACCTTGGCCAGATACTGGTCATAGTTCTGTACGAAGGCTTCCTTGTCCATCAGGCCCTGGGCGTTGATCTCGTTCAGCTTCTTGTAGTAGGTCTTGGAGATATCCTTATCGGCAAAAATCTGAGCTTTGTTGTTGTCTACAATCACCGCTCCGTCATTCGGATGTCCTGACAGATGCTCAGGCGCATTCTGCAGCGGGAATACACGCCAGTCGAAGTTGAGGGATTCGAACCCGATCACATCCGGGTGTTTTTCTTTATATTTGGCAATAATATCGAAATACTCATCCAGGGTCTTAGGCGTTGGATAGCCCATTTCCTCCAGGACCTTCTTTTGCAGCCAGAAGCCTGGTCCCTGGTAAGTCGGTTCAGTGATTTTACCTTGGTAGACGCCGTAGCTTGGCAGCACGTAGATGTGGCCGTCACTCTCATCCTTGATCTGGTTCCACACCGCCCCGTAATGCTTCTTCAGGTTCGGTGCGTACTTCTCAATCAGATCTTCAAGCGGGATATATGCCTTAGCATTGATCAGCTTGTCATCCCCGGACATAATATCCGGATAGTCGCCCCCGGCGATCATAACGCCCAGCTTCTGCTGCAGGTCGCCGACCAGGAATTCCTGGTTGAAGGTTATGCCGGTCTCGTCTTTGATTAGCTTGAGGATCTTGTTGTCCGGTGTAGGCTGCTGCCCGGGACCGTTCATGAATACGGAGAATGTTACCGGTGCGTTGTCGTCTCCGGCTGCGGCCGGAGTGGCGTTGCCCCCGCTTGCGGCGTTTTTGCCGCCGGCGTCACCGCCGGTGTTGGTGTTGTTGCTGCCGGAACCGCAGCCTGTAAGTGCCAGTGTGAGTGCCAGTACACCGGCTGCTGCGGCCTGGGCGGAACGTTTTGCAGATTTGTGCATGTTGATATGCCTCCCCTTTTTGGCTAATGCTTATGCTTATAACATCTCCTGGTGACATCTTTAATTATACGTTTTCAGAATACGCTTACAATTCATAAACTATAGGTCTTCCCCCCTGAAAAATCGATAAAAGAAAACGGTTACCTGGGCAACCGGCAGCGGAATTGCCGTTGTGGGCAGGGGTTCAGTGCGCACCAGCTTACCTGCCAATTATGTTCGGTTTTCCGCATACATCCGGCCACACTCGACGCTCTAGCTAACCACACCAAAAAGGATTGGCGCACGATACGCCAATCCCACAGTACTATCATAATATATTTGTCAACTACCTCTGCCCGGTGAAAGTATACGAACTGCCCGCTTCTCCTGTGAAGGATACCGGAGACAGCCCCGGGCCTTCCAGGCGGCATGGGCCAGGGACCGTACAGGTAACTTTCACTTCCGTAACGAGTCCGCCTGCCCAAACGAAATCAAGCGTATACCCGCCTCTGGCCCGTAAGCCGCGGACGCTGCCTTCGTTCCAGCTTGACGGCAGGGCTGGCAGCAGCTGAATTCCTTCGGTGTGACTCTGCAGCAGCATCTCGGCGATGCCTGCGGTGCCGCCGAAGTTGCCGTCGATCTGGAACGGCGGATGGTTGTCGAACAGATTCGGCAGGGTGGAGTGCTCCAGCAGCGCCCGCACGTTCGTATAGGCCTTGTCTTCATCCTGCAAACGCGCCCAGAAGTTAATAATCCAGGCCCGGCTCCAGCCGGTATGTCCGCCACCGCTCGCCAGTCTGCGCTCCAGTGTCGTCCGGGCCGCTGCTGCCAGCTCAGGCGTACCCTGTACCGTGAACGCGTCTCCGGGGTACAAGGCAAAGAGATGGGAGATATGGCGGTGTCCCGGCTCGACCTCCTCATAATCCTCCATCCACTCCTGAATCTGGCCGTATTTGCCGATCTTCGGTTCCGGCAGCCGGTCCAGTGCCGCGCGAAGCTCTTCGCGGAATGCCTCATCCCGGCCGATAATCTCCGAGCTCTGGACACAGGCCTTGAACAGGGCTTCAATGATCTGGAAGTCCATCGAGGCCCCGGCGCACAGCACGCCGGATTCTCCGCCCGGAAGCTGATAGGTGTTCTCCGGCGAGATGGACGGGCAGGTAATCAGCTGGCCCGCTTCATCTTCAATGAGATAGTCCAGCAGGAACTGTGCAGCCTCCTTCATCGTATCGTACACCTGGGCCAAATAGTAGCGGTCCTGGCTGAACCGGTAATGCTCCCACAGATGGAGGCACAGCCAGGCTGCGCCGAGCGGCCAGAAGGAGGCCGACAGACAAGTATCCTGCGGAGCGGTATCTGCCCAGATATCCGTATTATGATGAGCCGTGAAGCCGCCGCAGCCGTACATCACCTTAGCCGTCACCCGGCCCGGCTCGCGCAGCCGCTCGATCAGATCGAACAGCGGCTCATGGCATTCGGCCAGGTTGCAGATTTCGGCAGGCCAATAGTTCATCTGCGCATTGATATTGATGGTAAATTTGCTGTCCCAAGCCGGGGTGAAGCTGTCATTCCAGATGCCCTGCAGATTCGCAGGGAGCGAGCCGGGACGGCTGGAGGCGATCAGCAGGTAACGGCCATACTGGAAATAGGTCGAGATCAGTCCGTGATCCTCTTCCCCCTGACGGAACCGCTCCAGCCGTTCGCCGGTCGGCAGTCCGCTCAGCTCCGGGTTCTCCGGCAGCGTCAGCGCAACCCGGGCGTACAGGCTGCGGTAGTCTGTGATATGGCGGGCCAGCAGTTCCTCATAAGGAACCTTACTCAGCGCCTCCAGCTGCCGCTTGCCATGGAGTGCCGGATCAGGCTGGCGGAAGGTAGTTCCCGCCGCCAGCAGCAGCGTTACCGAGCTTGCTCCCTCCACCAGCAGATGCTCGCCAAGCGTGCGGGCGGTTCCATCTCCGGTAACCGCCCGGAGGACGGCAGCAAATGTACTGCCGCCTTGGCCCCCGCACACGCCGTTCATTACCAGTCCGCTGTCCTGCCACTTCTCTGTCTTCTCCAGCATTCTCCAGTTCTGGCGGTTGAACCTCGCCTTTAGGGAGATACCTTGCTTGCGGTCAGAGGTAATCCGCACCACGATGGCCTGATCCGGATAGCTGGCAAACAGCTCGCGGGTATACCGCACCCCGCCGGTCACATAGCTCACCCGGGATACGCCGCGTTCCAGATCCAGCTCCCGGCTGTAGTCTTCCACTGGCTGCTCATGGCCGCCGAACGACAGCAGCAGATCGCCAAGCGGCAGATAATGGCGCTGCGCTTCCGGCAGCCCGGCCATCGTCAGCGCCGCCAGCTCCTCCGCCTCCCGCAGCTTGCCTTCCAGAATCAGCTGGCGGAGCTTCGGCAGGTTAGGCAGCGCATCTTCGTTGTTGCGGTCACGCGGACCACCGTACCAGACAGAATCCTCATTGAGCTGGAGCTTCTCCTCAGCCGCCCGTCCAAAAATCATCGCCCCAAGCCGCCCGTTGCCGATCGGCAGTGCCTCATTCCAGTTCTGTGCCGGCTCATCGTACCATAACCGCTGGCTGTGTTCCTTGCTTGTCATCGTTGCTTCGCTCCTTCGCAGTTAATTCAGCTCAACCAGTGCCTTGATCACCTTGGTTTCGGGATTCAGCCAGCTCTCAAACTGTCCGATCATCTCCCCGAACGGGCTGCGGTGGGAAATATAACGGTCCACATCAATGTAACCGTCCCTAATGGCGCTGATCACCCGTTCAAAATCCTCGCGTGTCGCATTTCTGCTGCCCTGTACCGTCATCTCGCGGGCATGGAAATCGGGGTCACTGAAGGTAATGTTGCCTTTGACCAAGCCGACATAGGTCAATGTGCCGCCATGGCCCACCAGTCCGAAAGCCCCTTCCATAGAGGAGACATTGCCGGTGGAATCAATGACATGCGGCAGGAAGTTGCCATCTGTCAGCGCTGACAGATGCTCCTTCGGCTCGCGCAAGGCGCTTACCGTATACTCCGCCTGCGCCCAGCCCTTGCAGAAGGCCAGGCGTTCATCGTTGACATCCATCGCAATGACCTTCGCTCCGGCGTATCGGGCCATGGCCATCACGCCAAGTCCGATCGGCCCAGCCCCGATCACCAGCACCTGATCCCCCGCATTGACGCCTGAGCGCCGCACCGCATGGGCGCCAATCGCCAGCGGCTCCAGCATGGCTGCCTGATCCAGCGACAGGCCGTCTGTCTTCAGCAGGTTGCCTACAGGCAAGCTCACCCGCTCCCGCATTCCTCCATCCAGGTGAACACCGAACACTCTCATTTTCTGGCAGCAATTAGTTTTACCGCTCAGGCAGGCCCGGCACTCCCCGCAATGCAGATAAGGGATAACACTGACCTGATCCCCGGCGCGAAGCCCCTGCGGATTGTCGCCGATACGTTCAATGATCCCGGACAGCTCATGTCCCAGCACACGCGGATAAGTGAAATAAGGCTGGTTCCCCCGGTAGGCGTGCAGGTCTGTACCGCAGATCCCGATGCGGCGGATGCTGACAATGGCTTCCCCGTCCAGCAGCTCCGGCTCCGGCAGATCCTCGCGGAATATGAACTTTCCAACTTCCTCACAAATAATTCCCTTCATTATATATGCCCCCCGTTCCGGACCGAATCCCCGTTCCATTCCGCCCGGCCGCTCAGCCAGGTAGCCCCGTCAATCGGCTTCAGAATATCGCGCACTTCTGCCAATAATTGTTCGTCCATCGGCTCTTCGGTCCACTTAATATTGTTGCGGATATTAGCCGGTGTCGCCGTGCTGACCAAGGTGGTTGGAATCTGCTCGTTCGCCGTGGAGAACTGAACCGCCAGCTTGACAATGTCTTCGCCCTTGTCCCTGCAATATTCAGCGGCGCGCTGACACGCAGCCTGAATCTCGGCACTGGCCGGATGCCAGTCCGGCACCTTGCGGTTGCTGAGCAGCCCCATCGAGATCGGCGATGCGTTGATCAGCCCTGTGCCGCTCTCCTCCAGCAGCGGAAGAAGCCGGAGCAGTGTGGTATCGTTCAGCGAATAATGGCAATACGATAGAATGACATCCAGCCTGGTCTGCGGCAGCACCTTCTCGAACACACTCAGAGGCAGGCCGCTGACGCCGGAGTAACGGATTTTGCCCGCCTGCTTCAGCTCTTCCAGCGCCGGAATCCCCTCCTCCAGCACCTGCTGCATGGAGCCGAATTCAACATCATGCAACAGCAGAATATCCAGATAATCCGTACCCAGGCGGCCCATGCTCTCTTCCGCGCTGCGGATGATCCGCTCTCTGGAGAAGTCGAATTCATCTGACCCGTAACGTCCAGCCTTGGTGCTTAGGATATACTTGTCACGCGGCACCGTCTGCAGCGCCTCACCCAGCACTGTCTCCGCTTTCATCAGGCCGTAGTATGGGGAGACGTCAATGAGGTTGATTCCCAGATCAATTGCCGTATGAACCGTTAGAATCGCCTCATCCTTCGGAACCTCCCGGAACACGCTCCCCAGCGAAGAGGCCCCGAAGCTTAATGCCGAGACTTCCAGTCCCGTATTGCCCAGCTGTCTGTATTTCATCGTGCACAACCTCCTATGGTTTATGAATCTAACTTATAAAATCTGGCCGCATTCGCTCCAAACACCGGCTCCATCTCTTCCGCTGACAAACGGTCCTGTAAGGCATTGCGCAGAATCCCAACCACCTCATCATAGGTTGCCGCCATCAGGCACACCGGCCAATCACTGCCGAACATTACCCGCTCCGGTCCGAACAGCTCCAGCACAGCATGAACGTAAGCGGTGAAATCCTCCTGCGTCCAGCCCTGCGGATCAGCCTCGGTCACCATCCCGGACAGCTTGCAATAGATTCCCGGGTGACCTGCAACCTCTGCCATCCGGCTTCTCCACGGCTCCAGGCTGCCCGAGGCAATCGGAGGCTTGGCCAGATGGTCAATGACCCCGCGCAGTCCCGGAACCCTCTCCAGCATCTCAATGAGCTGTGGAAGCTGATGGTCAAGCACCAGCAGATCCACCGGCACATCCCGCTCCGCAAGAAATGAGAGCGCTTCTATATAAGGCCGGGTCAAAAGCACACCAGGGTCCGCCATCTCCTGAATCATTACGCGCAGCCCGGTGAACTTCGGATGTCTGCTGAGCCGTTCGAATTCAGCCTGGAAGGAAGGGCTTGCAAGATCCAGCCAGCCGATGACGCCTGCAACGGAGTCTGCCTGCTCGCTGAGTCCCAGAATATATTCGGTCTCCTCTACTGTAGGCGCAGCCTGTACAACAACCGTCCGGCTGATCCCGTGCTTCATTAGCTCCGGCTCCAGATCAGCGGGCAGATAATCCCGGAACAGCACCGGAATCTCCGGCGTAATCCAGCCGTAATCATCCCTCTCAATCTTCCAGTAATGCTGATGAGCATCAATATACAATGATACCGCCTCCATTCCATCTTATTGTAAACATCCGATAAAGGAATAAAAATAGCGAAAACAAACAAATCTATACCTTATTTTGATATGATACAGAGAGGAATCACAGCTCTGCCCAAGGAGGAGAACATCATCGGACCGATCACCAAGCATTTTGACAATCAAGGGCCCTTCTCCCTGCTGCTGGACTATAAGGAGACGAAAAGCCCGCAGCGCGAGCTTCCCGACCATCAGCATGACTGGTACGAATTCATCTATGTGTACGGGGGCAAAGGGAGCTTCTTCATCGACCAGACCTTCTATGAGATGCGCCAGGGCGATATTATTGTCGTTCCCGGCAATACGGTGCACCGCGGGTTCCCGGATAGTGAGGAGCCGGTGACCTCTTCTGCGGTCTTTTTCAGCCCGGGTCTGCTTCATCATCAATCCTACGGCGAGCCTTATGCTTACCTGAAGCTGTTCGACACCGCCAAGAGGCGTAAGCAATACAAGTATACCCTGCCGCCCGAGCATGCCTCAATTATACAAAAGGATATCGACGCCCTTCACGCAGAACGCGGGGAGAACCGCCCGGACGGCGGGCAAGCCCTGACCCTGCTGCTCCAGCTCACGCTGCTGCATCTGAACCGCTACTGTCTGCCGCAGGCCGCCGGTCCGGTGGACACCAATCTGTCGCTGCCGGACTGGTTCCGCGAGGCGCTGGCCTATATTGACGGCCATCTGCAACAGCCGCTGGAGCTGGCTCTGCTTGCAGGGCGGGCAAATATCTCTCCGGCCCACTTCAGCCGGGTCTTCAAGCAGCGTCTCGGGATGAATGTGACGGACTATATTGCGACGAAGCGGATTTTTGCCGCCAAGGACAGCCTGCTGCAATCCGGTGCCACCATCGAACAGATCGCGATGGCCTGCGGCTTCGAGAGTATGCCCCACTTCTACCGCACCTTCAAAAAAATCACCCGGATGACCCCCGCCGCCTACCGGAGGAACAGCCGCACGCTTTAAGTCATGCCCTGTGGGGAAGTCCCCCCGCTTTAGAAAGCCAGGTCATTCTCCCGGACGGTTACCGCTTCCCCGCTGTAGGTCACTGTGCAGCTTCCGGCCTGACCGGTGATCTCCACGGCAAATTGCCGTACCTCCGGCATTCCCTCATAACGCCCTTCCCGCTTCCCGATGGTCAGACTGCGGTCCGCCTCACACCAGTTCAGCGTAATCATGGAGCAGGAGCCGTGCTCATAATTATAGTTATCCCCTTCATCCTCGTAGAGAGTGAAGGCTGCATCCTTGCCGCTGTACACCTTGAGACGGACTATAGCCTCCGGCTGCTCATCCGTATATTGTGTCTCAGGCCCTTCCGGCACAATCGACCCGGCACGGACGAAGAGCGGCAGCGTCGCAAGATCCGCTCCGGCTTCAATCACCCGGCCGCCGGCAAGCCGTTCCCCGGTCCAGTAATCGTACCATTCCCCTTCAGGAAGGTAGACGCTGCGCTGCTTGGACACCCCTTGAAGCTCACGGGAGCCGGGGCCGTAATACATGGCTTCCGTGACCGGAGCCACCATGAAGGCCGGCCCGAACATGAACTGGTCGCCGATGTCATGGACCCGGGTATCCTCCCGGTAGTCGAAGGCCAGGGCACGGAACATGGTATAACTTCGGTGGGCAACCGCACCGGCCAGTGAGTAGATATAGGGCATCAGCCGGTAACGCAGCTTCAGGTATTTCACCAGGGTGTCGTACATCAGCTCACCCTCCTGGCCGAACTGCCAGATCTCCCGTGGCGTATCGGTTCCGTGGGAACGGAACATCGGCAGGAACGCGCCAAGCTGGAACCAGCGGACGTACAGCTCGCGGTAGCCAAGATCGGCAACGCCTTCGTCATAATCTCCGTTCCAGAACCATTGCTCCTTGCGCTTCTGCACGAAGAAGGCGCCGATGTCCAGCGTCCAGTACGGAGAGCCGGTCACACAGAAGTTCAAGCCGTCGGCAATCTGCTTACGCAGCGTCTCCCAGTTGGCGGCGGTATCTCCTGACCAGGTGATCGTGGCATACCGGTGCTGTCCGGCATAAGCGGAGCGCGTCAGATTGACGACCCGCTTGTCTGAGGTTACCGCACGCTGGCCTTCATAGATGCCTTTGGAATGCTGCATCGAATAGGCATTGATCAGCCCCGGGTCCAGATACCGCTTCGATTCCGCCGTATTAATCAGCATGCGCTGCTCCGGCTCCGGCTTCACCGCACCCTTCCAGTCAGCCTCGAACGGCTCGGTGCAGTCACACCACCACGCATCGATGCCGTGGGCGAACAGCCCTTCATTCGCCTGCTTCCAGTACAGCGCCCGGGCCTCTTCCGAGAAGGCATCATAGGTTGCCTGATTGCCGAGCAGGAAGCCGCGCGCCTTCATCTCTTCGTGATTGTCCCCGCCCGCGCCCATAATCGGCCAGATGGAGACCATAAGCTTGGCATTCATGGCATGGAGGCGTTCCATCATCTGCGTTGGGTCAGGGAAGCGTCCGGGATCGAATGTTTTTTGCCCCCACAGGTTGCCCGTCCAGGACTGCCAGTCAAGCACAATACAATCTAGCGGAAGCGAGCGTTCACGGTACCCCTGCACGATGTCAATCAATTCCTGCTGGGAGACGTAACGTTCCTTGGACTGCACATATCCGAAGGACCACTTCGGCAGCATCGGCGCTTCTCCGGTCAGGTAGCGGATGCCCGCTGTAATCTCATCGAATTCCGGCCCATGAATGAAGTAGTAATCCATCTCCTCATCCGCATCGGTCCAGAGATACGAGCCGAAGGCATCATCATGGAAGGTCATGTAAGACCCCGAATCAACGAGAATTCCATAGCCGCGTGTAGAGACGAGGACCGGTACAACCGCCTTCATATTCTGCTGGTACAGGTACTGATGCTTGCCCCGGAGGTTCATCATCCCCTCTTCATGGGAGCCGAGGCCATACAGCGCTTCATCCTTCTGCCATTCAAATTCCAGCTTCGTATGAAAAGCCTCCCGCGCAAGCCTCCGGCTTACACCTTCGGCCCTGGCCCGCAGCCCGTCCGCTCCCTGCCCGGTCTCGACCGCATCCGCATCCGCATCGAATACAGTGTGGTAGATTTCCGTCCGCTCCAGTGTCTTGCCGCCTCTGCGCGGCTCACGGGCCAGCAGCCTGCCGTCCGCGTCCCTGTAGCTAAACGCACAGGTCTCTTTATCCACCTGAATGGTCAGCCGAGCAGTTGCGATTTCCAGGTAACCGTCTTGGTCGGTCACCTTATATTGGACAGCCTCAGCCTCTGGGCGGCTTACCACCATCAGGCTCTCTTTGCTGCTAAGCTCCGCATTCAGCGTATAACGGATTCTGGCAATGCCCGGCGTACACCAGTCAATCTGCATCAGTCCCTCTTCCGTCTCCAGCCTGATCCCGTTTGCACCGGACTGTACATTCTTCACTCCCACTATGCATCCACCTTTCATTATGACTCCGATTAGTTATAATGATATTATTATTGGTAGCGGATACTCTACCAGATATTTGCGGTTCATCAGCACAATATTGCGATTCACAGGAGGAAAGCATGTACGAACACCGTTACCGTGAGCACAAGCTGCACGGCCAGCCGGAATTCCCGCTGCATATCTATAAGGTCGAGCATCCGGCCGGGGTGCATACCATCCTGCCGGTGCATTGGCATAATGAGATGGAGATTATCTATATGGCTGCCGGGCAGGCCGTATTCCATATTGAGAGCCGGGAGTACCCCCTTCAGGCAGGGGATGCCCTGATCGTTCATCCCGGGGAGCTCCATTCCGGCACGGACACGGGCTCCGGCGGCACCTGCTACTACTCGATTGTCTTCCGCATCTCCTGGCTGTCCTCTGCACAGCCCGACCGGGTGCAGGAGTTGTACCTGGACCCGCTCCTCCAGGAGACGGCCCGGCTCCCGGTCCAGCTGTCCGCAGCGGACAGCGCCCATATTCCGCTGCTGCGGCTGGTCAGAGAGCTGCTTGCGCGTTATGACCGGAAGGCTCCTGCCTATGAGATGAGCCTGAAGGCGCTGCTGCTGCTGCTCATTGCCGACAGCTGCCCGCTCGCACAGACGGGGATGGAACCTGATCCGGGAGCCCGCCGGGCACGCGAGGACAACCGGCAGATCCGGCGGGTGCTAAGCTATATGGAGGAGCACTCACGCGAGAAGCTGGAGCTGGACCAGCTTGCGGCGGTGGTGTCGCTGAGCCGCTCGCATTTCTGTAAGTTTTTCAAGGACCGGACCGGCATGCGCCCGATGGAATATCTCAACTATATCCGCATCAGCCAGGCGGCCAGCCTGCTGCGCAGCGGCGCTTACAATGTGCTGGAGGCTGCTCTGGAGTCCGGGTTCCAGCATGTCAGCTACTTCACCAAATGGTTCAAGCATTATATGGACATGACGCCCTCAGAATATAAGGCCCGGTACGCCTCCGGCCTGTAATAGCCTCTAGACAACAAGACAGCAGCACCGGCAGCGAATGCTGCGGTCCTGCTGTCTTTTTTTAATCAGGCCTATGCCAGTGTAAAAGAACCCAGCTGCGCTCCGCCGCCGCCGGTATAAGTGAAGTACAAGGACTGTACTCCGTCAGGAATAGCTACGTCTGTAGTATATTCAGTCCACACATTCGTGAAGCCTACGGGAATTGAAGCCAGCGCCGGTCCGTCCCAGGCCGTCTTCACCTGGAATTCGCCATGGCAGTAGCCGCGCACCTTGATGGACACCCGGCTGACTCCCTTACAATCGAAGTATTTGAAGCCGGCCGTGGCCGAATCGGTCATATTGGCAATATAGCCAATCTCCTCATCGCCGTCGCCCCCGTCCTGGGTAATCTTCGGAAACCGGCTGTCCATCCAGGCTCCCACCTTGCCGAAGCCCCCGGTGTACATCTCCTGGTCCTTGGTGAACAGATGGCAGGCCAGATAAGCCGGATATTCCCCGCGTCCTTCCAGTGGTCCGCCGTTCGGGCCGGAGGTCGTAATCTCCACCTGCGGAATCGTGCCGTCCTCACGGAAGGTAATCGGCTCGATACAGCCCTGACGCGAGAACGCGGTCCCGTTGGTATGCCGGTGATAGAAAATATACCACTGCCCCTGAATCTCCACGATACTGCCGTGGTTGTTCCCGCCGTAATACATCGTCCGCTCCGCAGGCTTATACGTATCGATATGCAGATCACAGTTGCTGACAATGACTCCCTGGTAGACGAAGTCACGGGTCGGATGAGTGCTGGTCGCATAACACAGCTCATGCATCGAGATTGAGGAGTAGATCAGGTAGTAGAGATCGCCTCTTTTGCGGATGGAAGGGGCCTCGAAGAACTCAAAACCCTCAAAACCAGTCCCCTGGCTATACGGCTGGCTCGGCGCCACAAACACAGGCTCTTCGATAATGGTAAGCATATCTGGACCCAGTACGGTGGCCATCGCCCCGTGTCTGGACTTGTCGCCGTATCCGCAGAAGCCGGTGTACAGGTAGGTGGTGTCGCCTTCAGTCAATACCCCCGGGTCAAACTGCGGCTCATCGCCTGCCCGTTCGCCCAGACGCGTGCCGTCCTGATAGGTGACATAGCCGTAGAATTCATATTTGCCGCCCGGCTTGTCACAGACTGCGACCGATACCACCGGAACCTTGTCCAGCACGTAGTATAGATAATAGCGGCCATCCGGTCCCTGCGTCACATCCGGTGCGTACAGGCACATGCGGCCATCCGGGTTCAGCGGGTCATCCGTGGCCCGGTACATGATCCCTTCATACCGCCAATCCCCCAGATTGTCCTCCGGCGCTGACCAGCAGGCATAGTCGTTCAGACAGAAGGCGTGTCCGTTGAAGCGGTCATGCGAGCCATAGACATACACTCTTCCTTCATATACATACGGCTCCCCGTCCGGGATATACTCCCAAGAAGGTAGATACGGGTTGATTCCTTGCTGCTTAGCCATGATTGTTCCTCCTGATTATGAGTTAGATACTGGTACTGTTAATTGTATAGTGCAGCTGGCGTAATCCGGGTGAACATCCCTGTCTCCGGCGACATCAAGCACAGGCACACCCTTAGCGTCAAAATGCACCCGGTGCATCGCCGAGCACCGCGTTCCATGCTTCACCAGCTGCTCTTCCCCGTGGTACAGGATCAGCAGCGTGCCATCCACATCACGGCAGAAGGAATTGTGCCCCGGCCCGTAGACGCCTTCCAGCGAATAATAGGACAAGGCCGGTGTGCTCGCCTTGTGCCATGCAGCGGCATCGAGAACATCGCTGCCCCGCGGAATGCTTAACAGCCCTACCGCATAGGTGTACCCTGTTGCCGCCCCGCCGGAGTACGCGATATACACCTTATCCTCCGTGATCAGCGGGTACGGGCCTTCGTTGTTGATCGTGCCCTGCACATTCTCCCAGCCCAGCAGCGGGCGGGTGAGCAGCACCGGCTCGCTGGTGAGTACCGCAGGGTTCGCTTCATCGACGGTTGCGATATAGATCATGGAGCCGGTATCCAGCGGCGTGCCGATCCCCTTGCGGTAAGACCAGAGCACACAGGACGTTTCGTCTGCCTTGAAATAGGTCATGTCCAGCGTAATTCCCTCTCCGGCCAGCGGCGTGCCGTCCATCCGCTTCACGCGGACCGGCTCGTTCCAGTCAGCCGCCTGCATAATATCTCCGCCGGATTTGAGCTTCATGATATGGCACTGCGGACCCCAGACCTTGCCGCCTACGGCGAATAGAATGTATAATTCTCCGCCGATCAGATGGAATTCCGGCGCCCAGAAGGTCTGGATGAAGCTGCGCTCCTCATCCAGATCCAGAATGACCGCTTCCCGGAATCCGGGAGCGAATAAGCCGTCTATGGTGTCCGCTTCCCGGACAAAGATGCCGATATTATTGACATTGTCATTGGTAGCCAGGAAATAATACTTCCCGTTCCACGGGAGGAGGACCGGGTCGGCATACCCGCTTGCCAAAGGGAACGGATAGTTATGCGTAACCACCTGGCCTTGTACGGTATACGTTCCGGGCACGCTAAAGTCGATCTCCCGCGTATCCCAGGCTACGCGCTTGTCTGCGGTGGACCCGTCTGAGTAGACCGCCGTCGCGGTAACCGCAGACAGCTCATCCGCCGAGCTGGCACTGATCTGCTCCGCCACGCGGATGCCGGTGTTATACACCGGTGTCCAGGCCGCCAGGATCTGGCTGCCGGTCACTTCGTCCAGCGAGATCACATTGCCCGGAGCGGTTCCGGGAAACGGCTGCTCCGGCCGTTCTACTGTATAGGCTTCCGCCCGCTCCGGCGGCGAGATCAAGTGAGGCTGCCGCAGATCCGCAAGCCGGTTCACATATACGTTCCCGCTGTCGTCCTGCCAGCGCAGCTCGCAGCCTGCGCCTGTCCCGTCCGGTATGCAGACAGCCTCCTGGACATACAGCTCCTTGTGGAGCTGCACCAGCCCCAGACTGTCGAAGGTGACCAGATCCGGCGAGGTCCACAGCAGAATCTGTCCTTTGCTCTCCTCATCGTCCTCCCCGGAAGCGTTTACTCTTATGGCCGCGATACCGAAGGAACCGTCCGCTGTGCGGAAGATATAGGGGTTCTTCAGTCCTTTTTCATGAATCACATTGTTCTCATCTACGGTTCCCGCGGCAAACAAAATGCCATAATTCCGGTTCAGCGGCTGCCATTTCTGCTGCCCGTCCATATAAGCGAGATGAACGCTATTTGCGAGAGACGCCGTATAATCCTGATCTGGAATGCGTGTGTACACGGTAAGCTTTAACTGATCCTGCTGATCCTGCTGATCCTGCTGATCCTGCACTCTATTCATAAGACTATCACCTTTACTGTGTAGTGGTCTTACTATACGTCCCTATCAGTATAGTGAACAGGCGGAAGGCAAGTCCATGACATATAGACACTGAACATTGATCTATCCTTAGATCGGCGGAGGGAAGGCGGAATCCTCTATAAATTTTCAGGAAAACGCTTTAATCTCTACAGCGCGGCTTATGGTATACTGGGGCGGAATATTATCCACATGGAGGATGGTTATGAATACTAACGCAGCAGGCTCCTATCATACAGGAGAATACAGAAATTTGTTTCTTGAAAATGGAATCAGCGAAGAAGCCATCCGGCAGCGGCTGGAGGATACCTGGAACGAGCTGTTCTACGGTGCGCCGGAGGTGCGGATCTATCATCCTATGGATGACGATAAGGGGTATATGGTGGACACCGGGAATACCGATGTGCGCACCGAGGGTATGTCCTATGGCATGATGATGGCGGTTCAACTGGACAAAAAAGAGGAGTTCGACCGGCTCTGGAAATTCGCCAAAGTATTCATGCAGCATACAGAGGGACGGTATAAGGACTATTTCGCCTGGCACTGCAAGCTGGACGGCACCCGGCTGTCGCAAGGCCCGGCCCCGGACGGGGAGGAGTTCTTCGCGATGGCACTGTTCTTTGCCTCTAGCCGCTGGGGGGATGGTGCGGAGCCGTTCAACTATTCAGAGCAGGCCAGGATTATTCTTCGTGCTTGTGTGCACAAGGGAGAGGACGGCGAAGAAGGCGATCCGATGTGGGACCCGGAGACCCGGCTGATCAAGTTCATCCCGGAAACCCCGTTCAGTGATCCATCCTACCATTTGCCGCATTTCTATGATTTGTTTGCACTCTGGGCGGATGAGGCGGACCGGGATTTCTGGAAGGACGCAGCCGCCCGGAGCCGGGCTTATCTGCACCTGGCTTGCCACCCGGTCACCGGACTGTCTCCGGAATACGCCAACTATGACGGTACACCGGCGGAACCGCAGCCACACGGCGACTTCCGCCACTTCTTCAGCGATGCCTACCGGGTAGCCGCCAACATCGGCCTCGACTACGAATGGTTCCGCTGCGACCCTTGGCAGGTGGAACAGTCGAACCGGATTCAGGCATTCTTCCGCGATATCGATCCGGCCGATTACCGCCGGTATACGATTGACGGGCAGCCGTTCGACGAGCCGTCTCTGCACCCGGTCGGCCTGCTGGCTACCCTCGCCATGGCCTCGCTGGCCGCTGACGGCCCGGACGCCGGTCACTTCGTCAAGCTGTTCTGGAACACCCCGCTGCGCACCGGTGACCGGCGGTATTACGACAACTGCCTGTACTTCTTCAGCCTGCTGGCGCTCAGCGGGAACTACCGGATTTATAAGTAACCATTAGCTGTTTTAGGCGATCCGCCCAGCTACGGCGGGATTGAAAAAAGGAGCTGCCCCAATCAGCCATTTCATAGCTTGTGGACAGCTCCCTTCCTCTCTGTTCCCTCACCCGCCAACCACATCCGTGCGGTATTCCTGCGGCGTGGTTCCGGTCCACTTTTTGAATACACGTGTGAAGGATTGCGGGGTGACGTAGCCAATCAGGGAACCGACCTCGGCTACCTTCAGCTCCCCTCTGCGCAGCAGCTCCTTGGCCTGGCGGACGCGCAGCTCCTCGATATACTCGGACAGGTTGATGCCCCGTTCCTGCTTGAATAGGCGGGACAGGTAGGAGGGATTGAAGTGGATCACATCGGCCAGACGCACCAGCGACAGGTCCTGGTCGAGATTCTCTTCTATATATAAGCAGATCCGGTCGATCACGCTGGCCGCACGCTTCTGCTCGCCGCTCCTGCGCACCGAGAACAGATTCCCGGCCGTGTCCTCCAGATAGCGGAAGGCTTCGCACCAGGTCCGGTGGACTTCCAGATTCATCAGTCCGCCGGTGGCGATCCCTTCATCCGCTTCCCACCGGTTGATGTACGACAGCAGCATCAGGGCAATGGTGTAATATAGCTCAGTGAGATAAGGATTACCCCGCGCGCATTCCTGGCCCGCCGGCTCGGCCATCTCTCTGAACAAGCGGAGGAAATCCTCCTTGCGCCCCGCCTCCAAATGGGCAGCCAGCGTCTCGGCTTTGCCCTGCAGGAACCGGTCGCGGACCTGATCCGGCACCGCAGCCTCATGCAGCTGCACCCGCTGTACCATCCGCTCCCCGTCGCCCGCCCGGTAGTGCTGGACCTGCCGCACCTTGTCGTACAGGTTCGGGAGCATCGCCCACCTAGCCTTCTCGGCGCTGAACGTAATAGCCACCGTAACCCCCAGCGATTCCTGGCAGGTCTGCTGAATCAGCTCGAAGGTGCCTTCGAGAAACTTACCAATCTGTTCCATCTGGCCCATTTGCTCTACTTGCTCTATCTGCCCCACCGCCCCCGCTCCGTCCCCCGCCCATGACCTGTCAGGCTGAATCAGCCAGATCAGATCGCCGTAGCGGTCGATGACTCCCAGGCTGACCGTCCTCTCCTTCAGCAGCTTCTCCGCCAGGAGCTTGACGGCAAGCGCCGTCTCCTGACGTTCGGAATACGACCTTGCAGTATCAGAGTCGGTCAGGCTGCCCAGAGCGAGCAGCACAGGCATAGACGCATCCAGCGGAATGTGCAGACGCTCGAAGTCTTCCGCCACATCCTGCTCCACCTTCACACTATGGATCAGGTGGCGGAAATATCCGCCCTGCGCCAGCGTCTCCAGCGTATTGAGCTGCTCCTTGGCCTCACGGATCAGGTCGTTGGCCTGCATCGTCTCCTGCAATTCCTGCAGCGCACGCTTGACCGCCTCAATCAGCTTGGGATAGCCTTCGTTCTTCAGCACATACTGGACGCCCGGAGCCTGAATCGCCTGATAGACATAATTGAAGTCACTGTGTCCGGTCAGGAACACCAGCTTGCACTGCGGCCACCGGCGGCGGATATGCTCCATCAGCTCCAGCCCATCCATCTCGGGCATACAGATATCGGACAGGACAATATCGACCCGGGTACGGTCCAGCAGCTCCAGTGCTTCCTGGCCCGAGTAGGCCTTGTAGAGGTCGAGGCCCAGGTCCATTTTGCCAAAAACCACCGCCAGCCCGTCTGTAATAATCTCTTCATCGTCAACGATAAGCATCCGGTACATCTGCACCCTCACCTCCGGTTGTCAGCAGGATGGTTACTCTAAGCCCCCCCAGTCCGCTCCGGTCCACCAGCAGGCCGCTCTCTTCCCCGAAGGTGATGCGGATGCGCCGGTGAATATTCACCAGCCCGGTGGTCTCCGCCTGCTCCTGGCAGGCATTCAGCGATTTCTTCAATTGCGCCAGCGTGTCATCGGTCAGCCGGTCCCCGTTATCCTCCACAATAATGCGGATGTAAGCCTCCTCCTGCTCAAAACGCACAACGATCAGGCCCTCCATCGCCTTTTTTTCCAGGCTGTGCTTGAAGGCATTCTCGACAATCGGCTGCACGATCAGCCGCGGGACCTGCACCGGCTTCAGCGTCTCCGACAGGGGATCGAACCGGACCGTAATCCGCCGCGAGAACCGCATGGCCTGAATCTCGGTATACATCCGCGCATGATGAATCTCCTGCTCCATCGTCACCAGATCAGAGGCATTGCGGGTCACGAACTGGAAGTACTCGCCAAGCAGCGTCGTAAGCTGTTCAATCCGCTCCGTGTCGCCGGTCTTGGCCATTGTGTTCAGAATAAAGAAGCTGTTATAGAGAAAATGCGGGTTAATCTGCGACTGCAATTGCTTCAGCTCGGCCCGCTGGGCCATGATCTTCTGCTTATAGACCTGATCGATCAGAGAGTGCAGATTGCTGACCATCTGATTGAAGCGGCTGTACAGATAACGGAACTCATCCCTCGACTCATGCTTGATGTAAATGTCCAGATCTCCCTGCTCCATTCGGCGGAAGCTTTTGACCAGGGTCAGCATCGGCTTGTGAATGAACTTATAGGTAGACAGGGCAAAAGCAACAATGATCCCCAGACCGGCCACGGCAAACACCCAGGCCCAGGTATAGAATTTGCTCAGCGGAGTCTTGATGATTGCCTCCGGAATCATGCGGTAGATTGACAGCCCCAGCTCCCGGGAGCTGGCCTGGACAATATAATAGGGCGCACCGGCAATTCTCAGCCGCTCTCCCGAAGCTACATCGCGGATCTCCCGGACGTACTGCGACTTATCCGCCTGCGCCAGCTCCCCGGTCACACTGGACAAGGCCACACTGGAGCTGTCCGACAGCAGCAGCGTTCCGCTGCCCGGATAGGTGTTGAATTGGCCCAGCGCCGCCCGCAGCTCCTGCGCATCCAGCTCAATCTCCACCGTGAACAGCGGCTCCGCCCCTTTGACCCCCCGCTGCTTCATGGCGCTGAGGTAGAGGCCTCCGTCCCATTCGATCACCTGGGAGCGCCGGTCGCCGAACACCGAGCGGATCTCGCGGAAGCGCTTCATCTCCAGCTCGCGCACGCCCCCGACCGAGGAGATCGTCCTCCCGATGGTCATGATATGCACCCGCACATCCTTAATGTATGTGCTGCTGTTCTGTACGATGAACAGCCGCTTCATCAGCGAATTCAGATTCTCCGTGCGGTCAATCACCGCCAGCGTCTCCCAGGTCAGCGCCAGCTTGTTCAGGTCTTCATCCTCCAGCAGACTGTACTGCAGCAGCTTCATCCGCTCGATCTCATTCTCCATATCGCTGAGGTAGAACGCCGTCTGGGCCGTAGCCGAGGTGCGGATGTCAGCGCTGGCCGTGTGCAGAATCCATTGATACAGATAGACTGCGAAGACAATAATCGGCAGCATGATGAGCAGAAAGGTAACAATCAGGCGCAGAAAAATCGTATTGCGCAGGGAAAAGTCCTTTTGGAACAACAATGCCAGGCCTCCCAGAATCATTTTCACCATTATAGCCTGATTGGCGGGAGAAGCGCAGGCTGATGCATAACTTCCCTGAGCTTATCCTTTGACACTGCCGAGTACAATCCCCTTCACGAAATACTTCTGCAGGAACGGATAGGCCAGAATAATCGGCAGGGAGCCGAGGAAGATCTGGGACGATTTCAGCGTCCGGTCCGAGATCAGCGCCAGGTCCAGCATCGCATCGCGCGACATATTGGACAGGTTCTGCTGGATAACAATCGTCTGAATATAGCTCTGCAGCGGATAGTTCGCCGGGTTCCCCATCAGCAGCAGGCCGTCGAACCAGCTGTTCCAATGCTCTACCATAGAGAACAGGGCCAGTGTGGCCAGCGCAGGCTTGGAGATGGGCACGAAGATCGACCAGACCGTGCGGAAGTGTCCGGCCCCGTCAATCAGCGCCGCTTCCTCCAGCTCCTTCGGAATCTCCCGGAAGAAGTTAAGCAGCAGCACTACGCTGAACACCGGAACCGCACCGGGCAGCACCAGCGCCCAGATTGAGTCGAGCAGACCGTACTCCTTGAGCGTGGTATACCAGGGAATCAAGCCCCCGTTGAACAGCATGGTGATGAAAAAAGCCCAGGCATACACGCTGCGGAACCGCAGCGCATGTGATTCTTTGGATAACGGGTAGGCCACGAGGATCGTCAGCAGCAGGTTCAGCGGCGTCCCGATCCCGATCCGGGTCAGGGATACAATCATCGACTGCCAGAATTCCGTACGGCTCATCGTATACATATAGGAAGCGAACGTGAAATCTACCGGCCAGAGCCGGACATATCCGGCGGATGCCGCTGCACTTGAACTGAAGGACACAGCGACAATATGAATGAGCGGCAGGATACAGAGCAGTGAGACCAGAATGAGAAAGGTGGCGTTCAGCACCGATATCCCGTCGAACTTTTTTTTACGGTGAACAGTAGTTAGGTCTGCCTGGTTAGGCGTCAGCGGTTGCTGCAAGGGATCTCCCTCCTCTAAAAAATCCGGTACTTGGCAAAACGGTAAGCCAGGAAATACGAGCTGGAAATCAAGGTGAGCGAGATGATCGACTTAAAGAAGCCTACAGCCGTCGCCACGCCATATTGCGCATCCAATAGCCCAATCCGGTAGACGAAGGTATCCAGAATATCTCCGCTCTCATAGACCTGCGGGCTGTACAGGTTAAAGACCTGGTCGAAGCCGGCGTTCAACAGCTGCCCGAGACTGAGCACCGACAGCAGGACGATGACCATGCGGATGCCAGGGATGGTAATATGCCAGGTTTTGTGCCAGCGGTTTGCCCCGTCAATCGTAGCGGCTTCGTACAGCCCGGGGTCAATGCCCGTAATGGCTGCCAGGTAGACAATCGTGCCGTACCCGAAGTTCTTCCAGACATCCGAAGCAATCAGGGTAAAAGGGAACCAGTCGTTATCGCCGAGGAAGAAGATTTTGGAGACGCCGAACAGGCCGAGGAATTCATTGACGATCCCGCCTGACGGGGACAGAATATCAATCAGAATCCCCCCAAGCACCACCCAGGACAGGAAATAAGGCAGATAGATCGCGGTTTGCACCGTTCTCTTGATGACATTGCTCGCCAGCTCATTCAATAATATCGCGAAGACAAGCGGGACAATCAGGCCGAGAATCAGCTTCAGGCTGGAAATAAACAGTGTATTCCACAGCACCTGGGTGAAGTTCGGCAGGCTCATCACATAATCAAAGTTATCGAAGCCCACCCACTTCTGGTCCCCGAACAGGCCCTTGGCGGGAATAAACTTCTGGAACGCTATCATGACACCGGCCATCGGAACATAAGAGAACAGGATGATCATAATCAGTCCCGGCAGCAGCATCAGATGAAGCGGCAGTTCCTTGCGCAATTTCGATCTCATCGTTATCCTCCACATCTGCAGGCTAGAATGGAATGGAGGAAGAAAAGGGAGCTTTCTTCCTCCATCCGCGCATTATTTCTTAGTCGCTGCGTACCATTCATTGACCTCTTGCGTAATTTGATCTCCGCCCAGCTTCTTCCAATCCTTCACGAACTGGTCGAACTTCTCAATCGGCTCACCCAGAATAATTTTGACGAAAATTTCATTCTGCTGCTTCTCAAGCGTCGTTTTGCGTTCGACCATGGTCGGCGTCGGAGCACCGACAAATTTCTCCTGAATGAACTGGTCATTCTTGATATACTGGTCAGCTATGCCCATGGAGCCCTGCTCGCCGTAGATCCGCTCCCAGCCCCATAGGGAGAAGCCTTCTGTCGAACCTGAAGCATAGGACTCCAGCTTCTCCTGGATCGTCTTGGCTTCACCTTTCAGGGTCGAGAAGTCCCCGGCCTTGCGGGCAGCATCGATCTCGCGGAACGCGTCTACGTTCTTCGTTACCGGATACGGGGTAACCGGGGACAGCTGCCAGACACTCTCCGCTTCCGGCGGTGCATAGTACTTATCGAATTCGGCCGTCTCGCCCCAGTTCTTCTCCAGATGGAGATTGAACAATTTGATCACGGCTTCCGGATGAGCCGCCCCCTTCTTCACAGCGAAGAAGCGGGTGGTGCTGAATTTCAGCGGCACCTTCGGCGTATCGCCCGATTCGGAGACAATCGGGAAGGCCTGCCACTGCGCCTTGGGATCATTGTCGCGGTTCAGCTGGAGCGGCCAGATGGAGTTCCACTGTTCACCGTACTCCATCCCGATCTTGCCGGCAGAGATCAGCTCGGACACCTTGCCTCCGTCCTTGACACCGAACTCCTGATCCAGCTGGCCCTTCTTGGCCATATCCTGCAGCACCTGGAGCGCCTTCTTCACTTCCGGCTGAATGCTTCCATACACCAGCTTGCCGTTCCCATCCTCCAGCCAGATATTCGGGTACGCATTATACCCGGCCATGAAGCCCTCCAGCCCCATTGCTCCGCCCCACAGATCCTTGGTAATACCAAGACCGTAGGTATCCTTCTTCCCGTTCCCGTCAGGGTCCTTCTCGGCGAATGCTTCGGAGATGGCCAGGACGTCCGCCATCGTCTTCGGCGGCTGCAGGCCCAGCTTCTCCAGCCAATCTGTTCGAATCCAGATGTACATCGAGCGTTCGATGGAGGACTCCAGGGCTGGAATCGCCATCAGCTTGCCATCGAAGGTCGCAGCATCGAATACACTTGTGCCTTCTCCCGACAGCACCTTCTTGGTGAACGGGGAAGCATATTTCTCGTACAGTGCCGTCATATCCTCAATCTGGCCGGAATCGGCCAGCTGCTTGAGCTGGGTCGCATTAACAGGCGTCACATCCGGCAGATCGCCGGAGGCCAGCGTCACATTAATCTTCTGGAGATACTGATCCGAGGTCTGGCTGCCCTTCACGATCCAGTTATACTTAATCTTGATCCCGAGCTGGTCCTCATACAGCTTCGTCCAGCGGTTGTTGTCAATCGTCTCATCCTTCAGCACGCCAAGCACGTTATTCTCTACCACATCGCTAAGGTCCCTGACGAACGACAACTCAATCGGAGGATCGTATTTGCCGAGCGGACTCTCATCGATGGCCGCCGGGCTTGCCTGCGGATCATTGCTTGCCGCCGCTTCCTGCTTGCCGTTGCCGGATTCCAGCTTCCCTGAGCAAGCGGACAACAGCAGTGCAGACAACAGCAGAATTGAAGCCTTCTTCAGCCACACCGGGCCTTTTCCAGTACCTGTGTTCATGGTCAACCCCCAGTTCATGTTTTGTGGTCTTTAATTGGTTACGCTTTCATTATGGGGGAGCCACCTATTTATTGACAACGCTCACATTTTTACTTCGCTTCTCCGGCATTGACATAAAACCGGATGGGGCGCTTTAACTGCGCTTATCTGGAAGCCCCTCTCCTTCAGTGGCTTTAGCCTCTTCGCGGTAAGCGCCGGGCGTCATTCCTGTATACTTCTTGAAGACTTTGGTGAAATAATGCTTGTCCTCGAACCCGACCTTCCTGCCGATAGCGTTCGCGGATAACCGGCCATGCGACCGGAGCAGCCTCTGGGCCTCCTTGATGCGATATCCGTTCAGATAATTGACAAATGTATCGCCGGTCACTCTTTTAAACAGACTGCTGATATATTTGGGATGAAGATTCATTAATTCGGCCAGATGGTTGAGCGACAAATCGTTCATATAATGGGTTTTGGTATAGGCCAGAATGCGCTTCGCATGGTTGGAGTACTCCGGATCGGCTTCAGAGGGAAGCTCCTGTTCAATCCGCTCCAGCAGAGCGGCAATCTCGTCCTTGCCGAGCGGCTTCAGCAGATAATCCACTACTCCTGTGCGTAGTGCTCTGCGTACATATTCAAATTCATCATAGCCTGTCAGGATAATGAAACGGTCGCACAGTCCGCCCTCCCTGGCCGCCTCGATAAGCTCGAAGCCATTTTTCTCCGGCATATGAAGATCTGTAATGGTCACGTCCGGCATACAGTCTGTCATCAGCTCCAAGGCCTCAAACGCATTGTCTGCCCGGAAAATCTCTGTCCCGAGCGGAGCCGCCTCCCCGATAATTTTCACCAGCCCGTTCAGGATCAGCGGTTCATCATCCACAATCAATACTCTCATGTTTGCCTGCCTCCTGTTGGAATGATTATCGTATGACGAAAAATAAGGTAGAGGCTTGGCGCCTCTACCGGTTGTCCCTGATTTACTTGAACAGTTCCTTTTTCTTCTGATAGGTGTCGTTGGCCCAGTCCACCAACTGCTGCAAGCCCAGGCTTTCGGCAGTTTTCACCAGGTTCTCGTAATTGGCTGCTGCCTCCGCTTCAGAGCCTGCCAGGTAGATCTTGACCTTTTCATTCTTGATCATCTCGTCAATCTTGGTCTTGAGCGTTTTCTCCGCAGAATCCGGCTGGGTCTGAATCAGGCCAAGCGCCGGCTTATAGGTTGTGATCGCCTTCGTCTCCATCAGTGCCTGTGTCTTCTGCTTACCGGGGACATATCCTCTCAGGCCTTCCATGACTCCGTCATTGTAGAGCACCCACCAGCCTATGCCGTTGGCATTCATGAAGTCCTGATCAGACGAATCATACTTCAGATCCGGGTGCCCTTCTTCATTCCACGTCCAATGCTCGCCCTCTACCCCGAACATCGTCAGCTTCTTCCCTTCATCGCTCGCCAGATACTGCAGGAGCTTGATGGAAGCCTCCGGGTCCTTATTCTTCTTCGTGATGAAGGTGCCGGCGAAGCCCAGTCCTGTGCTGACCTTCTTGGCTTCCTTCGTCAATGCGCTCGGCAGCATCTTGAAGGTAAATGTACCGTTGTTTTTCTGAATGGCGCTGTTGTCCGTATCCGCAGTGCCTACGGTGTGGCCGTGGGCGAACGCTTTGCCGCTTATTGCATACTGCTCGTCGATCTGATCATTGGCAAAGGCAAAGTTCTCGGCCAGAATGTAGCCCCCCCGGTACAGGCTGTTCATGAATTTGAAGAACTCCAGCATTTGCGGCTGTCTGATGAAATAATCCACTTTCCCGTCTTGTTCATACCAATTGTCAAACAGAGCCTCGGCACCGAACTGCTGGAGGAAATACTGCTCGATCCAGTTTTTATCCAGCACCAGCGGCACCATGTCAGGATACTTCTCCTTGACCATGCCCAGCACCTTCACGAAATCATCCAGGGTCTTGATCGGCGGATTTCCCAGCTCCTTCAGGATATCTTCGCGCACTGCAATCCCCGGATTGCCGTCCCCGCCAAGCGCAAATTTATTCTGGGCCATCTCTTCCTGGGTGGCAAAGGCATTGCGCACCGTATAGAAGTTGCCGTCATCCATCGTATTGATGGCAATTCGTGTGGGGTCCAGCTTGAAGTCCGGCGCATATTTCTCAATCAGCTCATTCCACGAATACGACAGCTTGGAATCTGACATCCGGCCTACATTGCTGGAGGTGAGCACCAGATCCGGCAAATCGCCTGATGCAATCATCAGCGGGAGCTGCTTGTCATCTGTGGCTACAGTTACATTCAGCTTAACGCCAGTCTTCTCGGTGATTTTCTCCGCGATCGGCCCTTTCCACTCCTTGGTTGCCCACCAGGGAAAATCAATGAATAAGGATAATTCCTTCACTTCGCCGGCTCCGGCCGTTGCAGCGGCATCCTCCGGCTTGCTTCCTTCATTGTTTCCGCCGCAGGCGGACAATAGTCCCAGCGTCAAGGTAACTGCCATGGTTGCCGCAAGCATTTTACGGCTCGTTCTCTTTGTCAATGTAATCCCTCCATATTATTAATTCACAGGAATATCCAGACTAACCGGTTCAAGCCCGTCAACGCTGACTGTCAGCGTGGAGATGCCCTGCTCAACCCCTGCGCGGACAACGGCCAGCAGTCTGCCTTTGAAGGAAGTGAACCGGCCAGTCGTATAATTCTCGGTCGTCTGTGGCCTGCCGGTACCGAAGCCAGCCAGAGACGCCGCGCCTTCTACCCGCGCAACCGCCGGCAGCGAAGCTTCCGGCACACAATGGCCGGCTGCGTCGATAATCTCAACGACCGCGTAACAGAGCGACTGCCCGTCTGCAGCAAGCTCCTTTTTCTCCGGAACAATCCGGATGCCCGCCGGCTCCCCGGCCGAATGGAGCACATCACTCGAACCTCTGCTGCCGCCCGTATAACTAACAGCCTCCAGGGTGCCCGGCGTATAGGCGACAACAAATCGCGCCTTGAAACGGTTGGACTTCCCGGCCGGTTGCCTGCCGAGGCTTACGCCGTTCAGAATAAGCTCAACTTCCTCAGCCGCCGAGTAGACATCGACCGTGACGGATTCTCCCTCGTACCCGCTCCAGGTCCAGGCATGATCGCATTCCGGCCAGCCCCACCCGCTAATCAACTCGGCTTTGCCGAAGTTTTGGGGATGATGGGAAGCAATGAAGGTCTCGTTAGAACCCCAGACAATCCGCCGGTAAGCCAGCTGGGGGCGGGCGAAGCCGCACAGATCGAAATCCGCATCATAGGACAGACGCCAAGGGTATGGGGACTCATGTAACGTT
The DNA here is from genome assembly GCF_037977055.1 of Paenibacillus sp. FSL K6-1096. Classification (NCBI taxonomy): domain Bacteria; kingdom Bacillati; phylum Bacillota; class Bacilli; order Caryophanales; family Paenibacillaceae; genus Paenibacillus; species Paenibacillus sp. FSL K6-1096. The sequence goes on along the minus strand of NZ_CP150274.1, from coordinate 6,319,686 downwards.
TTACGCTGTTCGTCGGCCTCCTGCGGTTCCACGTATAATGTTTTGCCCAGTCCGGCCTCGCCGATGTAATCAAAGCTGGTCCAGTTGAAGTCGCCGATAATATAAGGATGACGCTCTACACCTTCCCAATATTTATCCATATCTCTGGCTATGCTCTCGGTCGAGCAGATCACCCGGCTAGGGTATTTATAGGCAGCGGCATCGAATTGATGAATCAGATAATTGTAGCCCACAATATCGAGCGGAGCGCAGAAGGCTTCGGTATAGCTGTCCCACACCTGCTTGCCGAACTCCGTGTCAAAGTTGACGAAGCCAGCCGACTCCTTGGGCGGATTCTTGAGATCATCATAGAACCGCTCCTGATCCTCATCCTCCAGCCCGCTGAAGAATGTGCACTCTGCATTGGTAACCGGACGGGTCGGGTCCAGCTCTCTGACCCATGCCGCCAATCGGGCCGCCCACTCATATCCGCCGGACAATCCTCCGCGTTCATTCACTTCATTGCCTGTTGACCACATGATGATGCTGGGATGATTGCGGTCACGCCGGATAAATGCTTCAATGTCAGACTTCCAGTTCTCTGCAAAATACAAGCTGTAATCATGCGGGTTTTTGTCCATCGTCCACATATCGAAGGCTTCGTTCATCACAAGCAGCCCCAGCCGGTCACAGGCATCCAGCATATCCCTGGACGGCGGATTATGGGCGCAGCGGATGGCATTGTATCCGTTATCCTTGTGCAGCTTCATTTTGCGGTACTCGCTGTCTCTGTAAGAAGCGGCGCCAAGAAGCCCGTGATCATGGTGCACACAGCCGCCCTTCAGTTTGACCGTGCGCCCGTTCAGCATCAGACCGTTCTTCACATCAACAGTGAGCGTACGGATGCCAAACAGCGTGCTGTCACTGTCATAATGCTTATCGCTTCCATTCAGAGATGCGGTAATACGGTATAGATACGGGGAATCAACGTCCCATAATTCGGCATGGTCAACGGCGACTGTCACCCGGCCTACGGCTTTTCCGGCCGCAGGTACATAGACCTGCACTCTTCCGCTTCCCGCCTCACCCCCTCCGGCTTCCTTCTCCAGCTTGAGATCCACCCATACACTGGCGGGAGTATCCGTATGATTCGCTACCGTTGTCTCCACAATGATGAAGGCTGTGCCGCCCGCGATATGCGACGTGCGGGCATAGATTCCCCATGGAACGATATGCAGCATCGGGCTGGTTAACAGATCGACATGACGGTATAGGCCTGAGCCTGTATACCAGCGGGAATTGGGCTGTGCGGCATTATTCACCGTCACCGCGAGCCGGTTCGGCTTGCCAGGCTTGATATAAGGCGTGAGATCCGCATGAAATGGCGTATAACCGTAATGATGCCGGGCTACAGTATGCCCGTTAAGCACCACCGTGGTGTTCATATAAGCGCCGTCGAATTCGACCAGAACTCTCTTGCCCTCAGCCTCAGCCGGGACATCCAGCATCTTGGTGTAAGTGCCGATCCCTCCGCCGTAATACCCCGTTGCTCTCCCGCCGGGAGCCTCCGCCCAGGTATCTGTTTCAATGGTGAAGTCGTGCGGCAGATGAACGATCCTCGCCTGCCCGTTTTCCTTGCTTTGAATGTGAAACGGCTTTCCGTGTTCAAACTCCCAATTCCGGTCCAGATTCTCTCTAAGCAATGTTTATCTCTCCCTGTTTCGTTCTCAGCATCCTGATTAACCTTTGACAGAACCTAACATAATCCCGTGTACAAAATACTTCTGCAGGAACGGATACACGCAGATGATCGGCAGGATGGAGACGACCATCGAGGTGACCTGCAAGGAAAAGCTGGTAACTCCGCCGCCCGGCCGGTTGGCCACAGCTACCGAATCCATCGGGGCGTTGCTCTGGTTGATGATCTCCATCATGCGGAATGTAAGCGTCCGCAGATTCTCGGACTGAACGAAATACGCGGAGTCCAGCCAGGAATTCCATTGGCCTACACCCATGAACAGTGCCATTGTAGCAAGCAGCGGCATCGACACCGGCAGGATGATACGGAAGTAAATCACGAACTCTCCGGCTCCATCCATATGAGCGGATTCCTTCAATTCGCCGGGAATCTCGCGGAAAAACGAGATGGCGATGAGCAAGAAAAACGTATTCAGCATAGAGGGTACAATGTAGACGCCAAACGTATTCAGCAGTCCCAATGAACGCAATACCACGTAATACGGAATCAGACCGCCGGAGAAGTACATCGCGAAGATAATCATCGTGAAATAAAATTTACTGAACAGCAGATCCCGGTGAGACAGCGCGTAGGCAACGAGACTGGTAAGCAGAAGCCCGAGCGCGGTACCGGAGACCGTGCGGGCCACAGTAACCAGGAACGCCTTCATCCATTTGGGGTCCTCCAGAAAAATCCTGTAATTCTCAAAGGTTACGCTGCGCGGCCATAAATACATCCCGCCTAAAAGTGTGTCTGAACCCTTGTTAAACGAAGCAATCAATACATAATAAAAGGGATATAGCATGGTTAGGGCAATAATGGAAAGAAGCAAATAAACAGTACTGTCCATAACCAGATCTTTTTGTTTTTGACTCTTGAGCACATTTACCGCTCCTTTCCCTAGAATAGACTTGAGCCGGAGACGCGCTTCGCAATGAAGTTACTGGAGAAGATTAGAATAACCGAGATGACAGACTGGATTAAATCAATCGCACTTGCATAAGAGAACCGCCCGTCGCTTAACCCCACCTTGAACGCATAGGTCTGCACAATTTCCGAGGTCGGATTATTAATGCTGTTCCCCAGGAGATAGGCCTGCTCAAAGTTAGAGCCTACCAGCCCGCCTCCAAGAATGCTGCCGATGGTCAGAACCAGCACGACAACGATGGTCCCCTTCATTCCCGGAAGTGTGATATGGCGGATGCGGGCCAGCCTGCCAGCCCCGTCAATCTCAGCAGCTTCATACAGTGAAGGATTAATGCCTGTAATCGCTGCCAGAAAAATAATTGTCCACCAGCCCATCTCTTTCCACACGGCACTCCCTACAGCGAGGCCCCAGAAATAATTCGGACTCGTCAGAATATTAAGCGGCTGGTCGATGAACCCGGCTTCCAGCAGCGCTCTGTTCACTAGACCGATATCTGCGGACAGAAACGCATAGGAGACTCCGACCACCACTACCCATGAAATAAAATGGGGCAAATAGCTGATCGTCTGAACGAACCGCTTAAATGGCATACTTTTGACTTCGTTAAGCAGAATGGCCAGCACAATAGGCGCAGGAAACGCAAAGATCACCTTCAGGAAGCTGAGCACAAGTGTATTCCTGACGATCTTACCGAACTGATAATCATGGACAAATTCGTCGAAATACCTTAGTCCCACCCAATCACTTGTAAAAATCCCCTTGATTCCGTCTGAGATGCTGTAGTCCTTAAACGCCATCAGAATCCCGAACATCGGCGTATAAGAAAAAATCACCAGAAATATCATGCCAAGCCCGACAAATAAATGGAGCACCCTTTGCTTTTTGAAACGCTTCCATAGCTGGCCCCGGGGAATCTCTGTGCCGGTTACGTTTGTTTCGAGTTGCATATTCGTTCCTCCTTTATCTGTAGTTTATCGCCCTGAGGACAGCGGCGTAAGCTAACATTTTCTAGAAAGCGTTGTCATTTATATATATCCGCGACCGCTTTCTACAACAAAAATAGTTTATTCTTCTCATTATAAGGATCAATATTCCTTGACGAAATAATAATATTATACTATTAATGAAACTATATTAAGAATTTGTCTGGCAGAAGAAGGATGGGGTGGCAGCCGCATGAAGACTTACTATTTACCTAATTTTTCAGAATTCTGTTTTTTTTGCTTTCCGCATTCTATTGGAAATTTCATCCGGCCGGACGATCATAATGTGAACCGGCCGAACGGTGTCAGAGATTTCAGCTTGCATTATATCGCCAGCGGAAGCGGGGATATTGAAATCGGGGATAAGACCTTCACTTTAGGCGCAGGAGATGCTTTTCTCCATTTCCCGAACGACCGTATGCGTTATTACTGCTCGGAGTCGGACCCGTGGAATATCTTCTGGATTCAGTTCAACGGCAATGCACTCCAGGCTTACTTTCTGGATAACCGGTATTCCGGTTCTTCGATCTGGACGCTGAAGAACGCTTCTCTGCTGCAGTCGGCTTTCGAGGATTTATTCCATGAGCTTGAACACTATAACTTCCTCCGCCCCTCGCGGATCTCAACCTTAACCTATAGCGTAATCATTGAATTTGTAAGTAATTCGCTTCCCTATTCATCCTACCGCAGCACCAATCACCTGGATAAAATAACTGCTCTATTACCCGAAATGCAACAAAAAGCCCACCTTCCATTTGAGCTGGAATGGTGGGCAGGTCAAGTAGGGCTGACACCAAATTATTTCTGCAGCCTATTCAAAAAAGCAACGAAAATGACGCCTGTCTCTTATGTCACCAAATGCCGGATTCAAAAGAGCAAGCAATTATTGCTGAGCCAACCCTCTATGTCCATTAAAGAGGTTGCCATCCTCTCAGGATATCCGGGAATTAGCTATTTCAACAAGAAATTCATGGAATCCGAAGGAATTACGCCAGGTGAATTCCGTGAAATTCATTAACCCCGGTAGGATTGACTATACCCTTCTGGAGGAGAGTGCGAATGGCCCTTATTCATTATGTAGAGTGCAATACGACACACGAAGCCAATTTCGTCGTGGATGTGCCGGCAGGCTCGCAGTGGCTCCTGGTCATGACCAAGACCCCGGCCCAGTTCTGGGTGCACGGCGGGCTTAAGCTGTACCCTGCGCACACGGCAGTCCTCTACCGACCCCGGCAGAAGGTCTATTACCGGGCGTGCGGCGAGTCCTTCGCCAATGACTGGATTCGCTTTGAGGCGGATGAGCCGTATATTACAGAATCGCCGCTGCCCTCCGGCATTCCCTTTGCCCTGAGTGATCCCGACTCCTGCCGGAAGCTGGTGGAGCTGCTGGTCAGTGAGCATCATTTCGACCGGGACTGCAAGGCCTCTTCGATTGACCTGTTGCTGCGGGCCTTGTTCAACAAGCTATGGGAATCTTATTTCCAGGGCAATATTACCCCGCAATATTACAAGCTGCTGAGGCTGCGCACGTTAATTCAGAGCAATCCCGGAGAGTACTGGACGGTCTCCAGAATGGCCGATGTGCTTGAGATCAGTCCAGGCTATCTCCAGAATATTTACAAAAAAACCTTTGGCCTCTCCTGCATGGAGGATGTCATCAACAGCCGGGTCCGCATGGCCAAGGAATACCTGATCCACAGCACCGAGAGCATTGCCGGGGTCGCCGCACGGTGCGGGTATCCCAATGTGGAGCACTTTTGCCGGCAATTCAAGCAGATGACCGGATATACACCGCGAAATTACCAGAAGCAGACCAAAGGTTACATAGAGTGAACTTAAGAATCTAACTTGCTGCATGGACGAAATCCTTGCTCTGCAAGGGGCATGCTCCTAAGCTTATCAGCTCTGGACCGGCTTCTTGGCGTTCTTGAAATATTGCTTCACCAGAAAATCCATTACCGCTCCGGGCGGCTGTCTCAAGAACTCCGACTTGTCAGCGAACAGCATCCCGTAAGGAGCTTCCGGGGTATACGGCTCCCAGTGCGGCAATGCTTCGCCGGTGGAATCCGGGCCGTTCGGGTCTCCGGTGCGGATGAAATGCGCGGTATAATTGCACATCTGACGGGCCAGATCGTAATGCTTGCCGACAAACGGCCGCCAGCACTTGGCCAGTGTCTCGAAGAAGAACCACAGATCCACCGAGTGGAAGGTGCCCGGGTTATCCCAGCCCGGAATCTCGGCATCGAAATTATAGTAATAGAGCGGCGCCCCGCCTCCGTTATCGGCATTTGCCTGTCCGGCGATCCGGATCGCGTATTCGATCCCGCTTACTGCGGCCCGCTCTGCCGCTTCCTGGACCGCATCCGGCTGCGCGCCGCTTAGCTCCAGGAAGGTCTCTGCATCTTCCCCGAACATATCCGCTGCAAGCTGCTCGAACTCCTCATATGACTGTACCTTCGGGGTGCTGAAGAACTCGGAGGAGGTATGGCCGAGCATGACCGGCACCTGCCAGCGTTTATTTTGGATGAATAAATCAAACGGATTGCCCACCTGGAACTTCTGGTCGGTAACCGTGCCCCAGAACCCGCCAAGCGCTACGGCCTTGTCCCGCAGATAGACCGCATCCAGCTTCCGCGCTTCCGCAAGAGTAGATACGCCAAGATATTTGAAGAACTCGATGCCATCCTGCTCGGCCTCCTGCAGCGTGCCCCGAAGCGGCGGCAGCAGGGTTCCCGGGTACAGATTCGTATAGATACCGCTTTCAACAATCGCCCGCTGAAACAGGCCCTCATTCTGCGGGGAGGTAAGCTGGCTCATGACACTGCCGCCGCCCGCTGATTGCCCGCCAATGGTGATATTGTCCGGGTCGCCGCCAAAGGCCGCGATATTGCGCTTCACCCAGCGGGTTGCCGCCTGCTGGTCAAGGTTACCGAAGTTGGCGGGCGCCTCCGGCGATTCCGCTGTAATCTCAGGGTGGCACAGGAAGCCGAAGATATTCAGCCGGTAGTTGATCGTCACCACCACGATGCCCCGGCGGGCAATCCGTTCACCGTCAAATTCCATCTCTGCCGGGTGACCCACCTGCAGCCCGCCGCCGAAATACCATACATAGACCGGAAGCTTCTCGTCCGCTTGCTTGGCCGGGGTCCATACGTTCAGGTATAGACAATCCTCGCTCATTGCAATGTCCGGCTCTACCGCCCACTCACGGGTATAGATGTTGTTGTCGTCGATTTCCTGTCTGACCTGCATGGAGACCGGCGCGAACTCGTGGGCCTGCAGCACGCCTTCCCAGTCTTCGGCAGGCTGCGGCGCCCGCCAGCGGTTCTCGCCGACAGGCGGCGCCGCGAACGGAATTCCCTTGAAGCTCGTAATCCGGGGATCGGCTGCGGGCAGGCCTTTGACCATACCGTTCTCAACCTTCACCAATCTAAGCATATTACCGTCTCCTTTACGTTTACATAGCCTACACCCCAAATTCTAATCAACCCCCTTCCCCAAAACAATGATCTAAGCAGGATCATAATTGATGTATCCTCACATGCTGGCGCATGCCAAAAGCCCCCCTCCGGACCGGCAAGCGCTGTTCTTGCGCTGCCAGCGGAGGGGGTTCGTTAAGCTTCCCAGACCTTGATCACTCTGAAGCCGGAGAGCCGGTACTCCACACCACTTTACCAGCTTTATTGATCAGATGAGCTTCGTAGACATCATTGTAATCAATGAATCCTTTGCCCGCGCCTGCTTTGAAGTCCGACATATAAGAGTACATTGGTTTGACGATGACTGCTCCCGCGAACGTCTTGAAGCCATATCCGCCCGTATCATTATACGAGACGATGTCATCTCCGAATCCTGTAAGCTGGCCGGTTCCCGGAACGGTGATGATCTTGCCCTTGGTATCGACAAGCCGCTGCGTATAATCATGCTTGCCGCTCAGCGTAAGCAGAATATGCCCGTCACGAAACTGTCCGAGAAAAGTACTTCCGCCGCTATACTGCGGCTTCACAATCCACTTGCCAGCAGTGTTGATGAGGCCGCTTTTGCCGTTCACCGTTGCCGTAGCAATTCCCTCCGAGAACGGGGTGGCCGACTCATAGATGGGCTTGATCGCCCACTTGCCTGCGGTGTCGATGAAGCCTGTCCGGAGGACGCTTTTGCCGCCTGCTGTGGTTCGTACGGTCACAGCCGCCAGACCATCCGAGAAGGACTCGCTGTTCTGCAGCCCGGGGATCGGCGGGATCACCATCTGGCCGTTGTGGTTAATATAATAGGTCTTGCCTGCTCTGGTCACCTTCGCCAGCCCATCCGAGAAATCATAAGCCCGGTTGTAAATCCCCGGAATAATAACCTTCCCCGCCCGGTTCATATATCCCATTCTTACCGTAACCCCGCCGTTCTCCGTATTGACGAGATCCTTGAACCAGGCCAGCCCTTCACTGAACAGTCCAAGCTGGTAGTGCGGCGCATCAATGGCAAGCTCCCCTGCACGGTTCATGTACCCGGCTGTATAACCGGACTTCTTCACCGGAAGCAGGTCATCATAACCAAAGTCCAGAGGAGAAGTATAAACCGTCTGGAGCTGCTCTTGCCCTTGGTTATTCACGAATACCGTCTGGCCCTTATCCTTGAAGCTGAACCAATATTGGCGTTCGAGCTGCTCCTTCGCATCCCCTGATACGGGACGAAGCTGAATGAAGTTGGTGCCGGGAACGGTAGAGTGGCCTTGCCCGCCCATAGCTCCAGCTAATGCCAGATCAATAAACCAAGCTCCGTTAAAATTGCGCGGAATCTGTGCCATGAGCTGTACTTTGGCACCGCCTTCATATTCCAGCAAGGCCGTCTTGGTACCCAGGCGGATCACTGCCTTACGCCCGTCCTTACCGGTCAGGACAATCTCCTTATTCGTCACTGAGGTGAACGTATATCCAAACCGCTCGGCGACCGGGCGAAGCGGCAGCATCACCACCTCCCCCACCTCTATAGGCCCCTCCGGCAAAAATAAATGCTCGCCTTGGTCAAAAATCTCCCAGCGGTCCGCATGGGCCGTGCCGCTGCCGAGTCCGAAGCAAGCAGCCAGCGCGATGAGGCCTGCGGCCAGCTTTCCCGTGTGCTTGCGTCTATGAAGCCATGAATGAGATGCGTACATCGTAGGAATCCTCCTCTTGAGTCATGTGGGTGAAACTGAAATTATTGTTTTAGACGCTTGGAGGAACGATTAGTTGCACAATATTGACAACAGCATTCTACTGGAATAGAATGTTCTTAATCATTCTATTGCAATAGAACGAAAGGCGCGCCGTAACCTGGAGGCACTATTGTATGAGTAACAGAACATTGAAAATGATTGCTGTTTTAACAATGCTGTATGATCATTTGTCACGTATTTTTTCACCGGACGATCTATTTTTAGCTATACAGGATGTATTAACCCGCACATTTCCCGGGCAATCTGAGGTCTGGTCGGTCTTGTACATCATTCTCTCATTCGGCTCAAGCCTGATTGGCAGACTAGCCGCTCCGATCTTTATGTACTGTATCGTGCTGGGATTCATACATACCCGTAATGTACAGAGATACATGGCCAGATTGCTGGGTTTCGCGCTGATCTCCCAGCTTCCTTATGTGTTGCTGTTCGGTATAGCTGAGCCCCGGATATATAGCCTGGAGCCAGACCCTTGGGGACAACCATTGAACATACTGTTCACCTTATGCCTTGGGCTGTTCACACTATGGACTTATGAATATCTATGCAGATTTCACACGGTATGGGGGCAACTGGCTGTGGCCGGATTAGTTGCTGTTGGCTGGCTGCTGCCCATTGAAGGGGGCAAAGGCGCTGTTCTGATTATATTCCTGTTATACTGGCTGAGAAGGTTGCCAAAGTTACATCAGGCTGCACTATGGATTATCATGCTGCCGCTTGCCCGCTGGGGCCTTACCTCCTGGCTAATCGAAGACTTCAATGATCTCTCTGTCCGGTTAACGGTAATTATCAACCTTGTAGGTATTTATCTGGGGATTCTGCTTAGCCTCACTTATAACGGAACCAAGGGGGAGATTCCCCGATGGCTGCAGTATGGCTTCTATTGGTTTTATCCAATTCATTTGCTTGTAATAGGAACGATCGGATGGTTTATCTCAATCTGATTGTGTAATCTTGATTAAGGAAAGAGGAGTGTGCGGAGATGGCTGTGAAGCTGTTCGATTCTGAACTGAAGGTTATGGAAATCTTATGGGAACTCGGGGAAACCACGGCGAAGCGGATTGCTGAGATTCTGAAGCAGGAGACCGGCTGGAGCAAGACGACCACCTATACCGTCATCAAGAAGTGTATTGAGAAAGAGGCCGTTCAGCGCGCAGATCCTAATTTCGTCTGCCGGCCGCTGATCACCCGGGAGCAGGCACAGGAGCAGGAAACGCTGGAGCTAATCGATAAAATGTACGGCGGTGCCGCCGACAAGCTGGTAGCTTCTCTGCTCGACCGCCGGATATTATCCGCAGAAGAGATCCGCCGCTTGAAGCAACTGGTGGATCTGTTGGAACAGGAGGAGAACTAGATGGGCATCGCCGCGATGAGCGCTTCTGCTTCCCTGCTGATTCTTGCGGTTGCCGGAGTCCGGGCAATAGGCCGTAACACATTGCCGAAGCTCACTTTTGTCATCCTCTGGACCCTTGTCCTGGTGCGGCTGCTGGTACCGTATTCGCTTCCTTTTCAGTACAGCCTGTTCTCCCTTATGGGCTGGCCCGGCCCGGCTGCCATCAATGGAGCTGGAGCGGGTATCATAGCTGGTATAGGATCAGAGACTGCTCTGCCGGACGGCATCCACCGCCTGATTACCGGCATCTGGCTATGCGGGGTAATCGCGGGAGCCTTCTATTTTTGCGGTACACACTGGCGCTGGCGGCAAAAATATAAAGTCTCACTGCCAGTCCATCAGGAGTACATCCAGCACTGGTTAGCTTCTCACAAGACACTTAGATCTCTTACCATCCGGCAATCTGATCAAATTCCCGGTCCGCTGACCTATGGCCTATGGAAGCCAGTCATTCTGCTGCCTTCCGGCACTGACTGGTCGGATACCGCCCAGCTCCGCTATGTTCTTGCCCATGAATACACTCATGTCCGGCGTTTCGATACCTTATTGAAATACCTGTTGGCCGCCGCCTGCTGTCTGCATTGGTTTAATCCGCTGGTATGGTATATGTACGGGCGGCTGAACCGCGACATTGAACTATCCTGTGACGAGACGGTTGTCAACACATTCGGCACAGCGCATAAGCCGCACTATGCCAGAGCCCTGCTTCACATGGCAGAGAAGCGCGTTTCCGGGTCACCGTTAAGCAACTCTTTTACCGCTAAGGCTATGGAAGAGCGCATCCTGTCCATCATGAGGCACAAGCCGAATACCGCAGCCAATAAGCAATTAGCCCTGCTTGTCATAACAGGCATCTCACTCATCTTGGCTACGGTCAGCGTCTGCGGACCTGATGAACGCTCGATAGAGACGAAGACCACCATAGACGTCTTTATCTCACCAAGTGAAGGCGACACCGCTTCTACCTATATTTACCTGTCCGGGACGTCTACGGAAGAATAACTACTAATTAGAAGCAGCGGCACGGTGGTCCGCCTTCACGCAATCAATGGCGACCACAATCGCAACGATGACCGCCTCCAGCTCCTCATTCAGCACCTGCACGCTGTAGCTGTCACCCCAGGTGAACCACTTTTTGCTGACTTCTCCTACGACCGCCCCGCGCTGCAAGACCTGGAAATCCATGTCCCACCAGTTCCCGTGCACCTCAATATCCGCCGAATCAATCGAATAGCGCGCCTTGAAGAACGACAGCTCCTTCTGAATCGTCAGCACCTCACGGCCACCCACTTCCACAAAGAACCGGGGCAGCAAGCTGAACACCTTCTTCGTTATTAACGCGACTTCCCTTCCGCCTGCATTCATAATCGAGAACGTCTTGGGAATCCGCATGAAGCTGCCCTCCACGTAGTACACATCCTGCTCCCGCTCGTTCTTCACCGTGAACTTCTCGCCTATGCTGAATACTTTTTGTTTGATGTAGAGCTGTTTCATGATTCATATCCTCCGTATAATAAGTCTGACCTACCTCAGATACGTATCCCTGCCCGTCACAGTTTCATCTCCCGGTTATTGGATGCCCGCCACTCCAAAGGTACTATTAATTACTTTTTCATAACGGTCCCACTCAAAATGAAATGGACCGATATTTATTTTGGTCATCCCGTGCTCCAGGCGAAAGTCACTCCAGCTAACAATATCATTCACCTTGTCTATCCTGACAGAGATAAATCCGCACTCCTCATCGCCGCACCACGAGCATACCATGAGGGGGTAGCGGCATCCCATCGTATCATGCGGTTTTCTAAGCAGAAAATAATCAATCATCTCTCGCTGGCACTCTGTGCTCATCCAGCCTAGGGAAGGAACCATATCGTGCTTCATCAGCCTTTGGTATAGCGATCTCCCATCTATTATTAGATCGGCAAACTTGATGTTTTTCTGGCCTTCCTCTAAGGAATGATAATCCGAGCGTCTGGCAGGCTTTGCCTCTATCGTATTGATCATATTGCTACTCCCCTCCAGTAATAGTATACGCCCCCTCGACCTTAACCACACAACGTAAATTCAACAGTAACAGCAACACCCGAACTCAACGTCAAGCGGAGATATTTCCCCGCTCCCTCTCCATGCGCCATGGCCTTTTCCCCGTTGACCGTTGCTTTAGTCCAAGGAATGCCCGATTTCAATATGATATCGTTGGCATCGGTCAGGGATTCCAGGGTAACGCTCACCGTTTTGGCTACAAGATCCCATGTTAAAGCGCTGACCTCCAGCCGGGTTCTGGCCATCAATCCGTGTATGGAGCCTGCTTGCCATTCGGAGGGCAGGGCCGGAAGCACCTCAATTTCACCCGTATTGGAGAACAGCAACGCCTCATTTACAGCTCCCACCGTACCGAATAAGGTATCCGTGCAATAACAGTCATTTCTCCCGTTCGTATCGTGGTCCGTCATCAGCGAGGCATAGTAACCGGAATCCGTCATCATCGGCAAAAGCGAAGCGGCCACTTCGTTCCCGTCCTTTAACCGCGCGCAGACCAGCGCCTTGTGCATCCAGCCGTGCCCCGCCGTGGCGTCTGACGTATTGTATTTGTTGCGGTTCTCCATCGCGGTAACAGCAGCTCTCGCAAGCTCTGCATCGTTCTGCGTCTCATAGGCCGGCCAGGCCGGGTAGAGATGGCTCAAATGGCGGTGGTCGTTGTTCTCCGTATATTCGTTCATCGCCCATTCGCGCAAAGCGCCGTCCTTGTCCACCTTGTAATCCGGCAGCAGCGCAAGCAACGCTTCCCACCTGGCGACCGCCGCTTCATATCCGTTACGCTTAACCGCCCGCTCCAGGGTGATGACCATACCCAGTCCGTCCCTTGCTGCTGAAATGTCCATACTGGCATTGGCCGTGAGCGTGCTGTTATAACCGACCGGATGATTCTCCGGCGAATAAGTAGGGATGAGCAGATACTTCTCGCCCGGATGCAGCTCCGTCTTCCCTTGCTCATAGCACGCTGTGCCGTTAACATCCGTATAGTACTCCGGCGTACAGAGCTGCTCCCAGAAATTAGCCTGCTTGGTCAACAGCGGAAGCAGGATATCTTGCTCTAAATCCAAATACCCCCTGCCGAGCAGCTCTGCGAATTCTTCATCCGTCAGCCCCCCGTCGCGTACGCTCAGAATCGGATTCAGTTCATGGATTCTCATGTAAGCATTGATTGGGATCTGCTGGTTGCCGTAGCACTGCCAATATTCGAAAATAGGAAGCAGACACCAGCTTGCCCCGGCATTCCAATATTGAAACGGATAGTCGTTGTCATACTCCACATGCATCCCGCGGTCGATGTCCGAATTGACCGATACCTGAAGCGCATCATGCATCCCGTAGGCCATCCGCGCATTGTATTCGAAATCGGGCGTATTCCGCAAAAAGAAAGTGATATACCCGGGCTGGGCAAGCGTCAAATGGCCTGTATTCATCGGAGAGACCTGCAAATTTACGTTGGCGTCAAGGGTGTAGATGGCGCGCCAGCCCGGATTCCATTCTCCGGTCCACATGCCGTACAGCCGAGGCGCGCTTGACCCGCTACAGCAGATCAAGGCATATCGCCCCTGATTGTACACCTGCTCCATAAAAGCATGATGGATTCCCGTTCGGGATGCCTTCTGCGCGCTGATCAACGTCACATTGTCTGCGGACTTGTCCTCCTCATCGCCTGCAAGAGAGAAACGTACAGCGTTAAATTCTGCGGCGTGCTTCCGGGTATGAGGCGCAAGAGCCGCATCGTAATCGAATACGCCCGATACGTCCTGATATTTTACCGCAATAGCATTCGTATTCTGATAGAGACCGTCAACAATTGCGTAGCGTGTCTGGCCTGCAAAATCACTTATCTTCCCCAGATCAAAGGTCCGGTCCGATTGGGTAATTAAATACACGGCTTCTGCACCGGTCACTTGAATCGCCGGATTCTGTTCTTCTCCAACATTCATCGGTTCATTCGTGTCCGCAAGCAGCACTCTTTTCCGGGTTCCGTTAACGACCACAACCTGAGTCAGTCCGGCGTACCCGCCATCGGCCAGCTCGCTGCCCGGATAAGACGGGTAATGGGCCACCTGTGCGATATAGTTCGCATTCGGATCAACCAGCTTCTTATATTGGAGTGCCGTCACCTCGGTCGCCCCATCCTGCGCTTTGTACATCCCCGAAATGTCATCTATTGAAAGGATCATGTTGATCTTGCTGCCTGTAGACGATTGTGAGATCTTCGTAATCGATAAATTGTCTTCCCTGGACGTAAAAGAGGTTCGAATCCACTCGCCGCCTTCATCGGAATAACGCACGCCCGTTTCCGCCGTCTCATAGTTTGTCCATCTTTCATAGCCGGACATGGTTCCCTTATTCATGATGCTTAACCGGAGCTGGTGCCCCGGATGATAGCTGTAGAGAAAGGTTCTTGCCCTGGTGGTCCCGTCCGCAAACGTAATCTTCCATTGATCATTAAGCTGGAAGACATTCCTCCTGGCCTCGGCAAGCTGTCCTGTCAATTCTTCCGGGATCACCCGCGGGTCGCCGGACGGATAGTTGAACCACATATTTTGAAAAATAAAGCTGTCCGCATACGGCGCTCCCGACGTGACATATCCGTTCTCCCCGTTTCCGCTGACCATTCCGTCCCGCCACGCCCGGCCGGGATCGGACGCCGGAATCTCCGTATAAGTGCGGACGTAATTTCCTTTTTCATAGAGGCGTACAGATTGCAGCTCTTTCTTCATGCTAATGTTCTCCCTCCCCTTCATGTGACTATTATTATAAAGAAGACCTGGCTTCAAGCGGCATTCACAGGAACGACAGATTCCCGCTTCGCATGTCGCAATTTCGCAGATCTGTTATAATGGGTGCACAGCCTTGAATGAGGAGCGGATAGCGCATGAATTTACCGCCGATCCACCTGGAGAATATGAATCTTAAGGTTACTGTCGGAGAGCTGGCATTGAATGTGGCATATATGCTATCCGGCACATTTCACCGTTCTTTTCCCGAGCATATCCACAGCAAACGAAGCTATGAGCTGCATTATATCCCCGAGGGGCAGGGTACGCTGATCGCAAACGGGCACAGTTATCCGATTGTCCCCGGCACCTTGTTCATGACAGGACCTGATGTCGTCCATGAGCAGATTACGAATCCCTCGGACCCTATGTCGGAGTATTGTGTCTGCTTCGAGCTGCTTGAACACAAGCCTGCCCGGGATCAGGAGCTTGATCTCATTACCGGAGCATTCGTACAGACACCCTTCTGGATCGGCCAGGATACCCAAAACCTGATGCCGCTGTTCGAGCAGCTATCCATGGAAACTACCCGCAGATTCATCGGCTATCACCGGTATATAAGCACGATTCTTGAACAGATTGTCATCAAGCTCATCCGGAATTATACGGGTGACCAGCCGGCCGGCTCCGTCTCACGGGCACCGCTGCAGACGCTCGACGACACCCGGCTGACTACCATCGAACACAGCTTTCTGTACCAATACCGCTTCATTACTGTACAGGCACTGGCGGACACCTTGGGCTTGAGCGTCAGACAGACGGAAAGAACGATCAGGCAATTCTACGGCATGACGTTTACTCAGAAGCGTACCATAGCCCGGTTAAATGCAGCGGCTCATTACCTGACCATGACCGCCATGACCATCAGCCATATCGCAGAATCGGTCGGCTACTCATCGCTTGAGCAATTTTGCTCCGCTTTTAAGACACACTATGGCATGCCTGCGGGCAGGTATCGGTTGTCTCGTTCTGTCCAAACCTAGACGTACCACTGCTCTTGCGTTGTATACAGCCTTGTATACTCGCCGTCTCTCTGAATCAGCTCGCTGTGGCTGCCGACTTCGACGATCTCACCGGCCTTCATCACTACAATTCTGTCCACATGACGGCACAAACCTGTGCGGTGGGAGACGATAATTGCAGTCTTACCTTGAGCTACTGTAAGGAAATTCATCAGGATCTGATTCTCAATCAGCGGGTCCAGTGCGCTAGTCGGCTCATCCATCACGATAATCTCACTCTTCTTGAATAACCCCCTCGCAATGGAGAGCTTCTGCCATTGTCCGCCTGAAAGCTCCAGTCCATCGAATTCTCTCCCTAGTGTACGATCGAGCCCGGCGGGGTCAATATCCAGATCAACCATTGCCAGCACATCCAAGATATCACGGTCAACATTAGTTCTGCCCAGATCCGAGATACAGATATTCTCTCTAAGAGTTAGTGAATATCTCATGAAATCCTGTGGAATGATAGAGATCATTTGGAAGAGCGCCTCCTGATCAAGCCCCGTTAGCGCTTCTCCATCATAAGTAACTGTTCCGTGCTGAACGGGGTATAACCCCAAAATCAACTTCGAGAGCGTGGTTTTCCCGCTTCCATTTTCTCCTATAACCGCTATCTTCTCACCTTTATGAATTTCCAGATTAATGCCTTTAATCATTTTGGCAGCTGCATTGGGATAAGTAAATTCAAGCTGCTCCAGTCTTATGCTGTTGCTCAGTCCCTTTTTTTGCACAGAGCCTTTCTGTTCTTCTGTTAAGTCCAAAAAAGTATAGTAGTCTTTGGCAAAAGCTATTTTCTCAGGAAGGCTGCCCAGATCCATTAAGAACTTCTTCGTTTCATTCTGCACAGATAAGAAAGCCCCAATGCTTGCTCCGAACAAGCCTATGTTAATCTTACCTGATATGGTTAGGACCAGTGCGAGAACAACACTCGCCGTATAACCAATGACACGAATCGTATCGCAGAATAGCAAAGATAAGGCATCCTTTTTACTGAATTCCCATAACTCCTTATCGATCTCAACTCTCGTTTCTTTAAATCGCTCTCTTAAGTACTGGTCGAACCCCATGGTTCGCATTTCTTTCACTGCTGTCTTATCATTGAACATTTCCCACAAGTAATCCCTATAGCGGACTCGTGTGGTTTGTCTCTTCTTTAGTGCATAGAAATCCTTACCACGCAGCCTTCTAGCGATAAAGTAGGGGATGACTGTCAACAAAGACAACAGAATAAACAGCAGATTGTAGCTGGCCAGCACAGACACCAATGAAATAATACTGATAGCGCTTGTAGCAAATACCGCAGATGACATATAAATTTGACTTAAAATTTCACGGTTTACACAGTCCGTAGCTCTAGCTTTGATGTTCATAGTCTCGGAGTCCTCATACAGGATTAGCGGTAACCGGGAACTCTTATGAGCAATGGCCTGTTTGTGATAATCCGTGCACCGTTCATAAACTCCGGCATTGATTGTGATATTAGATATAAACTGAAGGATCTGCTTCACTACATAGCCTGCCAGCAGAGCTCCCCCGTAGAAAAAAAGAGGCTCCGCCTCCGTTCTGCCTTGGGAGTAAGCGTAAATTCCATTAAAAAGTCTGGCTGATATAATAGTTATAAACACAGGAAAAATGCTCTCAAGCAAATAATACAGCGGAGACAAAATCCCTGACCAGGGAGCAGCCTTTAAGGTTTGTTTGTACACTCTTAACACAATCACCAGCGGTGTGTATTTATCCTTCATAGTCATCACTGTCCCTATACCAAGAGCTTTGCTTGCTCCATAGATTTGCATACATACCCTTCTGACTGATTAAGTGTTCGTGAGTTCCGTCTTCCGCAATAGCACCGTCTTGTAGCACTAAGATACGGTCAGAGAATCTGGCGCTCGCCAATCGATGAGAGATAAATAAACAACCCTTTTCACCCATCATATCTCTAAAAGTTGCGTACAATTCACTTTCAGCCACCGGATCTAATGCCGCCGTCGGTTCATCCATAATCATGAAGGGGCAATCTGCCAAATAGGCACGGGCCATGGCTATCTTCTGCCATTGTCCTCCGGACAGATCTATACCATTCTCTGCAATCTTCCCTAAAGCCGTATCCAAATCAGATAGAAATCCATCTGGTGCTGCCTTGGTCAGAGCAACTCTAAGGTCATTGTCATTTCCTATTTTGGCTATGTTACCAAAAGCGATATTCTCCCGAAGAGTCAATGAATACTTGCCATAATCCTGAAAGATAATTCCCATACTGTTTCTAAGGTTTTCTTGACTGATCCGGTTCAAAGGTACACCATATATCAATATTTCTCCGCGATCTGGAACATATAGCTTCATTAACAGCTTTACAATTGTCGATTTACCGGCCCCATTCCCTCCGACCAAAGCAATATGTTCATGCTGATGAATGGTGAAGGAGACCTTCTTCAGCACCTGCTCTGCAGTCCCCGGATATGTAAAACAGACATCTCTAAATTCTATGAATGGATAAGGTTCAGAGTCGGCAGATGCCGGATGCTCGGATACAGTTGCCATTTTCCGCTCTGGAAGCTGCATGAACATTTCATAATGCATAATCTCCATACAACGATGAGACAGCCGGGAGAATAGCAATGACAGGTCATCTGCAATTCCCAAAATACTGCCGGATGCTCCAACCAAAGAAACGAACAACCCCACAGAAACCCGCCGTTCCATGACTCCATGGATCAGCTCAAAGATTACTAATCCTATCCACATCAGAAGCAAGAAGCTGCTGCCAGCAAAATAGCGATGAGACTTTATCGTAGTCAACAACCGCTCTCTTAGCACCTTTTCTGATTTTTGTTTCCATTTACTCTGGATATATTTGACCGCACCAAATACCTTGAGTTCTAGCAAGGGTCTTTTGTCACTTAGCAGTCCCCCCAGATAGGATAATTCACGCTCATCCCGGGATTGGCTGGTAAACAGCCCGTTCATCATTTTCATTGCTTTGAAGTTCAGTACCACCATTAGTGTGAAGATTGCCAGGAATGCCACAGTAAACCAGACCGACACCTGTAAAAAGATAGCCATCAAGCTCACTAAGCTGACAAGCTGCGATATCATCGTTAAGGTCTGAATCAGTACCTCCAGAATCTTTTCATCCGGGTGATTCCCGATCTTATTCAAATGATCCTGTACCTTCGAATCCTCAAAACAGGAGTATTCTATCCGGTCAAATTTCTGCACAATCTCTTCCATAAAATCCTTGTTCAGCTTACTCCTTAAGCGTAGGGTAATCATGCTATCAATGAAGGTGCTATTCGCTGTCAAGAGCAAGGTAGCTACCAAAGCTGCTCCCCATTGGACAAGCTGATTCAGCGGAATACTATTATTCATATAACCTTGTAAAGAATCAATCAGATGCTGTGTTATGTATAGCGTCAGCGGAGTGGTCAGAGCAAGCAGCAGGATCTGTAATAACTTCAAGATGATTACATAAGGCGCATATTTGAATAAAATGGCGATGGATTTTATGGCTTGCTTGGGCATAATTTCATTCATTTTCTCCTTCCTGTATTTTCTAAAATATAACTATATTCCTGTAAATCTACAACCCGTCAAATTAAAGGTTTAACCAGACAAAAAAACAATCCTGATATGCTTGGTGTCATATCGGGATTGTTCTAGAATTGAAATTCTATAGCCTACTGCCCGCCAACCATTTGCAGCTCAATCTGCTTCATCCGGTACAAATAGCCCTCTTGCTCCATCAGCTCCGCATATGAACCTGTTTCGATCACCCTGCCCTGCTCCATGACGATAATCTTGTCCATCCCCTCCAGTCCAGTAAGCCGGTGGCATATGAGCAGTAAAGTGTCTCCGGCGGACTGTTCGTGGAGATGGGTCAACACGCGCTCTTCCGTTACATAATCCAGCGAAGAGGTAGGTTCATCCAGCAGCCATAACCGCCCTTTGCGGAGCAACACCCGGGCCAGCGCCAGACGCTGCTTCTCGCCGTCGGACAGGTTCTCTCACCAGTTGACCTTCGGAGTCATCTTCTCGGTCTTGGCTTTATCTGTTCCTGAGTCTCTTCTTCGTCCGCTTCGTAGTCATCGAGACCAAAGACCGCGCCTTAGAGCAGATTGAGACCGAGATGGCCCTTCATTCGGAACAAAAACAGCTGAAACATCGTCTGTAAGCAGAAGTATAAAGAGTTTAATAACAAAGACTTACCAAAATGTGGAGCAATATTCAGTTTATATTCCATCCTTATTTTTACAGAGATTATTTTTATATGCTCACACTTTCGAAGGTAAATCCTTCTACCCTCTAGTACATTGGGTTATTTCATAATCAATCTTCAACGTACAGCCGCTATCAATCAAAAACTTTTGTCAAAATCTATTTATAACTAACTTATCCTTTTTCAAAAGTTCTATTAGTTTTTCCCATGAAGGGGAAATAACTGACTCAATACGATCGGGATCCACTTTAATATTGTGATACATGCCACACAGGGAACATAATTGTTCGTACATCCTAACCAGGTTATTTATATTTATTTCATTAATATTTTTAATTCCTATATCATAATTAAACAATCTGGCAATGGAGCCGCCAACACTACAAGGATAGAACCCTGAAAAGTTAAGTCCCAGCCCGTTTTTCATTGTTGCCCAACAACCTGCGTAGGTATGGTTATCATACATATCCAAATCTTTAGGAGCCACGTGAAATAAGGTGAAATTATCAATGTATTTGTTCTCTTTTGCTGTATTTTCTATTAATATGTCAGGAAAACGATTTTTTATATATTCTATTTTTTGTTTGGTGTGTTTAGATTTACCATTCGTACTTACTATTAAATCTAGATTTCTGTTAAACTTTGTCTTATATAGATATAGTCTTTCAACAATTTCATCGAAATGGGGATGAATGGTAGGCTCCCCTCCCATTATTCTTATCTGTTTCCATAAATGTTGGTTTTCAATAGATTGAGCTATAAACTTCGAGAATTGGGTTAAAGACATATTTTCTTCCTCCCTACCGTCTACAATCGATAATCCACGATTGCAGTTGAAACACTTTAATGTACACTTAAAAGTAATATCAATCTCTAATTTGTAGATATTAGGCGTAAGTGTTTTCATAAACAACCAAGAACCTCCTTATTCATACTGCAGCTTCGCAGGCACAAGATCAACACTAAAAATAAACTCAGCTTCAATTGTCTATTATTGTGAAGGGGAGCTTTTAATATTTTTTTTACCGTTTTATTTATTTTTTTGATTGATTAAACACATGTCTCCATTTTTATGTTAAGGCTTGATACACTAGGTGTTTTTTTATAAAAAAAGTAATCTTTTATCGAAAGGCTATGCAGGTATAAGAAAAAATCGTTTCTGCGATGAATGAAATATAAGTGATGACATCAAATCGGTCATCATTCCCGGAAATATTAATTCTTCTTGTTAACCAGCGAAATCTTCAAGTGATTTACTTTTGGATGCATAGGGCTAATGCCATGAGACTTCCCTCTTCAAGATTGAATATTCCGCGGGCGGTAGACCATTATAGTCTTAGTGAATACACAGGAACATAAGAAACAACTCCCCGTTCTGAATATGCTCCAATGAACATATATTTCTGACTTGCAAACGGATCTGTTACAATATCTGATTCATCATCCAACGATATTACAATGATTTTTTGATTGTAGAAAATATCTGTGTCCAGAATCATCGATGAAAACAAATGAGCTATGGAATTATATTAATATTTAGGAATAACTAAAACATAATGGTAATCACCAACCCTAGAACATTCTAGGGCACCGAATATAGCATTCATATCCTCAAGGATAAGAGAGTATGTTCCATGCAATTTCTGAATAAATGCAATAAATCTTTTTTTGAAAAAAAGAGACTGCATGATGTTTATTTCCTGTAATCCTTTCTAATTCCCAAAGATGGATTAAGCGAATTGTTGGGGCATCTTTTCTCCATAATGAAATATTTTGGTCGTGTCTGTGGGAGTCCGTCATAATATTGCAAAACGGTGAAATACAACAATACACAGAAAGGTAGTATCCATCAGCCAGATCAGAAATCATTGGTTACTCACCATTGTTTCCATATGTCATGCCCCCCGGTAATTACCACTATCAACATAATTCCCAATTCCTCCTAAATATTCATCTGGAAGTCCTGAACAGTTGTATCATAATGCTTGTAAACTAATAGACAGATTTAAATATAGAGAGGAAGCTTCTCACCGATTTTTCTTTTAATATCTATTTTCTTTAATTGAAATATCAATTTATGCTGAATACCTTTAATTTCATCAAAGTATACAACCATTTGATTAATCCAATTGTTCAGATAGTTATCTGAGATCTCCACATCATCTTTTTCAACAAAAGTTATTATCTCAATATAATTACTGTAATTCAGCTCATTCAAATCATTTCGTAAAACTTGTAGCAGCTCATAAAGTTCTTGGATTACGGGAATATGCAAAATCTCAGGAAATATACGTTTTAGTCTATAGTAAACTTTTGTGAAAAAAAAATGTTCATGTTCGTAAGCTTCCAACAGTTCAAGATAATCTTCCCGTAGCTTATAAATTCTTTTCGCTAAGTACTCAACCTTTCGATCTTTGAATGTATATTCATACATTCCCATACAATCAATTATGCCTTCCTGATCAACAAAATCTTCGGAAATCAGTAATCCGTCCCGCTTCACTTGGTTAAATGCTTCTGTCCCGCTAAAGAGTTGCAAATAATATGTATATTTAAGCAAATTGTCTCCTAGAGCTTCTTCATAGAGAAACTTAGCGTTAACACGAAGGTCTTCGAAGGTACTGTAGGGATTATACATAATAAATCCATGCACAATGTAGATACCTGCTTCTTTAAACCTTTCAATTATTCTATGAGTGTCTTCCATTTTCTTATATTTCCGATAAAGTCCTATGTCATGTGCACTAGCTGCTTCCGTTCCGGTACAAATATCTTCAACACCTGCATCCACTAAAAGTTGAATTAATTCATTATCTTCATCGCTCCAGTTTTCCGCACGTAAAAAGACTCTTAGTCTGATATTAAGTTTTCTTTTGATAATTTCTTTTGTAAGCTGCCTTATTCTTTTCTTTCCTCTCACACCCGGATCTTCAAAGGTAGGATCTGTAAAGTCAAACACAGGTGGTATTTCAGTTGGGAACTGAAGCACAATCTGTTCCAGTTCATCTACTATATTCTCAACCGATCTCCCCCTCCAAAATCCTTGTTTTCCACAATTGCGTAAAGCTGTAGTCACACAAAAACTACATTTACCCGTACATCCCCTTGCTCCGGTAAAATTAAATGTAAGTGTACCGCTATCATTTCGAATATTTCTTCTCAGAGGAAATGGGATTTGATCTAAATCTTTGATTGCCTCAGCGTAAGGGTTTTTATGCAATATCCCATCTTTATCCCTCCAAGTAACACTCGGGATATTTTCCAAAGTTTTTCCATTTATCAAAGTATAAGTAAAAGCGCTTATTATTGATTCTGCTTCCCCACTGATTACCGAGTCCAGATGAATAAATTTCTTCAATAGCTCAATTTCATTGAAATTGACAGCTGAACCTCCTGAAGTAATATGACAATCAGGAAGTTTCTTTTTTATTTGGCGAGTAATATTTATAATTCTACTTATAGGCATATAATTAAGAGTTAAAGCGATAATGTCTGGCTTGTATTCGGACATTTCTATTATATTTTCAAGGTCATCTCCTTCTAAAAAATGGAATGATCTTTCTTCAATGCCATCTCTTCTTAAACTGGCTGCCAAATAATTTACTCCCAGATGTTCTTGCGCCATGGAATACCGTTTTGTGTAAAGAATAACAAACGCTAATTTAGCCATTCTAATCACCACCTTCTTTTAACTTAGAAATGTCATACTAATAATGGAATAATTACAAGGACTTCGGGCTTGGAATGCTTGTTATCATCATTAGAGTTTCTTCATTATATAAGTTGATAGGTCTTCAAAGTTATTAAGTAGCCTACCGTTTAAATCATCATCACCGATCTCAATATCAAATACTTCCTCTATTCTCAAAAGATACTCCATGATAAGGATGGAATTCAGACTATATTCAAGCGCTATGTTGCTAGTATGCGTATTAATCATTTCGGGCTGAACATCCAACTCACCAATCTCTATTAACAATTCTTTCAAGCGTTCTATGACTTGTTCTTTGTCTATTACAATCACCCATCTTCATTTTAATAACGGCTGAAATGGCCTGGAAGTTCTCGTTTAAGGCATTTTCCTGATCCAGTACGTGGCAAGTTATCTAGAATCCAGAAATATTTCGGCAATTTATAGTTACTTAACTTGGCTTCACAGTGTTGCTTCAATTCAATAATTTCAATGTTGATATTTTTGTCGGTGCAGATAGCACATAATACCACTTCATCACCTTTACTTGACCTGCCTGGATACACTGCTGCATCTAGTATTCCCTCATAACTTAACACTACTTCTTCAATTTCATTAGGATCTATCTTAAATCCATTAATATTTATGAAATCAGTCACTCTTCCCAAAATTGAGATCACTTGATTTGAATGTCTACCCACATCACCAGTCGGAAAATACTCAATTTCTCTTGGGTTATCATCATCCTGCAAATAATATCCTTGCATCATAGAGTCTGATTTCACGTAAATTTCTCCTACTCCATTCCCTAACCCCTTGTAATTCAAGCTATTATCAATTCTAATTCCCGTGTTGAGTAACGGGTAGCCAACTCCGTCTACCTTTGTTCCGCAATGATAGTTAGTAGATATCGCTCCAGTCTCAGTACTGCCGTAAATAGAATAAAGATTAATTCTGAAGCTTTCCTCGAAATTAGCCGTTGTCTGGGGATCACAAACTGTACCAGCATAGAAAGCAGCCCGGGCCAGTTTGATGTCTTCATTATTTTGCTTCAGACGGGTGAAAATGCCCACCATCGGTGGAACTACAGTTAAAATATCACAAGGATTATTTATCAGACCACGAATCACCTTTTTAGGATTAAAAACAGGGTCAATTACCATAGTGCTGTTCGTGATAATTGAAGACATTAACCCAAATCCATACGCAAATGCATGGCTTAAAGGCGTGGTGACATTAACTCGAGCCTCTGAGTAGATATCAATAGTGGAGGTATAATTTATCGCCTCTGCAATGGCAACCCTCTGATTTCTGATACAGATTCTAGGGTGATTATTAGTTCCGGATGTTAGATGTAAAATTGAGCCTTGTAATCCGGAACTTGTGCCGGTATAGGAGCCTACCTCAGAAAGTTGAAATGAGACCTTTCCAATTGTGTATTCTAATAACGTTTCCTCATTTGAACGTGGTATATATTTAGATACATTTTCCATGCTTTCATGAACCACAAATCTTACGGGAGCTCCACTTATTCCCCGGTCAAACTCAGCGTTAGTGCTGGAGCCATGCAGCAACAAAGGGTTACATTGCAGATAGAGCAGTGCCATTAAGACAATTGGAAAGGAGACGGTATTAGTTAATAGAACAGCGACGATATCTCCTTTTTCTAAACCCTTATCCATAAAACTATCCGCAACAGACTTCGATAATTTTATAAGTTCATCCGAATTCCATACTCTACCGCTTGCTCCGCAATCAATAGCGCCGGAGAACCGTTCCCAATTCATTATTACTTCATCATTATTTTTCTTAGTCATCAAATCATTTATCATATTCCTCATCTCCAGCTTTCAGCTATTACCTTACACTCTTGAATGCAATTTAACTGAATCCATGGAACTCCAATTTATTCTGCGAATAACCTTGTCCATTTTCTCAAGAACTATATCCAATTGCTCTGTTGTATGTAATGTGGATAGATACCATGGCTCAAACTGATTTGGATGGATGTACACGCCTTCTATTTGAAGCTCGTTTTGAAATTTTATATACTTATCCTTATTTGTGAATTTTTTAATTTCTCTGTAATCTTCAAATCTTTGGGTAAAACCTTCTTCTACAAATGATAGACTGATCATAGCTCCTACATTTTGCACTGAAACAGGAATGCCCGCCGTCTTAAAGATCTGCAGTAATTCTGTACACAAATATCGGCTATTATCTTCTAGAGTGCTATATATCCACTCTCCATTAGTGTCATATTCCTGCTGTACTGCTAATGTTGCTGCAAGGCACATAGGATTTCCCGAGTACACACCGCCATGGAACACTCTCCCTTCAACGAGTAAATTCATGACTTCTCTGCGGCCGCCGATGGCTGAAATGGGAACTCCCCCGTTCATGGCTTTAGATAAAAGTGTGATATCACTTTGAACACCATATCTTTCTTGGGCACCTCCGCGTGCAACCCTATATCCGCTAATGATTTCATCGAAAATAAGCAATGATCCATAATCTTGTGTCAGTTTGCGGACACCTTGAAGATATCCATCCTTTGGAGCAATGACACCTGCATTGCCCATCACAGGCTCCATAATAACTGCAGCAATTGTCTCTCCTTTTTCCTCGAAAAATGTCTTTAACAGGTTTAAATTATTCCATGGAAGCACAAAAATGTTTTGCGGTTCTCCACCCATTCCCTCTGTACCTGGAATAGCATTATATGACGGTTGACTTTCTATATCCGCTATCTCAGCATGATATTTATGAAATACAGCATTAGATGAACCATGATAATGACCTTCAAAAACTACAATATTAGTTCTATTGGTGTAGGCACGAGCTAACCGCACAGCAGTTTGGGCCACTTCAGTCCCTGAAGAAGAGAATCGGATGAGGTCGATAGAAGGGAAAGATTTTTTGATTAACAATGCAACTTCGGAAGATAATTCATGGATAAAACCTAAAACAGTTCCTCTTAATTCAAGCTCTTTTTTTATTGCGTCTGTTACTATTCTAGAGCGGTGACCAAATAGCAAAGGACCATATCCCATGTTCATATCAATTAATTCTTTGCCTTCCACATCCCATACACGGATCCCTTCTGATTTACTTATTACTAATGGGAGCTGATAAGGTAAAAGTCTCATCGTACTGTCAGTACCACCAGCAACATTCTCTTTTGCGGTATCAATTAATACTTTATTGAGTTTTGAAATCATTTCGAGTCCTCCTAATCATTATTTCATTAAAATTGGTATACATATCGCAAAGACAAAAGCTTGAAGACTCACTCTTCAGCTCAACTGGTATTTTAAATACTTATACCTCCATCAATGACGATCACTTGTCCGGTAATATACGTTACTTTATCATTTGCAAGAAAGCTTACTGTTTCCGCTACCTCCTCAGGTGAACCAAAGCGGTTTAAGGGAATCGTCTCCAGATAACGGTTCCGTTCTTTTTCAGGTAATGAATCTAACATCCCTGTCTCTATGAAACCCGGTGCTATTGCATTCACTTGAATACCATAGGGTGCAGCTTCCAAAGCTATAGTCTTGGTCAGTGAGTTAATTGCTCCTTTGGTGGCGCTGTATACACTTTGGGCATATAAAGCTTTTATTGAACTTACAGAGGAAATATTAATAATTTTCCCCTTTCGGTATCTAATCATCTTTCCCAAAGCTATTTTAGTACAATAAATATATCCTTTTAAATTCACATCCAGCATTTCCTCGACTTTCTCGAGATTCTGCATAGGCAAGATGGATTCATAAAAAACTCCTGAATTATTTATAAGCAAGTCTATTCCACCAAACGTATTTATTACTTCTTCAAACATAAATTTCACTTCATTTATTTTTGTAATATCTGCCTTTATAAGTTTCACTCTATTCCCCATGGACTCTATCTCTTCAGCTAATATTGCTGCTTCGGATGCACTTGTATGATAATTGAGCCCTATATCAAAACCATCCATCGCTAATTTTCTCACGATTGCTCTTCCAATACCTTTGGCCGATCCTGTAATTAAAGCAACCTTAGGCTTAATCATTATCGTCTGCATCCTTCCCATAATCCTCTTCAGACCTAACTACGGCCTTTGCTGGTTTATTAAAGATACAATCCACTACAAAATTCATTGAATGCCTGTCACTTTGGTAACAGTATTCGAATTGGTTCTGCCATTCTTTATTGCTTTTAAACCATTGGTAGGTTAGCTCAAGTCCCTTTTCCATTGAAGTAGCAGGAAACCAGCCTAAATTTTCCTTAATCTTACCTGCATTGATAACCAATCTTTTACCTCTTTGATTATTTTCCCTGCTCAAAACTTGTTCAATAGTTGAATTTTTTCGATTAATACTGATCAGCTTTTCCGCTATTTCTGAGATCGAGCTTCCAATTCCAGAGGATATATTATGAATCTGATCAAAACATTTATTCTCCATAATCATTTTAATTGCTTGTACAGCATCTTCAACATAAACAAAATCTCTAATATAATTTCCTTCGATATCCAGATCATACTCGCTAATTAATCGGGTAATTACTCTAGGAATAATTCTGTCAGGTAACTGAAACGGCCCATACAAATTAGTTAATCTAAACACACTAGCCTTCAAATTGAAGCACCTTTGGTATGAATAAACAATTGCTTCACAAGCTTCTTTCGAAGCGCCATAGGGAGAGACGGGCTTAATCCGATCAGTTTCATCATAGTCTTCGTTGCTTTCCCCCCCGTATACCTCTACAGATGAGGCTAAAAAAAACAGGTAGCTTCATCTTAACTGCGGTATCTAATATCCGTGTTAGACTTAATATGTTGTTTCGTAAAGTGTTCTCAGGATAGTAGTAGGAATAATCCACATGGGGTAATGCAGCAAGATGAATAATACAATCCGTGTCTTCGGGAAGCTTAATTAAATCTTTGGATAAATCTATAAATATCGATTCGAAATGAATGTCTTGTCTAATTAGTTCCAGTCTCCGAAATTGATCAGCAATGTCAACCAACACAATTTCATAACCATGCTTATAAAGATAAATGGCTAAATTGACCCCGACAAAACCAGCACCGCCAGTTATAACAACCTTTTTTTTAGGCATAATTCCCTCCTTAACATTAATTCAATCATTTAATTTCTTTTCAATATATTCAGTAATACTTGACAAGTATTTTACCAACTCCACGTTCAAGTCTTCATCGGAAACCTCTATTCCGAACTTTTCCTCAACTCTTACTAGAATCTCAATGCTTTCTATTGAATTTAGACCAATAGCCTCTACCAAATCCGTATCTTCATCAATAGCTTTCGGGTCAAATTTATCTCTTAAAGATTGCCCATAGATTTCCTTTACCGCTTCCAAAACAAGTGCTTTTTCCATAATTAAATTCCTCCTATTTATTATTTATGTTTAATTCATTCCTTTTACCCGAAATACATTTGTATCTTTAAAATACGTTTGTTCTCCAGTCGGTGAGTGCGTCAACTTATCATTCTTAACTGAAAGGTTATAGTCTTCCAAACTAAGCCTTCCTTGCTCAAATTCTAAATATAGCTCCATGGCATAACAACGGTTATGCTTATTGTACATATACGTGAAATTATCCATAAACTGTTTGGGAATCTCAGATGACCGCGGGTGTTCCAGATGATAATTTTTTGCATTTTCATTTAAGTAAATGCTTGAGCCATTCTGACATAACCTATACCCTAACTCAATATCTTCGCAGCCCCATCCTTTAAAGTTCGGGTCAAATCCGCCAATTTCATTAATCACTGATTTTCTGACAGATAAGTTTGAAAAAACAGCAGCAATCCATTGGATTTCATAATTTGATGGAGCATTATTGAACATTCTTTTTATAGCCTTATGGTAGTCATCTGAACGTGATAATCTTTTGTAGAATTTCATATCCTGATTAAGATCTTTTATAATTTCCTCTGACTTCAACTCAAGATTTGATACGTATAGCTGAAGTCTCTCCCCTATCACTATAAGCTTAGGATCATTTAACATAACATGAACTTTGAGATGCTCATCTAAAAAGTCATAGGGTAACATCCGATCATCGTCAATAAAGAGTAGAATATCTCCCTTTGCCGCTTCAATCGCTCGATTTCTTGCTGAAGCAAGTCCCCTATTTTCCTGGTAGACATAGTTAATGTTCAGTTTATTTTTGAACTGACTTACAACAAGCTCTGTATGATCGCTGCTCCCATCATTGACAATTACAATTTCATATTCTTCTTTAGTTTTTAGCTGCTGAAACGAATGTAAAACAATATGAAGCCATTCGGCTTTATTATAAGTAGCTATAATAAATGAATTGTTCATCTCAGAAACCCCACTTATTGCTTAATGATGTTCCGGTAATAACGATACATATTCTCTGCAAATAATTCTTTTGAGTATCTATTCATAACAAATTTTCTCGCGTTTACTCTTAGCCGCATATTCATTTCTTCATCTGTAAGCGCTTCTACAATAAGTTGACTCAATAGTTCAGCATCAATCTGCCTTTGCCCGCTGCTATTCTCCTCCACCTGCAGAGCTAGTCCATTGAACTGATCTTTTACAATCTCACTCAATCCATCGATATTTGATATAATCATCATAGCCTGCGAAGCCATTCCTTCGATGGATACCATACCAAACGGCTCGAAGATTGAAGGCATCACAACCACATCTGCACATCTGTAATAGGGCGGCAATTTCGTAAACGGAATCTTAGGGATAATCTCATAACAATCTTCCCCTAGTTGGGACAGCTTCTCTCTGATCTCGTTCTCCTTCCTCCCCTCACCGATCAGAACAAGTTTTATATTTGGTATTCTGAGTATAGTTTTCTTAAATGCTTCAATAAGATAATCCAGTCCTTTCTGTAGAGTAAATCTGCCAGCATATAAGATGATCTTCTTATCTTCGCCTCCCAGTTCTCTTTTCAATTGCAGGTATTCTATCTCTTCGGGATACTCATCTAAATTAATCCCGTAAGGAATCAAAGAAATTTTAGTTTCCGGTATTTTATAGTATTCTACCAGCCATTGCTTAGTCGCTTTACTGGCTGCGATATAAAAATCCGCTAATTGCGCACCCTTTTCTTCAAGTCTTAATGCAACAGTATTTTTCGCGATATCGGGATCTTGAGTAAGAGCAGCCTGTTCCTTCAAAATATGGTGTGTAATGTGATAGCTCATTACTACAGGAATATTAAATGCTTTCTTTAAGTTTGGAACTAAATCAATCGGTAAGGCATCATGAATGTGAATTAGATCAAATCTCACTCCATCCTCCACAATCTTCCTTATACAGCGCATGAAACTCATTTGGGTCTTAAACTCAACTGCCGGATTCATTTGCTCAGCATCTGCGCAGAATATAGTATATATTTTTGAGCTGCCATGTTTTATCACATGATTATGATTTGGATCTATGGTTTTGGTAACTAGATGGATTTCACAATCACTCCCTTCAAGTCCCTCCATTAAATACTGCAGCAGCGTAGAGGTTCCTCCAACTACAGGATATATCTCATAGCTTATATGTAATATTTTCACAATCTCACCTCAATTCACATTTATCCGTTCCCTGATAAGATTTGCCCTAATCGAGCGTTTGATATATAGCATCTCTTCCTTCTCAAGTGTATCTACCAATTCGGTTGTCTTCATAATCATCTCTTTTTTAATGGAAGAAAGTTCTCCTTCAGATTTATTCAGTTCAAAACAACTAATAATGCTAAGTATAAATTTATGGTTTTGTTCATTTAGCTGTTTATAAATTAAATCAACCTGTTCCCTAAAACGATCGATTAGTTCAGTGGATAATTCATGTCTGAGCAAGTAATTGGTTGTTCTATTGATTAATGATAGGATTTTGTATTCTAAACTGGCTGCCTTCATAAAGCATGCAGTATGATCAAGAAAGTCACAAAGAAAATTCTTCAGCGGTTCTAAGCGTTCGTCCGCAAACTTCCAATTATAATGACCTAATTCTGTATCGTAATCACCAATCAGCAAACCGTCTTTTTTAATTTGTTCATAAATTGCAGTCCCTTTATAGGGGTAAAGCATGCAAGCATAATTTCTAAACGAATATCCAATATTAGATTTATATAAGAATTCAATATTCTCTTTTAATTCATCATAGGATAAGTAAGGATGCCAAAGAATAAAACCGACCTTTGTACCAAGCTGAGCTCTCCTAAATAGATCTAAGATCCGGTAATTGTCTTCAATGGTAGCTTTTTTGTTATAGAGTTCAATGCCCTTCTCAGTACCGGCTTCGATTCCAATAAAAGCATATTCAAGTCCTGACTTACGTAAGAGCTCCAGTAACGGTAAATCATTATCGTTCCACGTGTTCGCACAAAAATAGACCCCATAATTCACATCAATATTACTTTTTAAGATTTCGCTTGCTATCTCTTGTATTCTCTTTTTCCCGAAATTACCGGGAGATTCATAACTGGAGTCAACAATAAAAAAATTGGTACATCCTGTTTCATTAATGACGTATTTCATTTCATCGACAATGTTCTCCGGACTTCTTCCACGCCATACCTTACCTCGCTGTATCCCCTTAAAGCTTGAGTTGCAAAATGAACATTTATTTACACATCCTCTTGCCGTTATCAACCAGGCGTGCTTTTCACCTTTCATATCTTTAATCATGTCTCTGGCCGGAAATGGCAGTAAATCTAAATTCTCTGGTAACGGGCGATCCGGGTTTTGAATAATCTTCCCGTTTTCTTTGTAGTGGACCCCTAGCACCCCGGACAGGCTCCCATCTTCTTCTAAGGTTTCCACTAATTCAACTATAGTATATTCCCCTTCGCCTCTAATTACCGAGTCCAACCAGCTGTTGCTTGTAAGTAAATAGTTCGCATTATCGGTTGCATAACGGTTTCCACATGTAATATGTAGCTGGGGATTTTGTTCTTTCAGTTTTGAGCCTAACTGTTTAAACCGTTCTTCAAAAGCACAAGGCAATGTAAAACCCACTACATCTGGTTTCTTATCAAGAATTTCATTCACGTGGCAATCCTTAATAATGGATGGGATCTTTACAATTTCCACATAATTCTCTCTTTGTCGAAGCATTGAAGCTAAATAGCCTATTCCAAGTGCTTCCCAGTTATCCCAGGCTTCGGACCCTATCTGCTCAATGAAAATCAATACAATTCTGTATCTTTTCATAATTCCCTCCAGTGCCTTATGAACTTGCTGAGCTATAATGTTTTAATGAAAACTTCCAAACAATGATTGAAACTCCAAAAATAGCCCAACTAATTACAAGAAAGATAATATACTCATGAAATTGAATTGCTTTAATCGCAGATTTTGAGGCAACTGTTAAGGCTAATCCATACGGCAATATATAAGTGAGCACAAAACGGATAACTCCTTTATATATATCTAAGGGCCGGGTTGAAAAGTAACACAAAATTCCATGTATGGAGTCTACAAAATCCGCTTTGACCAACCAAAAGGATAGACAAGTAAAGATAAAATATACAGAGTATTGAATTAGTAAAGCATGCAGGATTGAAACGATGTACAATAAACTACTTGCAAATGTTATCTCTAATCCCCCTTGTATTATTGCAAATGCAATCATGCCCACCCCTGCCAAAGCACTTATAATTGAACCCATATCTGCATTTCGTAAACTTATGAGAAACTGTGAATTTACAGGTTTTGTAATGTAGTAATCCAGCGATCCACTTCTTATCATGCCCGGAATATGCATCAGGTTAAAAAATGGACCGAAGACCCAAAGAGAATCAATAATATTAAACGTACCTATGTAAAAAAACATCTCATATTTTGTCCACCCGGCCAATGAGTCTACGTTTGAATATATCAACTGCATAAATAGAAGCTGCACAGAGAAGAAGGACAGGTTTGTAATGAATACCATAAAAAAGTTAATTCTATAAGTAACCATTTTGATGAAACTCTGCACAATAAATAAGCGGTACAACTTCAGATATCTC
The DNA here is from genome assembly GCF_037977055.1 of Paenibacillus sp. FSL K6-1096. Taxonomy (NCBI): domain Bacteria; kingdom Bacillati; phylum Bacillota; class Bacilli; order Caryophanales; family Paenibacillaceae; genus Paenibacillus; species Paenibacillus sp. FSL K6-1096. The sequence goes on along the minus strand of NZ_CP150274.1, from coordinate 6,285,725 downwards.
ATATGTCCTCCTAAAAGATAACAATTTAAAACAAAGGCTTAACGCTTATGCACCGGTCCCAACATATTTTTTTAATCCAAACCTCCAAAGAACTCTGATTAATAAATAAAGCAAGATTATCCATGTGAGCTGAATTAATAGACCTTGATATAATCCAAAGGATGATATCCCTTTCGTAAGTATAACGACTGGAAAAAACGTACAATACATAAAAGGAAGGATTGAAAAGGCACTAAATAAAAATGCGGGAAATAAATCTAACGGAAATACTCTTCCGGATGCAAGATCAAGAACAATATCCTTTAAGAAGAAAAAGGAGGTTACCTCCGTTATCCAGAAAACTAATAAACTAATTAATATATTTATAAAAAAACTTAAAGTAAAAGAGAAAATGATTACAACGGGAAGAAGATACAGCTGTTCTGCAGTAACTGCAAATGAAAGATTCCCAAACCTGAAAATTACAAAAGGTATAAACATTAACACCGCAATTATTAGATTTATCACTTTCTGGGATATAGTTTCCATGAAGCAGTATCCGATGTAATTTATTGGTCTGACTAACAGATTATTTAGAGCGCCTTCTTTAATTTCATTCGCTACTTTATAGCCCATACTTCCAACATTAGTAAACGAACTGATGATAAACATGAAAATGTAATAAACTATGATGGAGTCAAAATTGTATCCATTAATTTCTCCATCCTTCACGTTATTAAATAAAATTCTCCAAAATGCAACCTCAGCTACAACTCTGAAAATATCAATGAATGAAGTTAATATAAAATTCCCTTTGTAGGCGAAGGACGTTTGCAAATTCAACTTCAAGACCTGAAGATACTTCTTCATATGTTATACCCTTCCATTATTTATTGAATAAACTCTCAAAGATATCATTAAGGGGAACTTCCTCAATCGTCATATCAAAGATGTTATCATTTGAAAAAATGGCTTTTCCCAATTCTTTCAAATCCTTTTTATCGACCATCATCCTAACATGTGCATCATTCTTCTCAATTATTTTTCCATATTTCTCAACGCTTTCTAAAGTCTCCGCATGGTCATAACCAAATGATACATACCTATAGTTCAATAAATCTTTATTTATAAGCTTTAGGGATCCGTCGTAAACAATTTTCCCCTCTGAAATAGCAATGATGCGATTACAAAGCTCCTCTATATCCTCTAAATAATGGCTTGTCAAAATCACTGTAACTTTTTTTTCTTTGTTTATGTATTTCAAAAATTCTCTTATTCTTCTTCTAGAAGAAACATCCAAACCAATCGTCGGTTCGTCCAAAAATAATACCTTAGGCTCATGAAGGAGAGCGCCAATCAGTTCACATTTCATTCTTTCCCCCAAGGATAAATTTCTCAAGGGAGTATTAATAATATGCTTTACATCTAATAACTCCGTTAATTCTTGAAGGGTACGGTTATAATTATCATTTGAAATTTCATATATTTCTTTAATTAACTGAAAAGAGTCTAATGCTGGAATGTCCCACCATAATTGATTTTTTTGTCCCATAGTAATAGAAAAGTTCTTTTTAAATGCATTCTGCAGCTGATGCGGTACATACCCCATTACGTTAATAGAACCTTCGGTAGGATGTATTATGCCGGATAGCATTTTAATGGTCGTTGTCTTTCCTGCTCCATTCGGCCCTATGAATCCAATAAAGTCGCCCTCATTGATAGAAAAATTAATGTTGTCAACAGCAATTTTCTTTTCAGTTTTTTTAACGAATAGACTTTTAATACTTGCAAGTAATCCAGGATCTTTTTTGGCAATATCGTAGACTTTAAAAACATTTTTCACTGCAATTATTTCATTCATATGCTCTCCGCCTCTGACTCATAATATATAAGAGAAGTTTTTCCACCTGTTCCTTTTCTTCGTCTACAACTTGGTTAATAAGTTTAAAGACTTTATTTGTTAGATAATTTGTGTCCCCCACTATACTTGCTTTATAAAACAAATTAGCAACGGTCTCCCATTTTGTTGCAAGGCCCGCAATACCATTCGCATTCTGATCTAATTCAGGTAAGGAATATTGTTGATTGACCCAATGCAAATATCTTGCAAACATTTCCCTGCTATCCCTCATCCCTCCGGGCCGAAGGATTTGAAAGAACAGGTCATAGGTAACTTGACTAAACTCCAATTCATTTTCCTTTAATTCTTGTTCCAAATCTTCTAGAAATAATTGAACTCCCTTATAGCCTGTATAAATTTGGTCTTTGCATTGATTGTTCAGATTAAAAGTACAGGTGTTTTGAATAGCAGTTAAATGTTGAGTCAGTCCTGTTTTTTCGTAATCCGCTCCTTCACTTGCTATATACTTTATAGAATTTTTTAATAATGCAGGAGCATATGTTGTCTTGCTAATTTTTCTGTGATGAGTGTCATAAATTTCGTAATAATCGTCATGAATGCACAGGAGCACGACTAATCTCAGATAGTGATTTTTCATATAAAACGGATGGTAGTCTATGTAATAATCATCCATTTCAATGAGGCAAGGAATCTCTTTGGTAGGCTTTGCACTGTTACAAACAGAAAAAGCAATTCCGCTTGCTTCAGAATATCTTTTTAACATCTCCTGGTGGGAACCGTTACGGCCGTTGAATCTTTCGAATTTTTGTTCTTTATTGCGATTACAGGTTGTTCCCATGACCTCTGCTAACCCAAACAGTACAACGGGAGGGACAGGGATTCCCATCAAGTTCAGATAGTGGCTTATATTATCAGTAAAACAAAATGAATCATACATATAATCCCCCTTTATTCTATTCATAGCCTATTCATTTAATACTCTTTAGGATCTTGATTCATTACCTGATGATTTGCCTAATTGTACGTTTCATAATATTTTCATTTGGCATTCTGTATGTTTTTGGTTCTTTTATAAAACCGCCATCATCAATCTGTTTTTTTACCCAGTCCAATGCTTGTATTGCAGCATTATCCTCCGATAAAACCCTCTCTTCAACTGAAGGAATAGGTTCTTGATATAAAAGCTCTAATACTCTAATAACATCCTCACCGATCTTGTGAAATGTCGCACTTACTGGTTCGTATACATATTGTTTATTTGCTTTTTTGAAATAGTAAAACCACACTCTCGGAAAAATGTTCCTCTCAATTTTATACCTCTCAATAAATTGCATAATTCTATTGTAATGATGATTAAGGTTTTTATAGAAATAAGAGGTAATTTCATCTGTCATCTCTATACTGAATTCCCCAGTTGCACTAAGTCCAGCCAGTTGATCAAAAAACATACGGAATACATCAAGATTAAGTTTTGCCAGCTCATACCAGAGTTCATTAAGCTGCTCTCGGATTCTGGTCTCATTTTTATTTTTTATATATACTTTGTAATATTTTTCTATTTCTACTAATTTCAATAGATTTGTTTCTAAGGAAATAGATATGTACACAGATATTTTCTTTAACTTATTTAATTGCAAATCCTTTAACACATATTCATCGTTTATATAATTGCCATCAGCATTTTGAAATAAAACTGTTCCTTCATCAATAGATAAAACTGTCGAGGTGGAAAGTATACAATTTATTAGGTTAATTCCCTTATCAATCTCAAGTCTTGTGTAAAAGTAATTTAAATCAATTTCAATTTCTTCAAATGTACTTTCCGGATTAAATAATATATAACTGCCAACACACTCAACCCCAAGACTATCTAACACTTTCATAGCTTTATAATTATCTTCAGCTTTAAGTTTTTTGCCATAGTACTTTAATGAATTATCATTAAAGCTCTCAAGACCAATAACCACTCTCTTAAGACCAGCCTTCACCAAATATGTAAAAACTTCTTCATCGACATCATCTGCTCTGCAAACAATCTCAAAATCGATTTTTATTTTTCTCATTAATATTTCATCAGCAAGTTGAATTACCCGTTTTCTTCCAATCTTTTTGGCCATGAACAGATTATCATCAAATATCCTGCATCTTTGTATGTTAAATTTATTAATTAGCATTTCCATCTCATTCACAATATTTTCCACACTTCTTATTCTGCACTGAATGCTATTATTATTTTTATAAAATGCTTTTATAGAACAGAAAGAACAAGAAGCGTAACATCCTCGGGAGGAAATCAAATAAGGATCTCCACCTATTGCCATGATCAGAGGTAAAGTATCACGTGAAGGGAATGGTAAAGAATCTAAATCTGTTATAGCATTTGAAGGAGGATTATGAATGCAAGATCCATTCTCTAAATAAGAAATGCCATCTATTTGTTTGAACTCCTCGTTTCGAAGTAATGATTGTATCAATTTACTGACGACATGCTCCCCCTCACCTCTTACAATAAGATTCAATCCATTACAACCATCCAACATCTCTTCCGGTGCTAGCGTCGGATAATAACCGCCTAGAATAATGGGTTTGTCAAACCCCTTATTTCTAATTTGCTTAATCATACTTTTTGTAATTTTAGCCTGACTTTTCGCTACAGAAAACGCTAAAATTTCCGGTTTAATTTCCAATATAATATTGATTATGTGATCTGAATGAAAGGATAAGTTTTCGGCGTCCAAGACCTCAGCCTCAACCCCATCTTTTCTCAGAACCGATAAAATATATCCCACTCCAAGAAACTCAAAGTGATCTTCCCATTTTATATCCAAAATATAATTATTTGCCACTGGAGGAATTATAAATAATACATCCAATAAAAACACTCCTAACTTGAAAGGTCTCACTGTACATTTGATAATTTGTCTATAAATTCACAATAATTATCCTGTTCTAAAACACAAAACCCTTCAGCATAGGTAATTGACTTTAACCTAAATAAATGCCCCCGAAATTCATTTAAAGATAATGTAGTATTTTTAATATTTAAGTATGTATGTTGACTTTTATATAACTCAAGAAAGGACATTTTCGCTTCCATTTTTTTGGTTATGTTTACCGAATGGTTTGAATAGGCAGGACACATCACCTCATAACTTGAAACAGTACAGTTACTTAGTTCTGCTTGGCATAGAGATTCTCGTAAAATTATTGATGTTGATCTGTGATCAACATGCAGATCTAAAATCCAAGGGGTAAAAATCATATCCGGCTTGAAGTCATTCAACAAGTCAGTTAAAATCCCTCTAGCCTCTAAGGAGTTCTCAGTTAATTTTGTATCCTCAAAATCCAGAAAAATCTGCTTCACCCGATCATATTTGTCCCATACTTTCTGCGCTTCTTCTTTACGTATCCAAGCATCTTCAGGTTTTATTCCAAATCTGCCATCTGTCATATAAACGATAACAATTTCTGTATCGTCATCTAAGTATGTCAATAATGTTCCGCCACAGCCTATAACTTCGTCATCATGATGTGGTGAAAGTACAAGCACTTTTGCTGCTTTTATAATTTTCCCAATACCGTTAAGCCTCTTCCCTAAACCTTTTATTACTGTGTCAATTACGGAGCATTCACTCATTTTCCCACTTCCTTTAAACAGTCTATTCTTTTGATGAGAATAATTTCAGCAATTCTAACCGCTCTTGAACTCTTTTTCCTTGTAACAACGGGCGATTTTGGGCTATCTCTTCTAAAGTTAATTCGTTATTGAAATATAGATTAAACAAATGGTAATCCGTAAAGCATTGCGTACAGAAAGGTGCTCTAGGTTTCTTTGCTGTCATCAGTTCATAAATTCTATGATTGTGCATATTTTCAGTAACAGTATCAAACGATGAATTAATATTTCCAATCTGAACAGTCCAACAGTTTGGACAAGGTGTAATGATGCCGTCATCAAATATTTGACTCATAATTTTCGGAACAGAACACTGTGACTGTCTGAAACCATTTTCGATAAAAGAAATCATTTCATTGATATATTTCAGCGGTGGAAGTACTTCACTATATTTATCAAAGTTATAAATTACTTTTTTCAAACTTTTCAATTGATCTTGTTCAGGAAAATATTTCTTTGCGCCAAGGAATCTCACAGGAAAGGGTATTACGTGTATTTTATTCCCATAATTACTCATTATATAATCTAAAAAAATATCAAATTTCTCAATGTTCACTTTACTTAAAACACAATATATCTCAGTTACTATATTATTGTTAATTAACATATCAAGATTTTGAAGTAACTTTTCATTTAGCGTTTCTGATTTTAGACGGCATTGATTCATCTCCAAAGTATGCCCGTCCATTGAAAGCTGAACATTTAAATTTTTTACTGTTGCTAATCTTGCAATGTTTTGCTTATTTAGCAACAAGCCATTCGTTAGTAACTGAACACATTCATAATATTGAGATTCCCGCTCAATCAACTCTTCCAGATTTCTGATGAGCATAATCTCTCCGCCACTAAGCTTTAGTATTGGAGCATTAAACTTTTCACGATAGGTTTTAAGTGTTTCATCTATTTTTTCTTTTATCTTGTATCCATCAGAATATACCAATCCTTTATAATCTTTTGAATAATTCAGTTTTCCATCGATCCTGTTAAATTGATGCTTTTCCTTCAGGTTCGCACCTTCGGCCAGACAGTAATCACAACTCAAATTGCAGAACTCTTCACAGGCTACAAAATCATTTAGCAGTTGTAATATTTTGCCTTCGTTCATTAAGAGTTCCATTTAATTACTCCTTTTATTCCGTTTCTTTGTAAATTTATAAATGCTCTATAAATTCATCAATTTCTCTTATTTCACCTAATAATAACTTTGGTAATTTTTTCACAAGTTCAAGCTTGTGCTTGGAGTAAAACATTTCAAAGGCTTTCTCCAGGTTGTCTTTGTAGTTTTTTCTATAGTGGTCAATATGAAAAGAAAAAGCATCATGACTATAGATAAAATCATAGTTAGCCAAGTGCAATCTATATCCAAGTTCTAAATCTTCACATCCCCAACATTTATCTAAATCTTCATCAAAGTATAAGTCATCCAAAGAACCGTAAGAACAGGATATATTCCCCCCCGTGCAACATAACCAATATAAAGAAGATAAACATTTATTGAAGATTTCTTGTATTTGCTTTTCAAACAGAGTTGTTTTTTTCTGAGTAACGGCAATACGTAAATTCTCTTCATAATTATTAACTAATAAATACTCTTTGACTTTCTCCAAATTACTGTGAGTTATAAGTTTGTCAAATAAATATCCGGTGCCGGGATCCTGAAAAAACTTCAAAAGGCTTAAGTTGTATATTTCCCCATGAACAAGCGTCGGTTTGCGGCATGTATTCTGTATAGACAGGTGATTAGCGACAAAATTTCCAGGCATAAGCATATCATCATCACAGAAAAGCAAAACTGAAAATTCAGCATTTCTAATCCCAACATTTCTGGCACTAGATCTCCCGGTATTGATTTGATATATATATTTCACGGGATATTTAAAATTGAATTGATTGATTAGTTCTTGAGTTCCATCAGACGAACCGTCATCAACAATAATGATTTCAATATGAGTTGGATCAACAAGTACCTGATTATTTAAAGAATCAAGCGTATACTTTAAACGTTCTTTTTTGTTGTATGTTGGAATAATAACGCTTACACCATTATACATTTTCCACCCCATATTTGATTGGATTGCATTTATCCCCTTTTAAGGAAAATCATTGTTTCTAACAGTATAAACCTTTTTATGGGATAAAAGAATAATACACATATGTACATAATATGTCATTTTTTGAACTACATCTTAGGAAATTTTTAAAAATCTGAAACAATAAATTACACAAAATAAAAATATTGATCAATAATCTATTGTAGGTATAATTTAAATAAATGTTTTATTATTTGCTATTTACATTTTACATATTCCTCTAAAACTACTGTGGTCAAAGGACGATGCCATTATGAAAACTATACTTCCAGTTGTAAATCCCCCTATAACATCATTTCCTTATATTGCAAATACTTTGTCGTTTTTATGGATTAATAATGCTCAGGTACTTCCATGGCTGAGTGACCGGTATTTACAATTGATAATTAGACCACATCATTCAATGACAAGAGCAGATTTTTACGAGCAAGCAGATACAGACAATTACATTATTCCTGCGAACTCCTGTCCGTTTTTGGGCTGGTTAAGAAATAATCAAACCACAGCAAACTTCAATAAACTTACAGATTATATAGAATATCAGATCAATCAAGGGTATTATTTAGATGCTTGTCTTGATAATTATTATTTGAAATGTTCCGCAAGTTATAAAAAAGAGCATTTTATACATACAACCTTTATATATGGCTTTGACCGGGCTAACAATTTGATTTATATATCGGATTTTTATGAGAATGGTAAATATGCAAGAAAAACAGCAACCTACGAAGAAATTAATAAAAGTATTAAAGGCATTGATTATTTAATTAATCTTTATAAATATCAAGATTTCAATTATGCTTTAAATATTAATCAATTAAAATTATTTATAGAAGATTATATAAATTGTAAGGATAGTTTACGAAAATTCGAATTTTCTTATGCAGATTATAATAGAGACAATCTATACGGATTAAATTTTTACAAATATATTATTGATGTTTTTTGTAGAGAAAGAACACTTGATATAAGGCCATTTCACATACTATATGATCACAAGGTCATGATGGGAGTACGGTTAGATTATTTATATAAATTAAATATATTTGATAATAGTCTGATCCTTAAATTAAAGGAAAGAAATAATGTAATCATCAGCGAAGCTCTTACCTTACGAAATATGGCTATAAAATATAACATTACCAATGAAGGCGGCTTAATACATAAAATCATTGATAGATGTAATTATATTAAAAATGTTGACTACGCTTTCATGATTGATTTATTAAGCTCAATAAAGTGATATTATTATCAGATTAGGCCTAAGGGAATGGTCGGTAAGCCCCCAAATAAAAAAGACGGCTGCATTAGCCATCTTTAGGTTAAAAGGTTATTTGGATTTCCCGGCATTCTCCAGACATTGCTGCTGCTCGATATATTTTAGCATTAGTCTCTGTAATTTATATCATAGATAGCTCAATCTGCTTCATCCGGTACAAATAGCCCCTTTGCTCCATCAGCTCCGCATATGAACCTGTTTCGATGACCCTGCCCTGCTCCATGACGATAATCTTGTCCATGCCTTCCAGGCCGGTAAGCCGGTGGCAAATGAGCAGTAAGGTATCTCCGGCGGCCTGTTCGTGGAGATGGGTCAACACCCGCTCTTCCGTTACGTAATCCAGCGAAGAGGTTGGTTCATCCAGCAGCCATAACCGCCCTTTGCGGAGCATGACCCGGGCCAAAGCCAGACGCTGCTTCTCGCCGTCAGACAGGTTCTCTCCTTTTTCGAATACCATATCGGTTAATGCCACATCCGGCAGTTGGGCCTTCGCGAGAGCCTCTAACAATACTTCATCAGACTGTTCGTCTCCATCCAGCAGCAGGTTATCACGGACCGTTCCGCGGAAAAAATGACTTTGCTGTAAGACGACATTAGAGGATGCCCAAATGCTTGTCTCATCCAGCTCCTGCACCGGAATGCCGCCCAAACGTATGTCACCGGCTACAGGCGTGCGCAGCTTGAGCAGCAGATCGATCAGCGTGGATTTGCCGGACCCGCTCGGCCCAACCACTGCCGTTCTGGAGCCTGCCGGGAGGTGCAGCGATACCTCTGTCAGCGCGGGACGCCATTCATCTTCATATTGGAACGTAACACCGGACAGCTCCACCGACACAGCTTCTCCCTCCGGCAGAGGACGGCCCGGCTGCACCGGTGCATCACCGGCAGTCAATACGGTTTCGGTCAACCTTGTGGCCGCGTGCTCACTGTCTTGCTTATAGGCCGGTAAAGTAGCCATGGCCGCAGCTTCTTCAAACACCGTCTGTGAAGCCATGACCAGCATCGCCAGAAATACGCCAGCCAGCTCACCTTTCATAATTAGATAGGCCCCTAACGTCAGTACACCCCACGATACAAAAAAGGTGACAAAGGTGTGCATCGCCTGTCCGCGCAGCAGATGGCTGGCTGCACGCTGCTGCTCTATGGTCAGTGCTGCCGAAGCCTTCTTAAGCTGCTGTTCCCGCTGCGGCAATTGCCCGTACACCTTCAGATCGCGGAAGCCGTACAAGACCTCTGTCACTTCCGTTGACAGCTGCGCCCGCTGATTACGGACCCGGCCGTGTATCGGCCGCTGGCCCAGCAATACAATGCCCGGCACAACCACTGCGGTCAGCAGCATTCCTGCTACAAACAAGCAGGCGATCCAGAATGAATAAGAGGCGCTAAACACCATCGTTGCCAGAAAGACCGTGATGACGATAACCGGCGGATACGCGACACGCAAAAAATAATTTTGCAGGCTCTCTATATCTCCGACAATCCGCGCAAGCAGATCTCCGCTACGGTTCTTGTTCAAGATACCGGGCGTTAGGGGGATCAGCCGGGCAAAAAATCCGGTGCGCAAACGGCTAAGCATCGAAAAGGTTGCTCTGTGCGAATACAGGCGTTCCCCGTAACGGCTTGCCGCCCGGAGCAGACCAAGCAGCTTGACCAGCGCGGTAAGGACGATCAGGGTATAGAGCGGCGGCATAAAGACCGTCTGTGAAATCAGATACCCGCTCGCGGAGAAGAGAGCCACACCGGCTGCGCCGGCAATAAATCCTCCCAGAATCGACAGGAGAATATCCTTCCTCTCTGCTATCATGGCTTTGGACAAAATCGCCAGCTCGTTCATGCTGACCCTCCTTTTCGCTGAATATTAACCATCTCGGCATATTGAGGCATAAGTTCAAGCAGCTCATCGTGAGATCCTGCCGCCGCCAATACTCCATGGTCCATAAACAAAATGTGATCCGCTTGCCGGATCGTATATAACCGGTGTGCGACTGTGATCATCGTTGCATTTTTGGCCAGCGCAGTTATGGAGCTTTGCAGAATTTGTTCGGTCTGAAGGTCCAGGCCTACCGTAGGTTCATCGAACAGGATCAGGGCCGGACGCTTCAAAAAGGCCCGCGCTAAAGCAAGACGCTGCTTTTCCCCGCCCGACAGTCCCCTGCCGCCTTCCCCGACATTAGTGTCCAGTCCCTGCTCCAGCCCGGCAACCAGCGGTGCAAGTCCCGCTTCCTCTGCCGCCTGCCTGATTTCTTCCCTGGAGACCTTACGTCCGGCGCCGATGGCGATATTGTCAGCGAAGGTGCCGGCAAAAATATAGGGGTGCTGTGTAATGTAGCTGACCTGCTCGAACCATGAGTCCTCCTCCCACTCCGTCAGCGGGCTGCCGTTCACCATCACTGTCCCTGATACCGGCTTCAGCAGCCCGGCAATGAGATGGAGCAGGGTTGTTTTGCCCGAGCCGCTCTGGCCGACAATGGCAACATGCTCTCCCGGTCCTATGGAGACGGGTCCAGCCTTAAGCTCAAATGAACCGGGTGCATAATGGAAATGAACATCCTTCAGCTCTATAGATGGCGGCATCCGCAGCAGCTTGGCTGAGGACTCTTGGCCCCCTTCCGGCTGTGTGCCGGTGCCGCCGCCCATTTCCGCAAGCATTTGCTCCACCTTACGGACGGCCCCCATACTGGTCCGCCCGCTGTGAAAAGCGGTGCCTGTATTTTTTAGCAGATTAAAGAACTCAGGAACAAGCAGCAGCACCAGAAAGGCCGTGTGGAATGGCATGGATTTGAACACGAGCAGTTGAATAGCCAATTCAAGGGCAACAATCCCGATGCTCAGCATAACGATCGATTCCAGCATAAACGTATTCGTAAAGGCAACCTTCAGAATATCCATAGTCGCGTCACGGTACCCCAGGCTGCTGCGCTCAATCTGCTGCTGCTGGCGGCGGGATTGCCCAAATATTTTCAAGGTCACCAGCCCTTGCAGCGAATCCAGGAACGTACCGGAGAATTCGGCAAGCTGCGCATATTTTTCTTCGGATTTGTTTTTCGTTTGCAGTCCCACCAGAATCATAAACAGCGGAATGAACGGTGCCGTAAACAGCAGAATGAAGCCGGTATTCGCATGCAAGATAAACGTAGCTACCAGAATCAGAACCGGAATGATCGCTGCTTCCACCATCCGCGGCATGTACTGGCTGAAATAGCTGTCGGCTTCGTCCACTGCATCCAGCGCCACACTGACCTTCTCCCCCGTCTGCCCCCGCAGCGTTGAAGGCATGGAGGTACGGGTAAGCCTCTGCAGCACGGCTGCACGCATATTTGCCTTAGCGGCGGCCGCCATAGCCAGGCCGATTCTTCCGTTTGCGTACAACAGCAGAGTGCGGATCGCCATCACTGACAGCAGCAGAGCGAGCAGCAAGGCAACCGAAGATAAGGAAGCCTTCTCCACGAACACCCGCTGGACCGCTTCCGCCAGCAGCCCGGCCTGACTTACAATCGCAATGCCAAGCAGGAGCGACAAGAGGGTCAGCATAACAAGCCGTTTTCGTTGCCCTGACATCTGCTCAGCGATCAAGCTTGTTGTGTTGTTCATTTATTTCTTTCCTTTCACATAATCTGCGTCAAAGAGGAACAGCTTGAACACCAGAATCAGGGAAGGAACCAGCAGGCACATCCCGCCGATGAACACAATAACCAGCGCCAGGCCCATGGCCGGTGAGGTGATGCTGTTCTCCAGCGTAATGAACGGGTCCAGAATATAAGGGTACTGCCCGATTCCGTAAGCGAAGAAGGCACATAGAAATTGCAGCATGATGCTTATGAACGCCAAGCCGTAACGGCGGCCGCTGTAGAGCAGCCACATGGCAAGCATGAAGAAAGCAACGGACAGCGCAAGCAGCCACCATAAATCCATCATATTTTGAAAATGCCGCTCATTGTGCTGGCCCAGATAAATAAAGGCTGTCAGTGCGACAACAATGGTCGGCGTACTCCAGAACAGCGCATAGGTACGCATCAGCTTCAGCGCGGGTTGATCCTCTGCCCGGGAAGCATAAAAGGCCAGGAAGGAGCTGCTGATGAACAGCACGGATACAATCGCCAGGCCGACAATGCTCCAGGATAACGGGTTGGTGAACAAGGCCCAGTAATCCAGCGACACGGTCTCACCCTGCTTAAAGATAAAGCCGCCTTCCGACAGGGTGAGCGCCACGGACAAGGACGCGGGAATCAGCAGCCCCGAAGCGCCGTATAGGAACAGATATACGATGTTATTTTTGGAGCCGTAATTCTCGAACGCATAGAACGAGCCGCGGATCGCGATCAGGATAAGCGCAATGCTGCCCGGAACAAGCAGCGCCGAGCCGTAATAATAAGCGGTATCCGGGAAGAATCCGACCAGTCCAATGTAAAAAAAGACGAAAAACACATTCGTAATCTCCCAGACAGGCGATAAGTAGCGGGAGATCAGACGGTTAATCAGATGATCCTGTTTCGTCAGCCGGGCATAAAAGGCAAAGAACCCGGCTCCAAAATCAATAGAGGCCACAATTAAATAGCCGTATAAAAACAGCCAGAGCACTGAAATTCCAATCAGCTCATAACTCATTTTGCGTGCTCACCCCTTACTGTTGATGTATCGCCGGGAGGCTGATTCCACTTCTCCATCTCGGTTTCCGCCGGATTGTCCTTGAACATGCGCCGCAGCACAAGCACACATACCGTGCCTAACAGGATGTACAGCAGCAGGAACACAAAGAACAGGGTTCTCACGCTCGGTGATGTCGTAGCCCCCTCTTCTACACGCATGTATCCCCTTAAGATCCAAGGCTGCCGGCCAATTTCAGCGTAAAACCAGCCTAGCTCGACTCCCAAAAAGGCAAGCGGTGCGCCTAACGCGATCGCGCGAAGCAGCCATTTGTTATGCTCATTGCGTTTCTTCCAGAAGACAAACAGGAAGTACAGGAATGAAATGCCTAATAGGGCGAACCCGACACCGACCATCAGATCGAATAAATAGTGAACCAGGAGCGGCGGCTGCTCATCCGCAGGGAATTCATTCAGACCGGTCACCTCTGCATTGAAATCGCCAAAGGCGAGGAAGCTGAGAAATTTGGGAATGTGCAGTGCGCCCAGCACCTCATGCTCTGCGTTAAGCCACCCCAGCAGAATCAGATCGGCTCCGCTTTCCGTTTCAAAATGCCACTCTGCCGCAGCCAGCTTCTCCGGCTGATGCTCCGCCAAAAATTTCGCCGACGTATCTCCAGCAAGTGAGTTCAGCAGTCCAAACACCATCACCACGGCCATCATCAGCTTCAGCGCTTTTTTATGGTAATCCGACGCGCCCTTCCTCAGAAGTGCAAACGCAGCTATACCCGCCAGCAGTGCGGCTCCAGTCAGGTAGGCCGAGCTTAAGACATGGAACACCTTCGAGAACGTCGCGGTATTCAGCATCGCCTCCACCGGATTCACAGCTGTGAATTGCCCTCCGGCCATAGCAAAGCCCTCCGGCTGATTCATGAACCCGTTCACGGTCGTGATAAATACAGCGGACATCCCCGCACCGGCCACAATCGGGATCGTAAGGAGCCAGTGGATATACGGCTTTTTGAACCGGTCCCAGGTATAGAGGTAAATGCCCAGGAAGATCGCTTCGAAAAAGAACGCGAACACCTCCATAAATAACGGGAGCGCAATCACGTTACCGGCCAGCTTCATGAAATTCGGCCAGACCAAGGCCAGCTGGAGTGAAATCGCTGTGCCTGTCACCACGCCCACGGCCACAGAAATGACAAAACCGCGGGCCCATCTCTTGGCCATCAGCGTGTAGTGAGGGTCTTTTTTGCGTATGCCCATGAATTCGGCGATTGCGATCATTAGCGGAACCCCAACGCCAATTGTTGCGAAAATAACGTGGAACCCCAGTGTTAAGCCTGTCACCAGTCTGCTCCATAGCACGGTATCGATGCCCATTACGTTAGTGCCTCCTTATCCAAGCGGTTAGATATTTTGAATTATTATATCTTTAATTTTAAGTAAATCGGTTACGGTCACCTTTTTGCCTTTAAACGTTCATGAAAGCATCAACTCTTTTTAACATCTTGGTGAAAAGGAGCGAAACTACTCTTTCGGGCTATTGTTTGATAGGGAATAACATGGTACGGGTTCTGCAGATCCCCGCCGGTCACAGTTTCATATCCCGCCCCTGTCCATTTCATGTATAATGGGCAATACCAAAATGAGGATTGAGGGAGATTGGAATGCCAAACCGGAAATGGACCATCGCCATGGTCCTGATCATAGCCATGTTTGTCGGATTGCTGTTTCAATTCAGCAGTTCGTTCATCCAAATTCATACGCTCGTGAAGCCTTTGCAGACACAGCCCGCTTCCGGCACTGATCCGGTTCACATCGTACTGATTGCTCAGGAGCTGGACAATTATTCCTGGCGGGCGATTGAGCAAGGGGCCAGGGAAGCGGCCGCAGCCTACGGCATGGAGCTGGAATATATCGGGCCGGACCGGATTAATCCGGAAGAACAAATCCGCTTGCTGGACAAGGCCATCTCCGCTAAGGCCGATGCTATTCTGTTTCAGGGAATCGATAACGCCGAATACCGCCGGTTAATCAGCAAAGCCGCCGGTCTCGGTATTCCGGTGATTGCTGTGGACACGGACGAGCCCGGTTCGGAGCGGCTGGCCTATGTCGGCACCGATAACCTGCGAGCCGGCCGGCAAATGGGTGAATTGGTGGCCAAGGCTTCCGGGCAGCAGGGCAGCATCGGCGTGCTAATCAGCAATGAGCAGGCAGAGAATCAGCGCCTGCGGCTTAAGGGCTTCCGTTCGGTCATTGAGCAGCACCCCGGACTTCATATCACTGAAGTCGCGGCATCCGATATCTCAATGCTCCAGGCCGCCCAGAAAGCCCAGACCATGCTTGCCCGGTATCCGCAAATGAACTATATGGTCGGGTTCAGCTCCTCCGACGGTCTGGGCATCCTGGATGCGGCACGGCGCGTAAGGCCGGATGGGGTGCAGATCTTCGCTTTTGACGACAAGACCGAGACAGTAGAGGCCGTCCATGCCGGGAACATCAGGCTAACGATTGTTCAGCAGCCGGTAGAAATGGGCAGTCAGGCGGTTGAGCTGCTGCACGGCTATTGGCAAGGGAGCATTCCCCCATCTGTAACCTATACCGACACCTATGTGTTGAAGGCCGGCGGACCAGAGTCTGCCGCTGGGGGGACAACACCATGACTATACGCATGAAGCTGCTGATCTTCATTCCGCTGCTCGTCGTGCTCGCCAATTCCGTGGCCTACTTCGTGTTCCAGAGCGGCAAAATTGTTCAGACCAGCTATGACGAAATGATGGAGCGGATTCTGCTGATTGAGAAGACAACCGAGTCGGCGGAGAGCAATCTCCGCTTACTCTATGCTTATGTAGCCAACCCTGCGGAGACCCCGGAGGTCCAGTCCGCCGGGAAGGAGCTGCAGGCGCTGCAGCATGAGATCAAGGCGTTGCCCAAGCTCAATTCCCCCACCCACGCCTTCGATCCGGAGAGCTATCTCAACCTGGTGTCCACGCTGCTGGAGCAGCAGCGCCTCGCCATGGCGTCAGCAGATCACGGAGATCTCCAGTCCGCTTTCCAGTCTTATATGGAGACAGAGAAACTCGCCGGCTTCATCCGCGAAGACGGCCAGCAGCTGGTCCATTCCGAGCTGGCCTTCTACCGCCCCATTATCGAGAGCATCCGCACGGAGAACGAACGGATGAATCAGCGCGGAACCGCTCTGTTCGTGATGAATACACTCATGGGCGTTCTGCTGGCCGTCTGGGCCTCCCGCAGCATCACCGTTCCTGTCCGCAAGCTGGTGCAAATGGCGAAGCAAATCGCCAAAGGGGACTTACGGATCAAGCCGGAGCTGCAATGGCAGAAGGAGGATGAGCTGGGCCTTTTGTCAAAGGCCATTCAGCACATGTCTGCCGATCTTGGCGTGCTGATGGAGAAGGACAAAAAAAGCCTGGAAATGCAGCGCATCGTAAAGGAGCTGGAGCTTCAGGCGCTGCAGAGCCAGATCAACCCTCATTTTCTGTTCAATACGTTAAATGTTCTCTCCAAGCTGGCCTTCCTGGAAGGCGCGGAGCAGACCAGTGATCTGACGATCTCCTTGTCCAACCTGCTGCGATACAGCCTGCAGAAGCTGGACCAGCCCGTCACCCTGCAGGAGGAGCTGACCCATATCCGGGAATATGCCGCGATCCAGCAGACCCGGTTCCGTGACCGGATCAGGTTCGGGCTGGAGGTAGATCCCTCCGCTTTGCAGGTGACGATTCCGGCACTAAGCCTCCAGCCCTTGCTGGAGAATGCATTTCAGCACGGGGTATCCAGGATGGAGACCGGAGGACGGATCTCCCTCATCGTCCAGCGGAGGACGGAGGGCATCCGCATTACAGTGACGGATAACGGTGCCGGGATGACAGAGGAGACCCGGCTGTCACTGCTGCGCCTCGACGAAGAACGGGAAGGACAGGAGGACAAGGCATCCACCGGGATCGGGACCCGTAATGTATTCAGACGGCTCCAGCTTTTCTATAACCGGGATGATCTGATTGAAATCACCAGCAGTCCGGGACAAGGCACGACTATCCAAATCGAAATTCCTAATACAGCAGAAGAAGGAGGGGCTTCAGATGTACCGGATATTGATCGCGGATGATGAACCGATTGAACGCGAAGGCCTTGAATGTATGGTGGAGCGCTACCTGCCGGATACTTTTGAGTTCATCCATGCCGCAAACGGACGGATGGCCATTGAATATGCAGAGAAATACCGGCCGCATATTGCCATGATGGATATTAACATGCCTGGCATCGGCGGGCTGGAGGCGTTACGCGAGATGAAGGAGCGGCTGCCCGGCACCCGCTTCATTGTCGTGACTGCTTATGATTATTTTGCGTATGCTCAGGAAGCGCTGTCCCTTGGGGCGAAGGAGTACATCTTAAAGCCCGCCAAACGGGAGCAGCTTATTGCTGTATTCCAGCGGCTGGTCCTGGAGATTGAACAAGAGAGCGAGTCCAGAGCGCGGGAGCTGGAGCTCCGCGACAAGGTCTCGCAGCTTCTGCCGGTTGCCGAGAACGAGCTGGCTCTGATGCTGATGCTGGACCACAGCGCCGATGCAAGCACCGGACAGCTCGCCGATTGGCTGGGGACGCCTCTTAAGCAGGGGAGTGCGATCGTTATTGCCTATAACGGTGAGGCATACGCCCCGATGAAAAACAAGATTTACGACCATCTCCGCAGCTTTATCAAATCGCATGGACCCGGCTCGGTGGTCAGCCCCCTGATCGACCGGCATATGGCCATTTTTCTGCATAAGCCTGCAATCAGTGAACAGGACTGGCGGCGGCAGACGAAGCAGCTGGCGGAGCAGCTTAGTCAGGTCAGTGAACAGACGCTTGGCCTGAAGGCGTCCATCGGGATCGGATCGCTGCACAGCGGAGCGGACGGATTCCGCACCTCCTATTATGAGGCCGTATTTGCCTCTACGCTGCCGGAGCGGACGGGGACGGTCTGCCATTTCGATGAGCTGAAGCAGCAGAGCGGCCAGCCTTCCTCCGCCTCAGGGAACACAGAATGGACCGGTGCAGCTGTTCAGCAATCCTACGTGGTCTCCGCCCTCCGCCAGATGCGTGAACAGCGCGAGGAACAGACCTTAAGCGTGCTGGACCGGGCCAAGCAATATATTACGGAGAACTTTACGGAGGACTTGTCACTGGAGGATGTGGCGGATGTTGTCCATCTGAACCCTCATTATTTCAGTAAAATCTTCAAGCAGCAGTGCGGCGAGACGTTCATCGATTATGTCACCCGGCTGCGGATTGAGAAGGCTATTGCCTTAATACGCTCCACCCCGCTCTCCTTGAAGGAGGTCTGCTTCGAGGTCGGCTACAAGGACCCGAACTATTTCAGCCGTGTGTTCAAAAAAATCACCGGTGTTTCTCCCACCGCTTACAAGGATCAGCCGTAGCTGTTATGGATTATTTTGAGATCATCAAACAAGATAATGCTAGACTTGGCTCTTGCCCCATCCCCCGCTTCTGACAGCTTAAAATAGTGCGGGAACGGCCCGAATTAGTGAAGACGATTCCAGGCCCTGCGCCGGAAGACGCGTGCTATACTTCTTTCTGAAGATCGCAAATCCTTAAGAGATACGGTCTGCATAAAGAAGGGAATGGTACATGATGAACAAAGTATCGAGCAAATTTATATTTTTCTTCGGCTCGTTTGCGGGGATTCTGTTTGGCTATGATATCGGCATTATTGCCGGTGCGGAAGGACATATCAAAAGCGATTTCAGCCTGAGCTCCCTCTGGATCGGGATTGTCGTCTCTTCGCTGATGGGCGGAGCGATTATCGGCTCCATACTAAGCGGCTTGCTGGGGGATAAGTTCGGCCGCCGGAAGCTGATTCTGATCTCTTCCCTGATCTTCTTCATTGGGGCCATCGGCTCCGCCGTTGCGCCGGACGAAACAACCCTGACTGTGGCCCGGATCTTCCTGGGAATTGCGGTCGGAACAGCGTCTTCCCTCGTTCCCGCCTATATGTCTGAGATTGCGCCAGCTCACATGCGCGGCAAGCTCTCCGGGTTAAACCAGCTGATGATTG
Organism: Paenibacillus sp. FSL K6-1096; assembly: GCF_037977055.1. Lineage (NCBI taxonomy): Bacteria > Bacillati > Bacillota > Bacilli > Caryophanales > Paenibacillaceae > Paenibacillus > Paenibacillus sp. FSL K6-1096. The sequence continues at coordinate 6,266,175 of NZ_CP150274.1, read as the reverse complement.
TCATCGGCATGCTGCTTAGCTATATCGTGGCCTTCCTCTTTGAACCGGTTACGGGCAGCTGGCGGTTAATGCTGGGCAGCGCCGCCTTGTTCGCCATTATCCTGTTCCTGGGTATGCTGAAGCTGCCGGAATCGCCAAGATACCTGATTAAGAACGGCATGAGCAGCAAAGCCCGTGAAGTACTAAGCGCGCTGCGCACCTCTACGGAAGAGATCAATGCCGAAATCGCCGAGATCGAGGGCGTTGCCGAGCATGAGCAATCCGGCATCGCTCAGCTCTTCCATTCCAAGTTCCGGATGGCCTTAATCATCGGGGTCGGCATGGCCACCTTCCAGCAGATCCAGGGCGCCAACTCCATTGTCTACTACGCCACAAGCATTGCCCGCAACGTCGGCTTGTCCCCTCAGCTGGCTGCCGGATTCACCGTCATCGTTGGGGTTATCTTCGTGTTAACAACAATCCTGTTCCTGCAGTTTGTGGATAGATTCAACCGCCGGACCATCCTTACCGTGGGCAGTGCAGGGATGGCGTTATCCTTCTTCACCCCGGCTCTGCTCGGCGGATTCGGTGTTGAAGCCGGCGTGCTCAATTGGGTGACCTTAATCGCGCTTTGCAGCTTCATCCTGTGTTATGCCTTTTCCTGGGCGCCGCTGACCTGGATTATTGTCGGGGAAATCTTCCCGCTCTCCGTCCGCGGCATTGGCGGCGGCATCTCCTCCGCCTTCAACTGGACCGGTTCGCTCGCTGTTGGTCTGATCTTCCCTATTCTTGCCGACCGGTTCAGCTTCGGCGTCATCTTCTCGGCCTTTGGCTTCATCTGTGTCCTGGGTCTCCTCTTCGTCCGCTTCGTGGTCATCGAGACCAAAGGCCGCACCCTGGAGCAGATCGAGACCGAGATGGCCCTTCATTCGGAACAAAAACAGCTAAAGCACCGGCTGCAGACGGAAGGTTAAAGATGGAAGGTTAAAGCGTATCGTCATAAAGGCTGACCAAGAGCTGGAGCAACCTCTGGCGGCTTGGTCAGCCTTGTTTTAATACAAATCTTCCGAAATTTTCTGTGCCACCAAATTTAGGGCGAAACCTTGCCAAAGGTTTGGGTTCTGATAGTCGGCAATCAAATGAGGATTTATGATAATTTGCTATTATAGTTCTCTTTGTTGTTCTTCATTATCTTCCTGTTTCAGCAAAATGTTTGATCCGTTCGCCCACTTGATCACGAACCCGCTGGAAGACCGCCCACTTCTCCTCATCCGTTCCTTGGGCTTTTGCGGGATCGTCGAATCCCCAATGTTCACGTTTCACCTGAGGCGGAGTAACGGGGCATTTATCTGCTGCATCTCCGCACAATGTAATGACCAGATCGGAGCTGTTCAGCAGCTGCGGATCAATAATATCTGATGTTTGACCTGAGATATCTATCCCTACTTCGCTCATTGCCTGAACAGCTTTCGGGTTCAATCCGTGAGCCTCAATGCCCGCACTATATACGTTCCATTCATTGCTCAAATATTTCTTGGCCCAGCCTTCCGCCATCTGGCTCCGGCAGGAGTTTCCTGTACACAAAAAGTAAATGGTCTTCTTATCCATGAGTCGCTATCTCCTTTGAGTTTAAAATAAGTTAAATGTTATATACAGACCAAGCAGGGTGATGAACAGCGTAGGGATCGTCAAAATAATGCCTGTTTTGAAATACGTTCCCCAGGATATTTTCACACCTTTGGTGGAAAGCACATGCAGCCACAGTAAGGTAGCCAGTGAACCAATCGGTGTAATCTTAGGTCCTAAATCAGAACCAATGACATTCGCATAAATCAGGGCTTCCTTAATCAATCCAGAGGTGTGAGTAGCATCAATGGCTAGTGCATCAATCATTACGGTAGGCATGTTATTCATTATGGAGGAGATCACCGCGGCAATAAAGCCCATCCCCATCGTTGCTGCGAACAGCCCTTGATCTGCAACCGCCTGAATGACATCAGCTAATACATTCGTAAGTCCGGCATTTCTCAGACCGTACACCACAACATACATACCAATGGAAAAGAATACGATCGCCCAAGGTGCACCCTTCACTACTTCCATGATCGGTACAGCAGGACTTTTTCTTGCCATGAGCAGGAAAAAGACCGCGATGATACCTGCCACTACAGATACCGGAATGTTCAGGAACTCACTGACAAAATATCCTATTAGCAGAACTGCAAGAACAAACCAGGACAGCTTGAACATTTGCTTATCTTTAATAGCCTCTTCAGGTTTTTTTAGCTGGGAGCTATCAAAGTTTCTTGGAATACTTTTACGGAAGAAGAAGTAGAGTACAAGAATACTTGCCCCTAAGGAAAATAAGGTAGGCATCAGCATCCGTCCGGCATATTCCATAAAGGTAAGTCCAAAAAAGTCAGCTGACACGATATTTACTAAGTTGCTGACAACCAGTGGTAAAGAAGTAGTATCTGCTATAAACCCGCTGGCAATGATGAATGGAAAAACCCTTTTCTCATCAAAATTGAGCGCGCGGACCATAGCCAGCACAATTGGTGTTAGAATGAGTGCTGCTCCGTCATTAGCAAAAAATGCCGCTACTACGGCACCAAGAATGATGACATAGATAAACATCCGGGCTCCATTCCCTCTGGCAGCCTTGGCCATATGTAGAGCTGCCCATTCGAAGTATCCAATTTTATCGAGGATCAGGGAGATCAGGATGATGGCAACAAATGCAAGTGTAGCATTCCACACAATCAGCGTAACATCCAGAACATCATGGAAGCTGACTACACCGGCGAGTAAAGCGATTAACGCTCCGCCGCAGGCAGACCATCCAATAGACAGATTTTTAGGTTGCCAAATGACAAAAATCAATGTGACTATAAATATTAGACTTGCCGGAGCTACCAATTGTATTCCCCCATTTTATGCCAAAATACTACGTATCCCATGCACTCCCTCCAAAGATTAAGTTCAACCTCGTACATCATTATATAATTATAAGATTATATATTCAACGCCAAAATATTATGGCTAACGGCTGGCTGAGAGATGTCAAACTATATAAGACAAGTAAATTTATTATTTGCATATTGCAATTAATTACGGTATAACTAAGTCAAGAGGTGAGAATAATGGAAACCCCACGAGAACTACTCCAAATCATGACCCGGCGTTTAGGATTGCTCAATAAGGACTGCTGCAGCGTAGGAGGATGTAATCTTTCCGCGACCCAAAGCCACCTGCTATATGAGATAGACCGGAGCCGTAACCCTTCCATGCAACAAGTCGCAGAAACACTTGGCACTGATATTACAACCTTCAGCAGACAAGTCCAGTCTTTGGTCAAATTGAACTTGGTTAAGAAGACCCCTGATCCTACAGACCGAAGAATTTATAACCTGTCACTTACGCCTCAAGGAAAAATGGTGGCTACAACTATTGATCAGCAAATGAATGAATACCTGAATGAAGCCTTCTCGCATATGAGTGAGTTTGAAGTGGAAACTTTACTACGGTCCATTAAGCTTTTCAACGAAGCCATGGGGAAATCCAGCAACTGCTGTGCACCTGTAAAAGGGTGATTTCTCTTCACCAACACTTGCATTTTGCAAGTTATCCTTTTGCCAAAACAAATGTTAAAAGAGGAGTGTTTAATTATGAGCAAACTTACAAATGATCAAATCCGCCAAAATGTACGGGGGCGCTATCAAAAAATTGCTGTTAAAAAGGTCGAAACCTCTTCTTCCTGCTGCACACCTGCTGACAGCAGTTGCTGTGACTCCCCAACTGATTTCGATGCTATCTCCGCTAAGTTGGGATATTCCAGTGAGGATCTGGCCGCAGCTCCTGTAGGCGCCAACTTAGGGCTTGGTTGCGGCAATCCCCAGGCAATCGCTGAACTGCAAGCTGGTGAACATGTTCTGGACCTCGGGAGCGGCGGGGGATTTGATTGCTTCCTGGCCTCCCGTCAGGTAGGTAACCAGGGCCGTGTAATTGGAGTGGATATGACGCCTGAGATGATCAGCCGTGCAAGGGATAATGCTATAAAAGGAAAGTTCAACAACACCGAATTCAGATTGGGCGAAATTGAATATCTTCCCGTTGCTGACAATTCGGTTAATGTCATTATCTCCAACTGCGTAATTAACCTTTCACCGGATAAACAACAAGTATTCCGCGAAGCCTACCGTGTTCTTCAATCTGGTGGCCGTCTGGCCATATCTGACATCGTAACTACAGCTGAGCTTCCCCCTGAGATCAAAAATGACCTGGACGAATTGTATTCCGGTTGTATCTCCGGAGCCTCTTCCATCGCTGATGTAGAGCAGATGCTTCGGGAAAGTGGCTTTACAGAGATCCGTATTGAACCAAAAGACGAATCCAGAACATTTATCAAAGATTGGGTTCCTGGTGCGAACGTTGACCAATACATTGTTTCAGCTGTGATTAAAGCTAAAAAGTAAGCTATAGGGGGATTGTTATATGATTACTACGTTAACTGTTCGACAGGCTAGTCCAGAGGATATCGAAAGTATCCTTCGCATCTACAATCAGGGGATCGAGGACCGGATCGCTACACTTGAAACAGAGACAAAAGACTCCTCCTATATGGAAGCATGGTTCAACGATCGCCAAGGCCGCTTTAGTGTTTTGGTGGCAGAAACCGAAGGTAAAGTTATTGGCTGGGCCTCTTTGAATCCTTACTCCCACCGCTGCGCTTATAATGGGGTCGCAGACCTATCAGTCTACATTGACCGCAGCTTTCGTGGGCAGGGTGCAGGCAGCTCTCTCCTGGAGTCCTTACACAAGGTGGCAAAAGAAAACAGCTTTTATAAAATCGTTCTCTTTACCTTTCCATTCAATGAAAACGGTCAAGGGCTGTACCGGAAGATGGGGTATCGGCAAGTCGGAGTATTTGAGAAACAAGGGGTTATGGATGGAGAATTTATAGATGTGATGATTATGGAGAAGTTGCTTTGAGTTTAGTATAGATGTTTGGCGAAAATAATGAACTAAAAACAGCGGCGAGCCAAGACTGGATGAATACTGTCTTAGGCTGCCGCTGTTGTCGTTCAACTAACACAGGCTCTGTCAATATATACAGAGCCTTCTAACACGTTATTAATGACACGCATTTATTTACGAACTAAAACGACTCAAAACCTCTTTTTATTAATTCTTCATCGTGTTCCCTCTTCCTATTATCTTCCCCGATGCAATCAACCACCGTTTTTAACAGCCCTGGACAGTTCAGCAATCTGAGCGTCATAATTGTCGCCCACTACATGCCCCGACATCACAATATCGAAGGAATTATCCTCATAAGGGATGTTCTCGATCGTATCGTCTACGACTACAACATTATTAATATTCTCACGTTTGATTTTATCGCGCATGTACTCCCTTAGCATATCGGTGGGTTCGCACGCATAAACCCTTTTCGCCTTTTCTGCTGCGGCAAATGCAAGCCTTCCTGTACCGCTTCCCAGGTCGAGAACTACCTTATCCGTAAAATCTGCAAGTTCAAATAGTAACTGTTTATCCCAATCGTAAATATAATCGCAGTTTTGGTTCATAAGATCGGGATAAACATAAACGAAAACCATCTGTCCATTAACAAGAAGCTGTTAAAAGAAAACAAGCTATATTCTCTATGATTGTAGCTGGAACAAATTGTATTATCAATGTATAGTTCTTTTATTACTAACCTGCCCGTTAGCTTAATGAAACGTTGACAATTTACTTTTATAATAAAAAAATAACGTGGGAGCAACTATCGCTTCCCACGTTATTTTACATTTTAGAACAAAACTTGTTTGTTATCTCCCCTCACCCGCACCGGCTATACCCGCAATTTCCGCAAGTCTTACAACCCTCAATATTAATCAGCGAGGCGCTGCCGCAGGAAGGGCAGAGGTCGCGCGAGGCGGTAGCGTGATTATGCGCGCCGTGGCTGCCGTGACCATCATCCGCGGATGCGGCTGGGACGTTGGATTTCAGCTCGGCGCTCAGCGCCTCGTTGAAATCAAGCTCCAGTGTTGCGGCGATGGGCGCCGGGATGTGGTCGTCATGGGCGTTGGTCTGCACATGGGTCTCCAGAGCCTTGGCTACTGCGTCGGCAATGGACTCGACGCGGTTTGCGCCAAAACCGATGGCGCCGGAGCCGCCGATGCCCTTAAGATGCTTGATCAGCAGGCCGACCTTCTCGCCGTGGTCGCCGTAGCGCAGGAATAGCGAGCAGACGCGGCCGAGGGCTTCGGCCATGGCGAAGACGTCAGAGCCAGCCTTACCGACGTTCAGGAAGATTTCGGCCGGGATTCCGTCTAGATCGTTGATCGTGATATACGCCATGCCGAACGGCGTGTTGATCTTATAGGTTGCTCCGCGCAGCACCTGCGGGCGCTTCTTGTATTGCTTGTCCACTCCGCCGGTCCCCGGCAGACCCTCCGATGCTTTCATAGTGATTGGCTCTGCAACTACAGTATAATTATGAGGAGCTGCTGGTTCAGTAGCTTTTGCTTCCACCGGTTCGACTTTTGCCGCAGCGTCCTTCTTGTCTTCCTTCTTCGCCGTTTCCAGTACTTGCACGTCACGGCTGCCGTCACGGTAGATGGTCACGCCTTTGCAGCCCAGATCGAAGGCCATTTCATACAGCTCGGCGGTCTCCTCCACCGTGAAGTCAGACGGGCAGTTCGCAGTCTTGGAGATCGAGCTGTCCACCCAGCGCTGGATGGCGGCCTGTGCGCGGATATGATCCTTGGCGGACAGGTCCATCGAGGTGACGAAGTAGTCCGGCAGTTCTTCTCCCGGATGAGCTTCCAACCATTCCTGGGCAATTGGCACGAATTGCTCGTCATAGCCGAGACGGCTCTGGCGGAAATATTTGAAGGCGAAATACGGCTCGATTCCTGTAGATGTACCAACCATAGTTCCTGTGCTGCCCGTAGGAGCCTGGGTGATTACAGTGACGTTGCGCATTCCCTGCTTGCGGATGGCTTCGCCGACCTCCGGGTAGACCTCAGTGATATTCCGCATAAATCCGCTCTGCAAATATTTGTCGGTGTCGAACGCCTGGAACGAGCCCTTCTCTCCGGCAATCTCGGCCGAAGCCAGATAGGCCTCGCGGGCCATGAAGCCGTAGAGCTTGTCCAGGAACTCCAGCGATTCCGGGCTGCCATAGCGGATATTCAGCTTGATCATCAGCTCAGCCAGTCCCATTGTGCCTAATCCTACGCGGCGTTCAAGCTTCTGGTTGGCTTCATTTTCCGGGAAATGATACGGTGTCTTGTCGATAACATTGTCCAGGAAGCGCACGGAATACCGGGTGGTTCTCGCCAGGTCTGCCCAGTCCACATCATGCTTCTCGGCATCGTAGAACTTGGAAAGATTGACGGCGGACAGGTTGCACACGCCCCAGCCGGGCAGTCCTTGTTCACCACAGTTATGAGCTACAACACCGCCAGCGATCAGCGAATGCGTTACAGGCTCGGTAATATCGTATACTGTCACTACCTCGCCTGCTTCGATGCCAACGACTTTGGAGATAAACTTTTCATTTTTGCGGGAAGGTCTGGCAATGCGCTCCAGCGCCTCTTGTTTTCTGGTAAGCAGCTTGAAGCCGATCTTATTCTTGAACTCCAGGATGTTGTTGCCGCTTAAGATCAGCTCATAGAATCCACTGTGTTCATCGTTATTAATGGAGCTATTAATTCCGAAATTAAGCAGCAGCAATTGAACGCCTTGGAGCAGCTTCTTGGACGCTGAGGTCAGCCCTACAGTAGAGCGCATTTCGTCACGGTCATACACAGTTCCATCTGCCGAGAATAATCCTTGCAGGAAGGCTACGACTTTCTCGCGTGAAGCGGTATATAGCGCAGCCGGAATCTCTTTCTCGGCGGCTCTAACATCATTGACTCCGAGTTTCTCCAGCTCTTCTTTGACCCAATCCTCACCAAGCTCATCCTCAGCCGCAAAGCCGCCCTCACCGGACTGCAGGTACACACTATCTTCAGCACTCAGGTTCCGGGCCTCTTTCCAGCCGGAATCGGTAAATAGGCGGTGCTCAGGGGTTACGGACAGCTCGACTCCATTTTGCAGAGAGATCTTCAGGGTCTCTCTCGTCCCGGTCGGGAATACTGTAGCCCGTCTCATCTGCAGGCCCGGAATTTCATAGCTTCTGCCGCCGACCACTTTGGCCTGCTCCACTAGTCTCAGATCGGTTCCAACCAGGAAGGATTCCGTTCCGACCTTCTTATATAGCTCCTCGATGGTTAAAAGGCCGTATTCCGTGGCAATTCTGGTGTCCGGGTGGAAGCACGGATTAGTACAAATAATCGGATTGAAATACCAGCTATTCGACATCTGATTATAATATTCCATGAAAACAACGCCCGGCTCCGCTGATTTCCAGGCCGATTCGATAATCGTGTGCCAGACATCGCGGGCTTTGACGGTGCGGTACGGGATGACGCGGCGGTTGTCGGCCTTCCATTTATCCAGATCGCCGTCCCAGAGCGTGTCGTAATCCGGATCGGTGGTGTCGGGGAAGACCAGCTCCCAGTCCAGATCCTCCTTCACTGCCTTCATGAAGCCGTTGCTGACGCATACCGACAGGTTGGCGTTCGTGACCTGGCCCATCGTCTGCTTCACGGTGATGAAGTCCAGCACATCCGGGTGCCAGTCGTTGATCATCAGCATCAGCGCACCGCGGCGGCTGCCGCCTTGTTCAATCAGTCCGGTCGTATAGCTGAACAGGCCGCCCCAGGACACGGAGCCGCTGGAGGAACCGTTCACCCCACGCACAATAGCGCGGCGCGGACGCAGCGAGGACAGGTTAATGCCGACCCCGCCGCCGCGGGCCATAATCTCGGTCATCTCGGAGAGGGTCTCCATGATGCCGCCCCGGCTGTCTTTTGGCGATGGAATGACATAGCAGTTGAACAGCGTAAGCTCTTCGCTCGCCCCGGCGCCTGCCGCAATCCGTCCGCCCGGAACCAGCTTCCAGTCATCCAGAATCGAGCGGAACCGGCTTGTCCACTCCTCCTGAAGCTCAGGTGTCTTCTCCACAGAGGCCATCGCGGCGGCGAGGCGGTCCCACATCTCCTCCGGTGTCTTCTCTATATTCAGCGTCAGCTTCTCCACATCGGACTGCACCAGCTCGCCGCTGCGGGTCCTGACCGTAACGGTCCGGCCGGTACGCTCGACAATCTCACCGACCTCCTTGGTCGGGAACTTCGGATCATCCTTCGTCAGCACAAGGACGACATCGCCCACCTTCGCATGATTGCTGTCTGCATCCTTCCAGGCATAACGGTCCAGGAAAATTTTCTCGCTCAGACCTTCCAGACGATTGCCACGCTCTACTGTACTCAATAGCAAAACCTCCCGGTTGATTAATAGGTGATGCTTCCGGACACTTGAGGTGAGAGGCCCGCGGACGGACCACACTTCACACTTCTGTAACAATATATGGTGTACTTTAACTTCAAAACTATACCACATATTGTGCCTTAAGGTCTTTTTTGAAAAAACCAGCCCCGGGCGGGAATGCCCAGAAATCAGGAAAAGAACGCTTGTTTCCTCCGTCTTTCTCGTTTTTTTGCCGGCGGTGATCCTGAAAGCTTTACAGGGAAAATGCAGGTCCCGCAGGCGTCAGCCCGGTGAAGCGGGGTTATGAAATCTCTCTGAAACGCGCATACTACTGGTACGCATTCGATATGAAACCGCACCGGAGGAGGCTGCATCATGACGCAATTATTCCGCAATTCCCTGCCCCATGAGACCGTAACGGCTGCGCCGCTGCTGCCTGTTCCTCTTTCTTTTGAGCGAAATTGGCTGCAGGATCTGGAATCCAGACTCGACAAAGGCGGCCCCTGGGGAGACTGGCGGTTATCCCGTCTGGCCGTTCAGGGAGAGCAGTCGGGCCTGGTCACGAGCTTCGATGAGCTGCAGTGCATGAAGCATCTGTCCGGGCTGTCGCCGCTGCCGCATCAGCTTGATACCGCGCATAAGGTGCTGTTCGAGATGTCGGGACGGGCGATTCTCGCCGATGAAGTAGGCCTGGGCAAGACAATTGAAGCCGGACTGGTGTTAAAAGAATACCTGGTGCGCGGCCTCGTCAGCCGGGTGCTGATTCTGGTGCCCGCTTCGCTCGTCCTGCAGTGGGTGCGCGAGCTGAATACCAAATTCGGCATTGCTGCCGTGGCGCAGAAGAAGACCTACTCCTGGGGCAACGATATCGTGGTCGCCTCGATGGATACCGCCAAGCGCGACCCGCACAAGGAGATGCTGCTGAGCCAGGAGTACGACATGCTGATCATCGATGAAGCCCATAAGCTGAAGAACAAGAAATCGACCAATTACCAGTTCGTCCAGCAGCTGCGCAAAAAATACTGCCTCCTGCTCACCGCCACCCCCGTGCAGAACGACCTCGGCGAGCTGTTCAATCTGATTACCATTCTGAAGCCGGGGCAGCTTGGGAATCAGGGGGATTTTGCCGCCAATTTCGTTGTGGATAAACGCCAGCCTAAGAATGAGGTCCAGCTCCGGGGCGAGCTGTCCAAGGTGATGATCCGCAACCGCCGGGGCGAGGGTCCGGTGAATTTCACCAAGCGCAAGGTGCGCAACATCCCGCTCACCCTCTCTGCGGAGGAGAAGGCTCTGTATGACGGCGTGACCGCCTTCGTCAAGGACCAGTATCAGGAGGCGGGCGGCAATCTCAGCAGCATGCTCTCCCTGGTTACGCTTCAGCGCGAGGTGTGCAGCAGCCGCGATGCCGTGTTCGTCACGCTGGTTAATCTGATCAAGAAGCTGCCGGAGGACTCGCCTAAGCGCGAGCGGATGATGGGGCTGCTCCAGACAATCCGCACGGTCAAGACCAATACGAAGGCCGAGAAAACGATTGAACTGATCCGGGAGATGGACGAGAAGGTCATTGTGTTCACCGAATACCGCGCCACACAGGAGTATCTGCTGCAATATTTCCGTGACCACGGGCTGCAGTGTGTGACCTACTCGGGCGGGATGAACCGCGGCAAAAAAGACTGGATGATGGACCTCTTCCGCGGCCGCGCCCAGGTGATGATTGCTACGGAAGCGGGCGGCGAGGGCATTAACCTGCAGTTCTGCCACCATATGATCAATTTCGATCTGCCCTGGAACCCGATGCGGGTCGAGCAGCGGATCGGCCGGGTGCACCGGCTGGGCCAGGAGAATGATGTAGTGATTTACAACCTCTCCACACATGGGACTATCGAAGAGCATATCCTCCACCTGCTGCATGAGAAAATCAACATGTTCGAGATGGTCATCGGCGGGCTGGACGTAATCCTGGAGCGCTTCGAGCAGAACGGGTCGCTGGAGAAAAGCCTGTACAAAATCGTCCTCGAAGCCCGCAGCGACGAGGAGCTGCGCAGCGGGCTGGACGGCATCGGCGATACGCTCAGCGGACTGGCCCAGTCCGGACTGGATGAGAGCGGGGTGAACTCCTGATGCTGTCCCCTGCGGAAATACGTAAGCAGGTCATGGATTATCTGGAGGTGACTGAATGCACCATTCTGGAGGCCTCCCCGCTGCATGTGACGGTGAAGCTCTCCCCCCGCGCCGACCGGATGCTGACAGACCGCCCCTATTATTGGGGCTTCGTGGAGCGTACCGGCGCGGAGCCGGAGACGCTGAGCTTCAGCTTCGTCTTCGACCCGGAGAAGTACGATGCCTTGGCAGCGCAGGCCGCTGCACCTGCGGCCCGCCAGCGCAGCACGGCCGTCCGCCGTGCTGCGGAGGCCGAAGCCGGTGCGGAGCCAGGCACAGCCCAGCCTGCTGGCGGCGCACTGCCGCCCGGGGTGTCCGCGGCCCCGGAGGACAGCATTCTGGCCCGGTACTTCGGCATCGTTCCGGCGCTGCCGCGCCTCGGGCCCGGCATGATCCGCCGGGAGGATGTGACCTACGGCAGCAAGCGTCTGCGCCAGATTTGGTCGGCGGCGCGGGAAGAAGGCAGATGTCTGCAGCTGTTCGAGGACCCGGGGCAGCGGCAGCGGACCACGCTGTTCTCGGCAGCTTACGAGCCGTGGCTGGCGGTCTGCTACAAGGTGGAGATGACCTGTGATCTGAAGCGCGAGGAGCTGCATTTCATCGGTGTGTCGCTGACCTCCGGCCTGATCGTGCCGGATTTCCACGCCCGGCTGGAGTCCAGGGAGCTTACGCCGCGCCTGCCGGAGAATATCCATGTCCAGCCCTCGGAGCTGAGCCTTGCCGCCGGAGCCGACAGGCTGGAAGGGTATCTCACCTCCAAGCTGGCGCTGATGGATTATACCTGGGCTGAAGAAGCCCGCGAGCGGCTGGAGCTGGAGCTTAGCATCGTGGATCTTTATTATGCGGAGCTGCTCAAAGAGCAGGACGAGGAGAAGCGGCTCAGCATAGAGGAGCAATACAACCGCCGCCGTCAGGAGACTGCGTGGCAGTACGAGCCGCAGATTGCAGTTTCTGCCGTCACGTACGGACTGTTCCATCTGCGCAGCACATAGAATGCGACCCCGTCCGCTAAAAGCAGGCAAAAAAACAAGGAAATTCCCGCCGCCCGCCGCGACAGCAAGCAACAGCCTTTTCAGGGCTTGTCCCCTACAATTACAGTATGAAACGGAAGCCGGGCCGGATTCTGCAGCAGGGAACTCCGGGCTTGGCGCTTTCCGCTAACCTTTGGAACAGGAAAGGTGAACGAATCTATGAAGAACTATGCAAGGCAGCAGAGGGCGCTCCGGCGGCTGGGCCGCCTGCTCCTCTGCCTGGCGCCCGCACTGTCTCTGCTGGCTGCAAGCACCGCCTCTCCCGCTGTGCACGCCTCTCAGGCAGGCCGTGCTACTGTGACCCAGGCTGTCATGCAGGAGGCGCTTCCGGCACTGGCCATGAAGCCGGTTCCGGCGCCGGAGACGCTGAAGGCTTTTACACAGCAGATGATCGGGCAGTTGTCGGCTAATGCTCCTTTTAAGGAATGGAAGGATGCCGCAACCGAGGTCTATCCGCTGGGTCCGGGGACGCGCAGCTGGCTGGTTAATGTGATGGACGGCGGACAACGGATCGGCTATCTCATTATTTCTGCGGCGGACAATGGCAGCTATCTGCTCAGTGAATATGGAGCCGGAACAGACGGCCTTCCCTACAGTATGAACGAACTGCGCCAGTATCTGGTGCAGCAAGGACTTATTCCAGCTACTTCTTCAGGTACAATCAAGCTTAAAGCGCTCTATGCTCCATTGTTGCCGGTCTGGGAACTGACAATTGGGCACCAAACAGTGTATCTTAATGCCTCTGTCCCGGAGGTGCTGCCCTGGACCTCCAAGGAGGCTGAACGGATTCTGAGCGTGCTGCCCGACAGCACAGCCGTACTATCCTCCAAGGCGGATCAGTTACGCGCTCCCCTGCCCGCCCTTCTCGGCGGCGGACAGGATGATCCGTATGCCGATCTGCTGTGGCTGACTGCACCTGCACTGAAGAATATAAATGAAGCAAGCCTGACCGCCTTGCTTCAGCAGCGGGGCAGCCTCGCCTTCCAGTCAGCCGGACACAACGATGCGCTGGGTGCACCGTTCATGATTACCGGCAGCCAGCGCTGGCTGAAGGCCGATGCGGCCGGAGGCTCAGCCGGCAATGAACCCGCCGTGGTCTATGCCGCCGCCGGTCCAGGCGGGCTGCGCTTCCTGCCGCTGGGCGCACTCCAGCACGCCGGAACCTTCCATGAACCGCCTGCGCCGCTGCCGGGAGAAGCCGTGCTGGGCTCGGCTCCTTCGCCCGGTTCAAGCCGGTAGACGCGCAGGGTTGCCGCTCTCCGGCCAGCGGCCAGCCGGCAGATTGGCAAGTTGAACCGCCGCATACTGAAACAGCCTTCCCGGGTGCCGTTTAATCGGCGCTTGGGAAGGCTGTTTGCTGTTTAGTGAAACTGAAGCCCTGCTCACTCCTTGCTGTCTCCGTCCCGGCTCCACTTGCTGCGCCAGACGGACCAGGCGAGCGGCAGGGTGCCGAACCATTTTTCCGCCCATGGCTGCTTCTCTGCCTTCCGTCTGGCGTGCACAGCACGCGGGTTCTCAATATACACGACAACCTTCTCCGTAATGTACTTCACCAGATCATCTCCGCCGGATGCCATAATGAACACCTCCCATGTCAGCGTACAGCGGGCTCCCGCTGCTGCCCTTATGCCTATAGTGTGTGCCAAACTCCCATTCTCTAAACCGTTGCCCTACCCTTCGTATAGGTTTGGCTGTTAAGGCACAATCTAACAGAGATTACCCGTATCCGATGGGCGGTCATTGCTATGCTGCCAACGGAGTGCAGGCCACCCCTAATAAGAAGCTGTTGACAACTGCCAGGGAGGATTTCACATGAGAACCATGGATATATCAGATCAGCATATTGCAGAACGCTTAGAGCAGCCCGGCCCAAGCGGGCAGACCAGAGCCCTTCTCCGGCAGAGGCTGCCCCGAGCACAGCGGATTATTGCCTCGTCAGCACTGATTCTCCTGTTGCTGACAGGTGCCGCCGGGAACAGTTACGCAGCCACACCAGGAGCAAACTTACCCGCAGGTCAGCCCCATGACCGCCAGCATATGCTCGGACATGACCAGCGGATTATTCTGATCGATGCCGGACACGGGGGCATTGACGGCGGGACGTCATACGGGGATATTCTGGAGAAGGACATCACCCTGGCCATCTCCCGCCGCCTCTTTCTGCTGCTGCGTGCTGACGGCTTCGACGCGATCCTGAACCGGACCGGCGACTATGCGCCCAGCGATGAGAACCTGTGGCTGCGCAGCAGATCACGGCATCTGCGCGATCTGGCCCAGCGCAAGGAGCTGGCCGAGACGCTTCCGGCGAATGTCGTGGTCAGCATTCATATCAATTGGGCGAAGTCCCCGGCCAAGCATGGTCCGCTCGTCCTGTACCGCCAGGAAGGACGCAGCTTCCTGCTGGCGAAGACGATTCAGGACCAGTTGAACCGGCTCTACGGGATGAAGACCGCTCCGGTGCCGGGCAAGCCCTTCTATCTGCTCAACAAAATAACCGCCACAACAGTAATCGTTGAGGCGGGATTCATCAGCAGTCCGGCTGACCGGGCGAAGCTCTGTACACCGAAGGGCCAGGAGGAGATTGCCGAAGCGGTGGCGAACGGCATTGCCGCTTATCTTATGGAAGTGTAAGCCGGGAGTTCCATTTCCATTCGTCCCTTACCAGGTCAGAGATGCCGACAAATTGCACCTTGTCCTTCATTCCGGCAATGCCGCTGCGGATACCCGCTGCGGTCTCTTTGCCCTGGATGCCGACATGGCCGATGGTTACGCAATACCGCTGGTTCAGCGCGCGTTCCTGCACCAGCTTCATCTGCTTGGCGACATGGCCAGCCGAATGCACATCATCCAGGAAAATATGGTTCTCCACCGGCGGCAGACCCAGCTCCCGGGCCATCCGGCCAGCAACTGATCGGTAGTTGGTGTGGCTGTCTACAAAGAACAGCCCGCGCTCCTTACAGACGGTAAGCACAATGCCCATAACACGCTCGTCACCGGTCACCTTCGAGCCCATGTGATTGTTGATCCCGATCGCGAAAGGCACGTTATCCAGCGCTTCCTCTACCCGCTTGCGGATCTCGGCATCACTCATACTCGTCAGCACCGCGCCCGGTCCCAGCCATTCCGGCTTGCCCTGCCGCGGCTCCATCGGCAGATGGACCAGCACATCGAAGCCAAGCTCATGCGCACGCCGGGCATCCTGCTCGCTGGAGCGCAGGAACGGCATCACCGCCACGGTAATCTTGACCGGCAGCTTGAACATCTCATCGGTCCCGCGCATGTCATTGCCGAAATCATCGATAATGACCGCCACACGGGCGGGCTGCTTCTGCTCCCCTTCTTCCCGGGTGACCGGACCGTTGCCGTCCGCAGGTACGGCATGAACCGTTTGCGGGGCTGACGGGATCAGCACAGTAAGCATTATCATCGCCGTTAGCGGATACAGAAGTATAAGCTTCCATCTGGGACTACGTCTCTCCATTTATAGGACCTCCTTCGCGATTCAACAATTGTTCTCATTGTTTGGCTCCCGAAGGTGAAATATGTACGATGTGGTTTCTCAAAAATTAACAATGACGGGCAGAGCGGCTTCGCCCGCCATTCTTAGCAGGAAGCCAGCCCGGCTCCCCGGCGGTCCGCTTCAAGCATGGCCGCCAGCACCTGCTGCGGTGTCACCGGAAACGGCATATTATTCATGGGAGTGTCATCCAGGGTGCAGCTGGCTTCGGCGGCAACCATCAGCCGCTGATGATCCGCACCGTCCAGCCCCAGCTCTCCCAGTGTCACCGGAAGTCCGGCCATCCGGCAGAATTCCGCCGCTTCACAGATCTCCTCCTCTGGCGCGCCTTCCAGAATCAACTGCACCATTGTGGCAAAAGCCACCTTCTCCCCGTGCAGCACACCCCGGCATTCCTCCAGCAGCGTCAGGCCGTTGTGAATGGCGTGGGCCGCCGCCAGACCACCGCTCTCGAAGCCGATGCCGCTGAGATAGATATTGGCTTCAACGATATGCTCCACGGCGGCGGTGACACGCCCTGCCCTGACATCCTCCAGCGCCTGCTGACCGTCCGTCAGCAGCGTATCCAGGCAAGTGCGGGCCAAGGCCAGGGCGGCCAGCGTTCCCGTCCCTCCGCTGCTAGTCACCGCTCCCGCTCTGCGGCAGGCCCGCGCCTCATAATAGGTGGACAGGGCGTCGCCCATTCCGGCAGCCAGCAATCTTACCGGCGCACCGGCAATCACCGCCACATCGGCGACGACCAGATCCGGGCTGCGCCGCAGCAGCAAATACCGGTCGAAGCTGCCCGAATCCTGATAGAGAACGGCCAGAGCGCTGCACGGGGCGTCTGTTGAAGCAACGGTCGGCACTAGCATCACCGGCAGGCTGCTGAAATGGCTGGCCGCCTTAGCCATATCCAGTGTTTTGCCGCCGCCGATGCCTACAATCATGTCGGTGCCGGCCCGGTCCATCTCCGCCGCTATCTGCTCCGCCTGCACCTGAGTGCATTCGCCCCGGAATTCCCGCAGACTCAGCATAACCTGCTCCGCTTCGAAGCTGCTTCTGATCTCCTGCTCATAGTTGGAGAGAATATACGGGTCTACCAGAACATAGGCCCCTCTGGCACCCGTCTCCCGGCAATAAGCGCCCAGTCTCGCGATCTCTCCGTTGCCTTGGATATATTTGGACGGTGAATAAATGATCTGCGGCATAGCTGAATTCCCCCTGCCTCTCATTGAATCTCACACTGTAGCTTTGACTTTACGTCCCTTTGGCATCTGCTTGCGGTCTCCGGTCAGCTCACAGGCCTGCGGGCCCAGATTACCCTGATCGATTTTGACATCTATGAAGTCAACAATCTGCTGCAGCGAAGCGATCTGCTCGATAATCTTCTTCCGGTGATTCAGAATCATCTCTTGCAGCTCTGGATAATCCGACAGATCAGCATCCATGGACAAGTGCAAATACGGCCGCATGTCGTCCAGTGACATTCCTGTTTTTTTGAGGCATGTAATCAGCAGCATCCGGTTCAAGTCCGAATCGCTATAGATGCGGTGGCTGTTTCCCTTGCGCTTCGCCCGGGGCAGCAGCCCGATCTTCTCGTAATACCGTATCGTATCCTCCGACATACCGGTCCGCTCCGCCGTTTCCTTGATCGAATATCCCTGCTGGAGATCCGCTTCCGCCAGACTCATAGAATCACTCCCTTTGATTGTCTCATCAATATCCTCCATTCCATTGTACAACTTGGAGCCAGCTCCAAGTCAATGACACATTTCAGCACTTGACTTGGAGTCGGCTCCAAGTTATACAATGAGCACCATTCACACATTCATATGTAAAGGAGCTATCCAAATGAAACTGTCACATCCCCCGCACACCGCGCTAATCACCGGAGCCAATCACGGCATTGGGCTGGCCCTGACCCATAGACTTCTGGACGAAGGCTGGGAGGTTATTGCCCTGATCCGCTCTGCTTTTGCTGAAGATGATTCGCTCGTCCATAAGGCGCTCGGCAGCCGACAGCTGCGGATCTATAAGGCGGATTTAAGCGATTTTGGCCAATTAAGGAGTGCCCTGCGGGACATCAAGAGCCATGAAGCGCAGCTTGACATCCTGTTTAATAATGCCGGCGGCAGCTTCCCCGAGCTGCTCCTGTCCAAGCAAGGGCGTGAGCTGCATTATGAGCTGCAGACGGTTGTTCCATACATCATTACACTGGAGCTGAAGCCGCTGCTGCTGAACGGTACTCTGCGCACGGTGGTGAATACGTCCTCCAACGCGTTTATGATGAAGCGCAGCTTCGACCCGGCTTCTCTGGAGCACCCGGCGAAATTCCAGATGCTGACCGGCCCGTATGCCGACACCAAGCGCGCCATGTCCCTGTGGACGGAGGCGGTGGCCCCGGCGCTTGCAGCCGAAGGCATTCTGATCCGAAGTGCCGATCCCGGAGGCAATAACACCCTGCGCAGCGGCAAAAAATCGGGCATCCCCTTCTGGCTGCGGCCGATTACACGCATGTTCTTCCCGGGTCCTGCCCATGGTGCAGGCTTGCTGTATCAGGCGGCCCTCGGTGAACACAGCGGCAAATCCGGGGTGTTCCTGCACAAGAACCGGGTCACGCCGCTCAAGTTCTCTGAGCACAGCAGCACCATTCTGAAGAATGTCCGGACGATATATGAACGGGAATACATTCAGAAGGACAGCGCACAGTAACGGCCTCAGCCGGGTGCACGCAATCAAGCCACAGCCCCTCTATCCGGAGAGCTGTGGCTTGACTATGCGCTGCATCAGCTTTTGTAACGGTAAAATCGTTCCTATGACAGCTCCGCCATCCGCCCGAACGCCCGCAGCAGACGCAGGTTCTCAATGACAATATGCGCTTTCCACCAGTTCTCACTGACGGCAAATTCCTGTTCAAACCCCGCCCAGCTCCAGGTCAGGTTCCAGATTCCAGCGGAATTCCGGGTCTCCAGCAGATAATCCAGCTCCTGATGCAGCAGCCCGCCAAGCTCCGCGTATTCGGGACTGTGCGGCGAATGAATGAACACGGACGGCCTGCAGCTATACCCGTTCCATGCTCCCGCATCCCGGCTGATTAACTGCACACTCTGTACCTTAAGCGCTTCTCTCAGCGCAGCATAAGGGAACTCCTCCTGCAATTTCGCCCAGGCGATACATTCCAGCAGGGTGGCCACGCATTTCAGCGGATGCATCTCAAGATTAGGATCATGCAGGAAAAGCTCCGTCAGCTCACGGGCAATCCCCATCCCGGCCCCATACAGTCCGCTATCTCTCTGAGCATACTTCAGGATGAATCCGGCCAGAATGGCTGTCGGATTGTATATGCTGCGGGACGTACTATCCGCCTCCGTATGCCACCAGGGTGCATGGGGGTAATCGTTATTGGAAGCTACGACATTCCTCCACGTGCGGCCATCCATATCCGCCCCGCTATCCAGGTAGGTCAGGATTCCCTGCACCAGCGGATGCTCAGCATCTGTGAATTCCAGCTCCAGCAGCCGCTCCACCGCCGTAGCGGTCTGGATGGGCGTGGAATGCGGATTCCAGGCGTCCGCCTCCAGCGCATGGCCGAAGCCGCCGTCCTCATTCTGGTAAGCGGATAGCGCTTCCAGTACCGGCGCAGCCTCGCCGCCCTCCAAATGAAATCTCCACCGCGCCAGGTCCAGCGGACGGGCATTGCGGTACATCCAGCGTCTGATTCCCTCGTAATCCTCCAGCAGCAGCTTCATGGGTAATCTCCTTTTAGAGTAGATTTGATAGTCATGATAAACACAAATTGCTGGCTAATAAGTTTTGGATTCCGTTTATATCAGGATAAGTCTTCGTTCGATTCCAGCCACTGCACCACCGACCCGAACCTGATTGATTTCACCGCTCTCGCTGAGGCGCAATCCTGCCTTAATTTCTGAGGGACAATCCATCGAATACCCTTGCCTGAACACAACATTCTCTACTTCGCGCAAAGATCGTTGGCCGTGTTGGTACAGATAGCTGAGCAGGGCACCGTTGGATGTTCCTGTCGCGCTCTCCTCGGGAATATCGTACAGCGGCGCAAAATTCCGGCATTCCGCAGCAGCATCGTCTGGAGTATCCATCGTGAACAGATGATATCCAACCACAGCATATTTTTCGCTGATGGCGGTTATGGCCTCAAAATCCGGCTGAATCTCATTCAAGAGCTTCCTGCTGCGGATCGGGATCATAATGTCCCGCAGGCCTGTCGAAACAATCTGGATGGGCAACCCGGTTTGTAGTTCCCCGGCATCCAGCCTCAAAGATGGGGCGATTTCCTCACAGGATAACTTATCAAGAAATTGTGGTAAAGCCTGTGACAAGTACACCAGACCCCCGGAGCTAATCTCGACATCCAGAATCCCTGCCTTGGTTTCTATTGAATAGGAGGTCCCTTCTTTTGAAAAACCCAGCGAATGCAGTAGTCCAAACGCAGCAATCGTGGCGTGACCACACAGATCAACCTCGCTCGCGGGGGTGAAATAACGGATTTTGTAATCCGCAAGCAGGGATTTTTCCATAAAGGCTGTCTCCGAAAAGCCCAATTCCTTCGCTATGAGCTGCATTTGGGCAGCATCCAGAGAAAGGCCATCCTCCAAAACAACGCCTGCCGGATTACCGCCACGCTCCCCTTTGGCAAACGCATTTAGCGTATACACTTCCACATTCATGTTCCACTCCTCCATGTCTCCACGATCTTCCTTTTATCCATATGTTAGCTTAATAAAGTATTTCCAGTCTATTACTATTATTCTCTCCATAATATAAAAAGAGAGCAACCTGAATGATTCTGTCAGGTTGCTCTCGCGAAAAGGAGACAGCAGGTGATAACCCCCACTGCAACAAACAATTGGACAAACGTATCTTAATTTCTCACATACCCGGGAATCTCCCGAAGCAAGTGGAAAAAGAGCAACTACTACTATTACTTCTCGCTCCTTTTGGCAATATGAGCTAATTTAAGTGTTGTTTATCCAACTACTGTTCCTGTAAGGGGCGTTCGTTCATCAGCAAGTGCCCAAAATCCAACTCTTACCTTCCAACGCACAATTCCTTAGCACCAAGCTTCCCGCCATTTCCTTGGCTCCCGGGAGTTCTAGTATGCGTCTCACCCAGCCCCCCTGGCGGGTACTGTCTCATCCCTTCCCCGGATACTCCCCCATCGCTCCCCAGCGGCTGCGGAGCATCCGGGCGGCGGCTTTGGGCTGGCGTTGGCGGGTGAATACGCCTTTTTTGTTACCGTTAATGCGGGTAATCCCCTGCTTGGTGGCAAAATCGGCAAAGGCCCATACATGCTCCCCAATCACAAAATCCAGCCGGTCAAACACATTGTGATACCGGGTCAGCAGCTCCTGCTGATACTCCTCGGTGAACATGACCGGCGGGTCCTGATGGAAGCCGGCGATGGCGTCCGCCCCGTACTCCGTCATGATTACCGGCTTGCCGAAGCGGCGGTACCAGTTCGTCAGCTCCCACTCCACCTGATGCTCCACCAGCTCCAGCGCACCCGGGTCCTGATACCAGGAGTAATAACGGTTCACACAGATGACGTCAAAAAACTGCGCCACCTTACACTTGTCCGGCAGCGGCCACTGCACGATGGTGATCGGGCGCTGCGGGTCCAGCCGGCGGGTGGTGTCGGCTAACTGCCGGAAATACGGCACCGCCTCGTCCTGGAAGGTGGATGCTTCATTGGCCAGGCTCCACATGACCACGGAAGGATGGTTTTTGTCCCGGGCAATCAGGTCACTGAGAACATCCTGATGATGAGCCAGTGTCTCGTCATTCGCCTGATCCGGCGTATACACCTTGTCGTTATAATTGAAGAACGTGAAGCCCACGGCGGGTACTTCCCCAATGACCACGATGCCCTCACGGTCCGCCAGTTCCAGCAGCTCTTCGGCATACGGATAGTGGGAGGTGCGGAAGGAGTTGGCGTTGATCCAGCGGAGCAGGTTGAAATCCTTCACGTTGACCGCATGGTCCAGCCCTTTGCCGCGGATATCGCTGTCTTCGTGCTTCCCGAACCCCTTGAAGTAGAACGGCTCGCCGTTGATCAGGAACCGTGTCCCTTCCACCTTCACGGTGCGTATTCCGGTCTGGAGCGGATAATGGTCCGTAAGCTGCCCGTCCGCATCAACAAGCTCGACATGCAAGGTATACAGATAAGCATTCAGCGGCTTCCACAATCTCGCATTCTCCACCCGCAAGGTGCCCGAGCGTCCCGTCCCGGCGGCAACCTCCATTCCCTCTTCATCCACCAGCCGCACCCGGACCTCACCTTCAGCCGCAGAGACTTCAACTGCATAGCCGAGGAGTCCCGTCTGCCCCTGCACATCTGGAGTAACAGTAATGTCCTGGATATACGCTGCAGCGGTCCGGTACAGCTTCACAGGCCGGTGAATCCCTGCATAGTTGAAAAAATCATGGAAATACTCCTGCACCCGATACCCCTCAGGATGCTTCTCATCGTCAAAGGTGCGGATACGCCCCGGCGGCAGGGTCTGCCAGTCCAGCACATTGTTGACCACCATCGTCACCCGGTTCTCCTGTCCGGGCAGTACGTTATCAGTTATATCTGCTTCAAAAGGCAGGAACCCGCCCTTATGAGCGGCTACCTTCTCCCCATTCACCCAGATCACGGCATGGTGGCAGGCGCTGCCGGTCCAAAGCATGATCCGCTCCCCGGACCAGGAGCGCGGCACGATAAACGTCTGCTCATACCAGACGTCACCGATATGGTCACGCAGCGCCGCATCCTGGGTGATATCGTTATAGCTGGCCGGAACCGGCATCGGGATCGTGTCCCGGAGCGGCTGCGTCTGCCAGTTCTCCTCCCTGCCCCGGTTGTCCGGGTCCGGCTTGAAGCGCCAGATGCCGGACAGGTCCTTGATTTCGCGCGTTAATGTATCTTTGGGGAACAGCATGTCTTCTCCACTCCGATCTCTAGTATTCTTAAAGCGCAATCGTCACTCCGGTGAACATTTGGACTTCCGGCCGCTGCTCCGTTATGCCCCCAGGCAAGCCGTAACCTCATACACCCTCCCCGCCTCATAAGGAAGCGCTGGCCCGGTCCATTCCTCTCCATTTACCGTGAGCTTCACCGTCCCGCGCCTGATCCGTTCAGGGTTCAGCACATGAACCCGGTAGACGGCCTCCCGGAACCGGCGCTCGACCCGGTACTCCGGCCACTCCGCAGGAATGCAGGGATCGATGACCAGTCCGTCTAAAGTTGCGCGAATCCCCAGCGCATATTCGAGCGTGGTCCAGAGCATCCAGCCTACCGTTCCGGTGGATACATGATGGCTGGATTTGCCGTAGTTCGGGGAATCGGCGAGGCCGAAATAATAATTCGGCACGTAAATCGGCACCTGGCCATTCTGCTCCGGCGGGTTATCCGGGTTCGTCGGCAGCGTGCGGCGGAGCGTCTCCCAGGCTTCCTGCCCGCGCCCGGCGATGCAGTCGGCGAACGCCTTGAACATCGAGGCATGGCAATAGACGGAGCCATTCTCGGTCGTTCCGGCCAGCTTGAGGCTGATCCGGCCCCAACGCGGGTTCCAGCCGCGAAGCGGTGGCTCCAGCAGCCGGGGTCCGAACGGCGTGTTCAGGCTATCAATGGCCGCCAGACACTGCTCCAGCCGCTCCCCCTCGGCAATGCCGCTCATAATCGCCCAGGTCTGGGTGTTCAGGAACAGCTTGCCCTCTTCATCCCGGGCAGTGCCGAACGCCCGGCCTTCATCGTCGAAGCCGGCGACATACCAGCCGCCGTCCCAGCAGGTGCTGTTCACCGCTGCCGTCAACCGCTCAGCGGCGGCATTCAGCCGCTGCACGGCCGCCGTATCGGCCAGCCGTTCACAGAACGGAAGCAATGCCCGGATCGCGTAGACCAGCGCCATCGTATTCCAGGCAGATTCCCCGCGTCCCAGCCGGCCCGGCCCGTTGATCGGGTCATTCCAATCCCCGTCACCCATCAGGCACAGCCCGTGGGCGCCGGTTGCACCGGCCATGTAATCCGCAGCCAGCAGCAGATGCTTATAGATGGTAGCGCTATCATCAGAGTCCTTGAAGCCGATCTTACGATGCAGCAGCTCCGGGTCACCGGACTGGTTCAGCAGTGCGGTGAAACAGATAATCAGCCACACCGGCCCGTCCGTATGCTTCAGCAGACACAGATTCTTGGGCGGCGAGCCGTCCGTCATAATCCACTGCTGAATGAAGCCGCTCTTCTCCTGCCCTTCCAGCACCGAGATCATGTACCCGGCCGCGCCTTGCGGATCAACCAGGGCATAACCCAGCGCATCCTGAAGCTGGTTGCGGACCGGGCAGTAATTGGACATGCGGTTGGTGCGGGTCTGCATGATGATCTGTTTTTGCAGCCAGCGGTTCATAAAAGCATTCACATCCGCATCCGGCGTCTCCACCCGGAAGCTGCCACAGGTCTGCTCCCAATAGTCTTCCGTCTCCTGGAGCAGGGACGCAATCCCTTGATTCATAAGCTCCTCCTTGCTGCGGCGGACATCCTCCAGTGAATGGGCACAGCCCAGCACGAAATGGCGCACTGCCTGTTCCCCGGGCTGGAGAATCATCGCATGCTGGAACGCACCCAGCGGATGCTCCGCCTCGGCCACCCGGCCCGAGCACACTTCCCTGCGCACTGCTTCGGGCAGCTCATTCAGATCATCGCCGCCGAAGAAGGCCCGCTGGCTGCAATCATAGGAAGCCGCAGGAGCATCCGGGTAGACATAGACCGTGTGCGTATGGTCGTCGCATCCGGCTTTCTGCTCATAGGTTACGTGATAAGGGAAGGAATAGCTGGAGACCGTCTGCGAGGCTTCATCGAAGTGGCAGCGGCTGCCCATCACACCCCCATTCTCCAGTGCAAACGCACTGAACAGCGACAGCTCTCTCGGAGCAGTGCCGGTATTGCGCAGCGTAACCGTCCAAATCTCCTGCTGTCCTGTGCGCGGGACAAACACATGCACAGACGACCTGATCCCCTGCGCTTCCGAGAGGATCTCGGTCGTTCCCAGACTATGAATACATTCATAGAATTCAGGCTCTGTCCTAAGCGGCTGATATAGCGGAGACCAGACCTCACCTGTAACCTGATCCTTCAGATAAAAGTAGCGGAAGCCCCTTGTTATCGTACGGTGACGGGGCCGGAAGGCCACACTGTCTCCCTGGCCGGTCTGGGATACCTCCGTGTAATACGTGTCGTTGAACAGATAATTAAACCATCTTGCCGGTGTCCGGGGCGTTGTAATGACATACTGCCTGCCCCCGTTTCGGAACGCACCATAAGACTTGTCCTGACTTGCAGTAATTGAATTCAAGTGAAAAGCACACCTTTCCTGTTCGGCTTCCGCTACCAGCGGCCGTCCCTTTATTCCGTCAGACCCGCCCGGTACTGGCCTGGTGTCATCCCCTCCATTTTGCGGAAATAACGGATGAAGTTCGCCGGGTTATTATATTTCAGCTTCATGGCAATTTCGGTAATCGTCAGATCGGTATCCTTCAGCCATCTCTTGGCTACGGTAAGCCGGTATTGCGCCAGATAATCGGTGAAGCTGATCCCGGTCTCCTGGCGGAACACCCGGCCGATATACTGCGGATGATAGTTCAGCCGGGCCGAGCATTTCTCCAGCGTCAGATCCGTATCGAACGCTTCGGCAATCAATTGCTTCACCTCTTCCGAGATGCTGGTGAACTGGGTCTCCTGCCGCTGCTTCAACAGCTCTATGGCCGGATACACCATGGTCTCCCCGAACCAGGCCTCAATATCGCCGGGGCTGTGCATCGCCAGCAGCTCCTCGAACAGCGAGTTCTCCCCGGCATTCAGCAGATGATGGGAGATGCCTGCATCCTGGAGCAGCCGGATCAGGTCCATCAGCAAGCGGACCAGCGACATCTGATATTCCTGGTGGTCCGCCTCCTCGCCGGCCAGCGCATTCATGATCCTCGACAGCAGCACCCCGGCCTGCTCCCGGTCATGCGACTTGATCGCTTCGGACAGCTCATCTTCGAGCTGCTTGGGATAGACGATCTCCTTGCGGCTGGCAGGCTGCACATCCTCTATGAACAGAATGACCTCTTCCCCGAGCCGGGCCCGGTACTTCAGCGCATTCCCGCCCTCCTCATAGCCCCGCCCCACCTCAGTCCAGGCCCGGCAGGAACGGCTGATGCCGATACTCGTCTGCAATTGCAGATAGCTCTTGACAGAGGCCTGCACCTCAGCGGCCCGGGCATACACAGCCTCCTTGAAGGCTTCCTCGGACTGCGAGCTGGTGCCGGTCAGCAGAACCACTGATTCACGGATGACAATCGGCGGCAGCCGGTCTCCTTCCGGGATGACCTCCTGGGCAATATTGCTGATCGCGAACAGCAGCAGATCGCGGTCCTCTTCCGTAAACCTGCCGTGATCCAGCCGGTCTATCTGTACCAGCAGTACCCGCATCACACTCCATTGGCCGGTGAACCCGTAGCCGTAATCCTGCAGGCGTTCCGGGAGGCCCTGAAATCTGGCTTCCCCCAGCATCAGCTTGCGGACCAGGAACTCTGCCAGCTGCTGCTGCTGGCCCGCCAGCTCCACCTGGAGCTTGGACTGGTCGGACAGAATGCCTTGAATGCGGTCGGAGATGGCAATGAATTCATCTTTTTTGGGACGCGGGTCTTTGGTGTCAGGCAGCAGGGAACGGTAGATATGTCGCACCGGACTGTACATCCGGCGTGAGCCGACCAGCGCCGCCAGCATCGTAGCAGCCAGCACCCCGAGGCTGATCAGGATCGAGGTCCGGCCGATGGCGGTGGCCTGGCGGGTCACGGCTTCTGTCGGAATCACCGACACATAGGTCCAGCCGTTATAGGCAGACTTGCGGAAGGAGATGGAGGCTTTACGCTCCCCGGCCATCCCGTTGAACACACCGGCTGTGTCCTCCCGCTCCCGGATCGCAGCAATATACCCTTCAGCCGACAGGTCTCTGCCCAGCAGCGAAGGATTGGAATGGGTGATCGCCCGGCCATCCTCATCCAGAATGAACACACTGCCCGGCCCGGGCTCATTGCCGATCAGGTCAGCGAGCTGCTGGGACGACAGCACCACCGCGATTAAGCCGCGCGGGCGGCTGGCGTTGATCGGCCATTTTTTGATATTCATCACGGCGTGATTCAGTTCAACCATTCCGTCCGCTCCCTGGATGCTGGCTGAATTGCCGCTGAGCCACATCGAGCCGCTTGGCATGCCGGCGAACGGGCGCAGCTTCTCCTTCAGCCCCGGCTGGCTGTAAGCATCCATGCCGGAGTTGGTAATCAGCCAATCCTGTTCCAGACTGAACAGATAGACATCCTTAATGCCGAGCTCGAAGGTCTGGATCGAGGAGAGATTTTTGTACAGCTCATGAATCATGTCCATATCCTTAATATCCAGCTTCGTAGCAATCGCCTTGGTTACCGTGGGCAGCCCCAGCAGCTGCGTGGTGGAGAAATCGATCATCTTCAGCGTCTGCTCCACCCGCAGCTGGCTCTGCCTGAGCACCTGGGAGTTGCGTTCCTCCACCTGCTGCAGCACTGACCGGGAGGAGTAGTGATAGGAATACCATCCCAGGATCAGCACCGGAAAGGCACCGATCACCAGAGTAAACAGGATTAACTTCAATAAATAGCTGGATATCCGTATCCGCATCACTAACTCCCCCCGCAATCTGCGTTGTTGATTTTATTCTAGCATATGGGGAATTCCATTCCTGCTTATTTGGCGTTGGCGTTGTTGTAAGCCGCTGTGTATTCTTCAATCACCTTGGCGCCGCCGTCCTGCTCCCATTTTGCCACGGCCTGGTTCCAGCCGTTCTCGTCCAGATCGCCCATAATGAAGCGGACCCGGGCGTCGTCAATGATTTTGCTAAGCTCAGAGCCACGTTCGCTGTACGTATCGGAAATGAAAGGCTGCACCGGATTCACCACGGCGATCTCCGCATTCTTTGTCCACATCTCATCACGCAGATGCACCAGCGGCTTGCCGTAGGTCACCACTTTATCCCTCAGAACAGCGAGCTGCGAGGAGTCGCCCATCCCGTATTCCGCCAGCAGCTTGGGATCGGCTGTTTTGACATAATTTCCGTTCTCCAGCGTGAACTGGCGGCCTTCCAGACCGTTGACCAGCATATTCTGCATATCTTCATCCGACACCTTGTCAAAAAAGTTCAGCACCGCCTTCAGTTCCTCCTCCGTCTTCACGGAAGTCTTGGGAATCATGAAGAGACCGTAGGAGCCGGAGCCGCCGGGACTGCGCAGCCCTTCCGGGCCTTCCAGCGCGTTAACCATCGTAATTGAACCGGTTGGCGTCACCTTCTGTACACTTTCTTCAATCCCGTTGGCATCATTGAGGTTGGCGATCCATGCTCCGGCCTTACCTGCGTTGATCATCTGCTTGCCGTCCTTGACCACCGCGAAATCGAGGTTAATCAGCTTCTCATCGTACAGCTTCTTATAGAACTTCATCGTCTCCAGAAAAGCCGGGTTCAGATGCGCCGGGCTCGCCTTGCCGTCCTTGATCTCCCAGTCCGCCGGCCCGCCCATCCAGGTCAGCATCGCCCGCCAGCCCGCAGCCACCTGCTGCTCGGCCAGACCGATGGTATCCGCCTTGCCGTTTTTGTCCGGGTCATCCTTCACGAAGGCCTGAAGCACCTTGTAAAAGTCATCCACAGTCTTCGGCTCCTGCAGCCCCAGATTGTCCAGCCAGTCCTTGCGCAGCATCAGACCGTCGCGGGCCAGATCGCGGGCCCTGTAGATGCCGTACACCTTGCCGTCAATGGAGATGGCGTTCAGCGCAACCTCGTTCATCCGGCTCAGGTTCGGATAATCCTTCAGGTAAGGTCCCAGCTCCCAGAACATGCCGGAGCGGACCGAATTGACGATATAGGGCAGCTTCTGGTCCAGCACAAGCACCGCACTTGGCATCTCGCCGGAGGCAATGGTCGCGCTGAGTTTATCGGAATAGGTCGTGGAAGGGACCCAGGTGATTTTGAGATCGGTGTTCGTCCGCTCTTCGAGCTTCTTATAGATTTCACCTTCCGGGTCCATCGGCTCCGGGTTGTAGCTGGTCAGCATCATGGACATTTTGTAGGGTCCGGCAGGCGCTGCGGCACTGTCTGTTCCCGTGGCGCTCTCCGCCGCCTTGTTGTTGCTGCCGCATCCGGCTAATACGCCCAGCACCAGCGCTGTGGAGAGCGCAGCAGCTGCCAGTCTGTTGAAGCTTTTTGCCCCTTTGGTTGTTGTCATGTTTGTTGTTCTCCTTCTATGTGGTGGTGTGAGTACGTCGAACTTGGGAGTCTGATAAAAGGCGAGGGCGTGACTCCAGAGAATGTTTGGACTTCCGGCCGCTACCGCTCCTACAGTTCCAAAATTCCCCTCCGCACGCTGGCCTTTTATAGTTTTTCTCAAGTTCTCCTTCTTTGATTGTGAATTAGTAACTTTCTTGAAATCCTGCTCAAAATGCAACATTTCACACACAAGATCGTGCTAAATCCAAATTTGTTGCATAAAAGGCAACATCTCACCTCTATCCGGCGGTTTCGCGGGAATAATGTTGTCTTTTGTGCAACATTCCTGCTATACGCCTGACTGTCCAGGAGTCAACTTTGCAAAAATTGCAACATTTCACCCAAGTTCAAGCTCAAGCCCAAGGCCTAGCCAATTTAGCTGTGCTAAAGCTCCCACACCTCAGCCCTTCACCGATCCCAGCAGCGCGCCTTTGGCGAAATGCTTCTGCAGGAACGGGTAGACGATCAGAATCGGAATGGTGGATACGACGATCACAGCCATCTTCACCGCCTGGTCCGGCGGGACGAAGTTGCTCTCCAGCGAAGAGGTGTCGCCCAGGCTGCCGCCCTGTGACAGCATCACGATCTGGCGCAGCAGCACCTGAATAGGCCACATCGTGGAATCATTAATATAGAGAATCGAGCTGAAATAGGTGTTCCAGTGTCCGACCGCGTAGAACAGCGAGAACGTAGCCAGCACCGGCAGCGACAGCGGAATGACGATCCGCATGAGGATGCCGGGGTCGCTGGCGCCGTCGATTTTGGCCGACTCCTCCAGATCCGGCGGAAGCTGCTGGAAGAAGCTGCGCACGATAATCAGATTAAAGGCGCTGATCGCGCCGGGGAGCAGAAGCGACCAGTACGTATCGATCATGCCCAGCTCCTTGACGACCAGGAAGGTCGGGATCATCCCGCCGCTGAACAGCATGGTGAAGATCACCAGCAGCTGAATCGGCGAGCGGAAATCCATATCCCTGCGCGATAACGGATAGGCCATCAGGCAGGTCAAGACAATATTGATCAGTGTACCAGTCACAGTGATGAAGATAGTGATACCCAGACTCCGCATCAGTGTGCTGGTGGAGAAAATATATTGGTACGCGTCCAGTGAGAATTCTGTAGGGAAGAGAATAAACCCTTTTTCCAGCAGCTCCCGCTGGGTCGCGAACGAGCCGGCCACGACATAGATGAACGGAACAATCGTAATGATTGCAATGACCGCCAGCACGATGATATTGAACAGATCGAATAGCCGGCTGGGGATTGATGTTTCTTTTAACACGGGTACTTCCTCCTTTCGCTGTGAGCCTTAGAGAATGCCTTCCTCACCGAAGCGCTTGGCCAGGAAGTTCGAGCCGAACACCAGCACCAGCCCGACCACGGACTTGAACAATCCGACAGCGGTACTGTAGCTATACTCTCCCTGGGAGATCCCGGTGGTGTAGACATAGGTGTCGAAGACTTCCCCGACCTCCCGGTTGAGCGGATTCAGCATCAGGAAGATTTGCTCGAACCCGGTATCCAGGAAGTTGCCCAGCCGCAGGATCAGCAGAATAACGATGGTGGAACGGATAGCCGGGAGCGTAATATGCCATAGCTGGCGCGCCCGCCCGGCCCCGTCGATTTTGGCAGCCTCATAGAGCTGTGTGTCTACGCCGGCCAGCGCCGCCAGGAAGATAATCGTTCCCCAGCCGGTCTCCTTCCACATCACTTCACCGGTAATGAAGGTGCGGAACCAGCTTGGACTGAGCAGGAACTGGATTTTCTCGCCGCCCATGGACGCAATCGCTTCATTGACCAGCCCGCCCTCGGTGGTGAAGAACAGGTAGGCAATCGAGACAATGACGACCCAAGACATGAAGTGCGGGATGTAGACCAGCGTCTGAATCGTCTTCTTGTACGCCTGCGATCTGAGCTCATTAAGCATCAGGGCCAGAATAATCGGCAGCGGAAAAAAGAACAGAATATTGTAGGCCGCCAGCACGAACGTATTCTTCAGCAGCTTCCAGAATAGCGGGTCGCCGAAGAAGCGGTCGAAATGCTTCATCCCGACCCATTCGCTATCCAGAAAGCCGAGGAACGGCTGGTAGTTCTTGAAGGCGAGCAGTACCCCGTACATCGGGATATATTTGAAAATAATAAAGTACAGCAGTCCGGGCAGCAGCATGATATACAGCCAGCGGTTGCGGACCAGACGCTTCAGTCTCTGCTTCCGGTGGACAGCAGACATTGACGGCCGGGAGGCCGCTAACGGATTTCCCATCTTCCTTCCCCATTTCCGGCACCTGAGATCAGTTATCTATGTCTAGGACCTGATCCTTAAGTGCATTGAATTGCCCGGTCGCCCGGTTGTAGACCTGATACCAGCCATTATCATCCCATACCGATACAGCAAACTGTGCCGATATCGCTTTATTCGGAATCTGGCGGTAAGCGTCAAGCAGTGTATCCGTAATCACGCCCCGGTGCTCGTACCCGAATTCACCCAGATATACAGGAATGTCATGCACATCTGCGAATTCCCGCTTCACATCGTCCACCCGCTTCAGATGATCGGCCAGATTCTGAAAATACGAATGGTAGGTGCCCATCACATACGGATCGTTGCCTTCGCCCGGCAGATCCAGCGGATTACGGTACGTGTCGTACAGGCCCCAGCCGCTGTTGTAATTGTACCCGCCGAAGATCACCACACGGCTGGCATGAGGCTGGCTGCCGTTCCAGGTGTAGCTGCGGATGGCGGCGTAGGCCCTTTTGTTCAGCTCAATCACACTCGCCTTGGCGGCAGCACCCGTGTTCAGGCTCAGATGCGGCTCATTGAACAGCTCGAACACCAGCGTGTCCGGCGCGTCCTTGAATAAGGCGGCAATGCCCGACCAGATCGTCTCCAGCCGCTGCATATTCGCTTCAAAAGCCGGCTCCCCCTGCACCGCATTCATCGCCCATTCCTCATGATGAGTATTGATAATCAGGATGACCGGGGGCTTGCCTTCACAGGCCCGCTGGACATTCACATCCTCCAGCACATAGTCCACCAGTTGCTTCACAGTCGCCACATTCGGTGCGCTGGCTGAGAAATTACCGGCTGCATCGGCAGTCGAAGCATATTTGCTACCCCGTCCGCCCCAGTTGACCGGAATGCGGATGCTGGTGAAGCCTGCCGCGATGTAAGCATCCACCGCTGCCTTCACATCCGTGAAGCTCTGGCTGTTCCAGTTCCCTTCGAAGGTGTTGCCGAGGTTCGTGCCTCTGCCCATTAGAGCGGCCATTTGCTTCGCGGTGAGCGGAGCAGGCCCGGCAGGTCCGCCCGTTTCAGCAGGATCAGCCTTGGCATAGCCTCCGCCTGCCAGCAATGGAACACATAGCAGGATACACAACGCACAGAGCCATACCGCTCTCATCCGCACCAGTTTCATCCGGTTCACCGTTCCCATTTTTTTCGTGTTCAAATCTCTTGCCTCCTCTGGAAAGCGTATTCATTTCACTGCCGGCCTGGGAGCTTCTGCTCCGGCACAGCAGGGTAAGGCAGCAGCTGCTTGCTCTGCCCCCAATATAGAGGAGTCCGCGAATTGCCGTCTATAGTCATCTTAGTACCACTGTGCAAAACCTTGCTGCTGCTGGGTTTAGCAGCTCCGCTCATTCATTCCGCAACCTCGCCCTAGTCATGATCTGCCCTCTCACCAGCAGCGCAAAAAGCGCCTCCCGGCCGCAAACAGCCCGGAAGACGCTTCTCACTTCTTATATATTGGTCAGCGGAATGGCCAGCGTGACGGCTGTCCCCTGATCCGGCACACTCTCTACCTGCAGCCCATACCCGTAATGGATCATCAGCCGCCGCTGAATATTAGCCAGCCCGACGCCGGTCTGCGGACCCTGCTGCTCCAAGAGACCGGATAGCTGCTCAGGCACTATGCCGGCTCCGTTATCCTCCACACGGATGACTGCCTGGCCACTGTCCTGCTTAATGCTTAGGCGGACGGTTCCGCCCTCCATCTTGCACATAAGGCCATGACGGATCGCATTCTCCACCAGCGGCTGGATGACGAGCACCGGCACCATCAGCTCTATCCGCTCATCAATCTCATATTCCACACGCAGCCTGTCCCTGAACCGCTCCTGCTCAATCGCCACATAAGCTCTTACCGTGGACAGCTCGCTGGCCAGCGGCGTAAGCCCGTCACTCTGCTCGAAATTGAAGCTGCCGCGCAAATAATCGGACAGATGGTACAGCAGCTCCTTGGAGCGCTGGGGCTGCTTCGTGCTGAGGGCAATAATCGTACTAAGGGAATTGAACAGGAAATGCGGCTTAATCTGTGCCTGCAAAAAAGACAGCTCCGCTGCAATCCGGTTACTGACCGACTCCTTCAGCTGTACGAGTGTCTTGACCCGTGACTTCAGCTCCAGCGCCTCAAATGGCTTCGCCAGATAATCATTCGCTCCCGCCGCAAATCCTGCCTGCAGATCCTCCGGCCGGGCCTTGGCGGTCAGCATCAGCACCGGCATGTCCAGCATTCCGTATCTGGCCCGCAGCCTCCTGAGTACCTCATAACCGGACATTCGCGGCATCATCACATCCAGAATAATCAGATCATACCGGCCGTGCTGCTCCAGCGCTTCCAGTGCCGATACCCCGTCCGTGACGGCGGTTACTGAATATCCGTCATGCTTCAAAATACCGGTTAACGCCGCCAGGCTCGCCGGATCATCCTCCACGGCCAGAATCGAACGGGCCGGACCGCTCCCGCCCCCGTTCTCCGCTATAGGCGCATTCCTGCGGGACAGGACCGGCAGAGCTGCTATCCCCTTTCTGCGGCCCTTCTCAGCAGGCAGCCTGCTGACCGGAAGGGTGAAGCTGAACCGGCTGCCCTTGCCCTGCTCCGAGCTGGCACTTATCTCTCCGCCGTGAAGCTCAATCAGTGTCCTGGTGACAGACAGTCCAAGTCCTGTGCCTCCGGCTTCCCGGGTCTCGGTGGAATCAATCTGGTAGAAGGGCTTGAAGATGTCCTCCAGCCGATTCTCCGCAATCCCGCTGCCCGTATCCTCTACCCAGATTTCGATCCGGTTCTGCCCCAGCACAGCTCCAGTCGTAATTGAGCCCTGCCGGGTGAACTTGGCGGCATTGCCGATCAGATTGTACATAATTTGGTACAGCCGGTCCTCGTCAGCATAGACGGGCGGCAGAGATTCGGGGATCTGATTACGGAAGGCAATCTCTCCGCCGTTATGAAGCTGCCGGATCATATTCAGGGAGGCCTCGGCAACGGAGTGCAGGTCGATCGGACGCTGCTTCAGCTTCAGCTTGCCGCTTCTCATGACAGCCGCATCGAGAATATCATTGATTAGACTGTCAAGTCTCCTCGCTTCAGACACAACCGTCTGAAGATTATACCGCCGGGCCTCATCCAGCTCATCCTCGCCGCTGTCCAGTACGGAGCTGGTAATATTAATTATACCGTTCAGCGGCGTCCGCAGCTCATGCGAGGTATTCGCCAGCAGCTGATCCTTCAGCCGGTCCAGCTCAACCAGCTCTTTGTAGACCTGCTCGTTCTGCAGGTTAATATAGACAATCAGCAGGGAGAACGCCAGGGCGATCCACACCACGCTTATGCCGTAGAACATGCTCTGCAGCAGACCGGCGACAATGGCCGGAAGCGCTGCGAACAGCAGGGCGCGGAATTCCTGCGGCGAGATATGCTTGCGCTTCAGCACGATCAGCACCAGATAATACAGCAGATAGATATAACACATCCCGGGCATCAGCAGAAAATAATCCCCGCGGTGATACACATGGTCCCCGTCTACATAGAATAGATAACCCCCGGATAAGCTGGCAACGGACAGCAGCGTATTCACCGCCAGCGGCAGGCAGACTAATACAGCGGTAATCCGGCTCATCCCCCGCTGTTCATTCCTGCGGATGACCGCATCCAGATAGAAGATCCATAACGCCTCCGGGAGCGGGTTGAGAATATAGAATAGACAGATGATATAAGGCAGCAGCCTGCCGGTAACGGCCGATTCCGTGCCGGTAACGATGTTAATGGTCATCTCCAGCAGCAATAGCAGCGTATTGGCCAATAACAGGCCGAGGAAGATACTTCTCAGCTCCGATTTCTGCTTGTTGCGGATGAACATATGGAAGCTGATAATGAGGGTAATCACTAACCCGATCGTAGCGGTCTGAACATAATATAGCAGCGGCACTCCAGCACTCTCCCGGCATTTATAATCTGACTGAAGCTAGAATAACAGAATCTGTACAGACACGATACCGGAAATTTTCAGTGTGCTGCCAAATGTACAGGTTAGCGGGTGGAAGGATATTTTGCCGGGTATACATATATATTGAAGGATTTGGCTAACATGGTAGCCTACTCATCTATCGCTCAAGGAGGATTCTATGAACAGCAGCTCCGCCGGTGCCAGAGGCACTTACACTTTTATCAAGCAGCTATGGGTCAAAATCAATGCCGACGATGTCCAGGGAATTGCCGCGCAGCTGACTTATTATCTGATTCTGTCCCTGTTTCCTTTTCTGATCTTCGTCATGACCCTGATCGGGTATGCGAACATCTCCCTGGAGGATAAGATCCATCAGCTCGAACAGATTATGCCCGCTGAAGCCATCTCTATCATAGAAGAGATTCTGCACGATGTATCCGCCGGGCGCAGCCAGACGCTGTTGTCCTTTGGGATGCTGGCTACACTGTGGGCCGCCTCTAAGGGGATCAATGCCATCATCAAGGGGCTGAACCGTGCCTATGAGATCGATGAGAGCAGAGTCTTCTGGAAAATCCGCGGGATCGCCCTGCTCGCCACTTTGACGATCGGCTTAGTCGTGCTGCTCAGCATTCTGCTGCTTGTGCTTGGAACCTGGCTTAAGACGCAGGTCTTCCTGCTGTTTGACCTTCCTTACGGCTTCCAGAGGCTATGGGACCTGCTGCAATATCTGATTCCGCTGCTGGTGTTGTTCATCGTCTTCACCCTGCTCTACTGGATCGCTCCCAGCCGCAGACTGGCCTTGCGCGAGGTTATGCCCGGCGCGCTGTTCACCACCATCGGCTGGATTACGACCTCCATCCTGTTCTCCGTCTATGTCAATCAGTTCAGCGACTTCTCTAAAACCTACGGCAGTCTCGGCGGCGTGACGGTGCTGCTCATCTGGCTGTATATCAGCTCGTTCATCATCCTGGCCGGAGGCGAGATCAATGCGGTGCTGCTGAACCGCAAGGTGAAGACTATGCCCCTCAGCTCGCTCAAAGGCAAGAAGCTGCCATGAACCCGTCCCTGATTGACGCCATAACCAAAAGCCCGCTGCGCACCTCCCTCTATCACTTCACCCGGGCAGTGAATCTGCCCGCCATGGCTGCCCTTGACGCCATTTATTCCTCTGCGGCGCTCAGTCCTGCCCATGCAGACGGGGAGCGCCGGACGGCCGCGCACCGGATAAGCTATGCCGGGCAAAGCGCGGTGCTGAATTCCCATCTGCGCATCAGGCCTGAAGCGATGGCACCCGGTACAACCGTAGAGGAGTTCCGCCGCTGCCTGGACCGCCATGTGTTCCTGTGGCCGACCTGGCGCGACTGCCTGGCGATGGCTGCGATGTATTCGCGCCGGGAACCGGGCGAACCCTTCGCCGTGCTCAAGCTCGATGCCCGCCAGGTGCTGGCTGCCCACTTCTCCCGCATCAGGCTGTCCAAATATGATTCCGGCAGCTCGCCCAGATTCCCGCACCGGATGCTGTACCGCAAAAGCTGCGCCATGCTGCTTCCCCTCGCCCAATTCATGTCCGCCACCGGACAAGCTATACCCGCCAAACCTTCAGAGATTAAGGAGGTGCTGGTTGAGGACAGTCTGGCCCCTATCAGCCGTTATTTACAGACCGTCTACTGTTCACAGCCCCAGCTTGTGCCCAAGCTCTGGCAGCCGATAGGTCAGCCTCTGATTCTACCACCGGTGTAGTTCACCTTGATTAATATGTCGCATCGTGATATAGTCACACCATGACATAGTCGCAGCATGACATAGTCGCAGCATGACATATGAATATCGAAGCAGGTGAACACAGTGTCCCTTACGCAAAAGGTTCTAAACAAGTATGTCCCTATGACCGAGACGGCCTTCTATATTCTGCTGTCCTTAACGAAGCCGCGCCACGGGTATGGAATTATCAAGCATGTGGAGGAGCTGTCGGAGGGACGGCTCCGGCTGGGCTCCGGTACGGTCTATGGAACCTTGACCAAGATGAACAAGGATGGACTGATTACTGTTTTTGCCGATGAAGAGCGGAAGACGGTATACGAGGTATCTGATCTGGGTAAGGTCGTCATGCGCGCAGAAATCGGCAGATTAAAGGAGCTTCACCGCAATGCTGCCGCCAGTGAGGAGGAATTTCAATGAAGACTGTATTTCGGCCCTTCTGGAGCTACGACCTGCCGGGAACTGAGGCATGGCTAACCGATATGGCCGGCAAGGGGTGGCGTCTGGAGGAATGGAGCTTGCTGCTCCGGCGCTTTACGTTCCAGCAGGCTGAGCCGGTCCGGCTGACGTATCAACTGGATTACGGCCCGTCCTCCCGCTCCCCGCTCGCATCCTCCCTCGCCGCTGAGGGCTGGAGCAAGCGGCTCCCGCAGGGAAAGTGGTCTCTCTTTGAGAACACTCAGCCGCTATCACAGATTAAGGTCTATCCTTCCCGCAAGGATATCCTGCGGCGGAACCGCATCATCTCCTACGTTTTCACGGGAATCCTAGTGTATCTGCTGCTCATTGCACTGATTCCCCTGATTGCTCTAGGCCTAACCTACGCCAACGATGCTCCTGTCCGCATGCAGCCAAGCCCGATGTGGGCGGTAACCTGGACAGCCGCTGCCTTAGCAGTACTACTGCTGGTGCTTGCCGTCTATTCGCTTAACAAGCTCAGAGCGGCCAATAAGGTACTACTCCATGGGCACACGGACATGAAGAAGTCCCCTGCATCACATAAGCCTACAGGCACTACAATGGCGCGCATGAAATTAGGCTGGATGTATGCCCCTGACCGGCTGGAGCAATGGCTGGAGGAGCAGGAGCTGCTGGGCTGGAATCTCTACAAGGTGAGCCTGGGAGGTGCGCTGTTCCACTTCAGCAAAGGCCGTTCGCGGACCATGCACTATCACGCGGATTATCAGGTCATTGCGGGCGAAGGATATGCCGAGCTGCATCAGGAGGCGGGCTGGACCAAGCTCTACAGCTCTCCCTTCTCCTTGCAAAAGTGGACCTTGTGGGGCCGGGAGGCTGAGAATCCCGCCGGACACCCGGAGCAGCCGGAAATCTACAGTGACCCGTTCCACCGCCTGAAGCACGCCCGGAAGATTGCCGTGAGCTATACCGCGCTGTTCCTACCCCTTATGCTGCTCTATAGTGTGAATATAATGGCCTTTGTGGACGGGCTGGTGCGTGACGGTCTCACCTCATTCCGGGTATGGAACACGTCCCTTCTGTTCCTCTGTATTCTGCTCTTCGGCCTGCTGACCGGAAGATCCTGGCTCTATTACCGCCGGCTCAAGAAGCAATAAGAGCCTGATTATATGGCAAACAAAAAGGCGTATCCCGGAATTCCCCATAGAGAGGAGCTTTCGGATACGCCTTTAATCATGTGTTTAATTAGAAGAATTGCGGGTATTGCTTGGACATGCTCTGCACGCGGTCCAGCAGCGTATTGGAATGCTCCATGACCACCTTGCGCATTCCTTCGACATCGCGCTTGCGGGTAACCGCTACCATCTTCACATGCTTATCGATGTCAGACGGCTGTACCCCCTCCATCTTGCCGTAAAGCAGACGGATACGGTTGTAATGGGACGCCACCTCTTCGATGGTGAACCAGGATAATTCCTCCCCGGCCGTCTGGAAGATCAGCTGATGGAAGCGGTTGTCCTTAATATAGAATTCCCGGAAGTATTTCTTGTCCATGTATTTCTTCTGCTTATTAATCAGTTCCTGCATCGTATCTGCTACCAGCTCACTGCACTTGCGGATGAACTCATCGATGACTGCTGACTCAAGCGAGGTGCGGATGAACCACTCCTCACGGACTCGCTGCAGATCGATCTTAGAGACTACAGTTTTGCGCTGAGGATATATTTCCACCAGTCCTGATTGTTGAAGACGGACGACAGCTTCCCGCACCGGTGTGCGGCTGACGCCATAGCGTTCAGAGAGCTTCTGTACACTGACATCCATTCCTGGCTCAAGCGTCATATTCATGATGTCTTCTTTTATTCGATTATAAGTTACATCATTCAATGAATT
The DNA here is from genome assembly GCF_037977055.1 of Paenibacillus sp. FSL K6-1096. Taxonomy (NCBI): domain Bacteria; kingdom Bacillati; phylum Bacillota; class Bacilli; order Caryophanales; family Paenibacillaceae; genus Paenibacillus; species Paenibacillus sp. FSL K6-1096. The sequence continues at coordinate 6,226,489 of NZ_CP150274.1, read as the reverse complement.
ACTGTTATTCATAATCTTCAACGGCTTCCCTACACCTTCCCTGAACTCACTCCTAGTACATCACGGGTTATTGTCTCCGCACTGGCAGAGTCGTAGACGTAATACAACAGAACATCCAGAATAAACGGCGAATACCGCAGTCTGTTCAGCTCCTGTGTAAAAGCCATGGCTCCAACTTCACTTAAGGTGCGTATTGTAGAATAATTCTTCAGACCCAGCAGCTTCCATAACAGAATGCGCTCGGTCCGGGTGTATATTTCCTGTGCAAACCTGTCTTCTACAAAATGATAAATTTCGTGGCCAAGGATAGTATTCATTATACCAGCTTGCGGAAAAAGTTCAACTAGACCAGCCCCCGCCTCCCGCACCTGCTCCGCCGCTCTGCGCAAGGGTTCTTCCATGATTTCGATCCGGTCCGGAGGGGTGTAGGAGGCGAACAGCACACGCTTGCCGGTCATGAGCGCACCCTTCATTTCGACCTTCAGATTCATCCTCCCGGCAAGCTCCCGGGCATCACGGGTTCCATATTCAAGCATCATCCGCTGTGCATATGCTGTGCCGCAGGCCCTGGCCCGCTTCAGCATCTCCCGCTTCGTCTCCGGCGGAATCCGCCGGTTCAGAATGTCTCTCCGGAAGGCATACATTCCCCAAGCCTCATGCTCAACCTCCAGCAATGGATACAGCAGCTCTCCAAGCTTCGACCCCACTTGCATACGTCCTCCTGTCTATGCTTTCTCCCGCATGGCCCTTAGCTCTGCTTAATATTGGCCGCCACCACAATAACCTCCGTGTCCGGCTCGAACGTGGATACTTCAATGTCCATCAGCAGCTCCAGCTGTTCGAAATCCGAGGCGGTAAAATCCATGACCCGCGCGCCGATGCATAGGTAGAAGTCGGGCCTTGCGATCAGCTCCGTCTGATAGACCGCCATAGCCTCCCATAGCTGCTTGACCGCGCTGAGATAGTCCCCGGCTGTGGTCTTCAGCGCCATGGCCCGGCCTCTCTGCACCTTGATGAAGCCCTTGGTGTCGAGGATGCGGACTGCACCGGCTTCTCCGGCTTTATCCATTTTCTCGCCGAAAATACTGACATACCGCGTCTTCTGCAGCAGCTCCGTCCGCTCTACAGGGATGCGCATATCCTGGGCAGCCAGCTCACGCAGCTCCGCCTCATCGCATTCCTTCAGCAGCTCGGTCGTCTTCACCTCGGTCGAACCGGTAGCGATTGCCGTCACCTTGGAGGTCTGCGGGTCAATATCGATATGAATTTCGATGCTCTCCGGTGTGGCCCCGCTCTGGATGGCCTTGTTCATGGCTTCCATTTTGAGCGCTGCGATTACCTCCTTGGACGGGGACGGAATAATCCGCTCTACAACATCGCGGACCATCGACAAGGCAACTCCAATCGAAGAGATAACCTCCGCATTCTCCGGGATGCTGTATTTGAGGCCCATTTTCTCGGAGAAATAGACAATCAGCGAAGCCGCTCCGCCGCCCACGCCGACCAGCGAGATCTGATCCTTCTCCAGCTTGTATTTCTCGGCCAGCGCCAGAATGATCGGCTCGATCTTGGCATAGGCCTTCTCCATAATTTGCTTGGCGATATCCTCCACGGTCGTTCCGCAGTAATCCGCCAGCGCCTGCATCGCTCTTCGAGCCGCCTCCACATTTCCGTAGGAGAAATGCTCCGGCTTCACCAGTCCCAGCACATTCGCCGCGCAGGAGTTCGTAATCGTCACCCGCTCCCCGCTATCCAGCCGGATCGCTACATAATCATCCGGATCACCGGGCTTCGGCGAGAAGAATTCGACCTGCGCTCCCTTGATCTTGTCCGGGTCGGTGAATACGGAGTAATCCAGACCGCCGATATGCGCCGATCTCGGTCCGACATCGACCACTCCGCTTTTGTTCGCCCGGATCATCGACCCGCCGGCCACACCGAGCACCCGGACATCCAGTGAATTGACATAGGTCGGATGACCGCCGACGATGGAATAGTCGATGGCCGGACGGCCATTTTTGATCACCCCGATATTGGTAGTTGTGCCGCCGACCTCGAAGTACACCCCGTTCGACGCTCTGAGATACATCAGCGAGCCCATGACGGATGCCGCCGGACCCGACAGCATCGTCAGCACCGGCCGCTTCTTCATCTCACTGATCTCCATGACGCCGCCGTCGCCTCTCATAATCATCAGCGGAACATGGACCCCGGCATCGCGCACGGAGTTCTCGGTGGAATTGGCGGTATCCAGCATCTTCGGCAGAATGCTTGCATTGATTGCGGCCGTCCGCGTTCTCCGGGTCAGTCCGTACAGCTTCGTAATGTCGGAGGCCATCGTGGTCGGCATGCCTTTTTTCTCCGCTTCGATATAAACCAGCTCCTCCGGCCGCCCGTTATCTACGCCAAAAGCCATCGAAGGCACAATCACCTGTGCCCCCTGGCGCTTCAGCTCGTCGATGACCGTCACCACGGAGGCTTCGGACATTTTGCGCACATTCAGGAAGCTGTTGTAGATCTTGATCTCCTTGCTGTTGCCCAGATCGATATTCTGAAGCCTGGTCTGCCGCTTGGCCAGCCAGCCCTCCAGACCGCCCTTCGCCAGACCGATGATGCCCACCTGGGCAATATCGCCCTCGATCAGCGCATTGGTAGCCTGCGTGGTACTGTGGGCTACGAACACAACGTCCTCCGGCCGGATGTTATTCTCCTCCAGGCAGTTCTGGAAGCATTTCACTACCCCTGCGGCTACACCGGTGGGATGGTCATGCGTCGTCTTCACAGATGATTTCCCGATAATCTCATGTGTCGCATTATCAATGGCAACTGCCTTGGTATGGGTTCCCCCCACGTCGATACCCATTCTAACCATTTTACTCATATGATTTCTCCGTTTCTCTTCATTAATAGTGGACTACACCAGATTTCCGTACATAAAGAACACAACCGCACAGAGGATAATCCCGATGATCCAGCCGGTGGGAATCGACATCTTCATATATTCCTTAGCCGGAACCTTCGTGTAGCCGAAGCCCCAGGCAACCCAGGACTGTGTAACGTCCAAATGCTGCGGTGCAACAGTAGTGATGGCGAACAGCGGGTAGAGGAATTGCACCGGCCAGGCTGCGGTTGCCACCACGACGGCCAGGATGGCCGAACCCGAACCGACAAGGTTCATCGGGCCGCGGAAGAAGCCGAGCGGTGTCAGGATGGCAAAGACAATACACAGGAGCAGCGCGGTCTGAGGCATTGCGCCGTCCAGCAGGGTTTTGAAATAAGGGGAAGCATAGGTCGCCGCATTGTTGAACATCGACAGCGTGAGCAGGAAGCCGATCATCGGCGCTACATCGATCGCTCCGTCCGCGAACTGCTTCGACACCATTCTGCAAACGCTTGCAAAACCGCCCTTCAGCTTGCCGCAGGTCAACAAGGCGAACAGGGCTGCGAAGATAAATCCGAAAATAATCGGAACCTTGAACAGCACTACACCGATGACCGGCAGAATAATGGAAATCCACGAGATGGCAGGTGCATCTACAGTAGCTCCGCTATCCGGCGTGGCCGCCCAGGCCCGGGACAGCTTGCGGTTCATCATCAGGTTGGATACCACCAGCACCACGATCAGTGACACAGCCATCGCAATCATGCCGAATTTGAAATATGTATTATAGTCATAGCTGGCATAGCTTTCATTGGCTGTTGCAAAAATCGCCTGATATTGCGTAAAATTCACGATATTCCCGAAGATTCCGGCCATGATCGAGCCCATGAAGGAGAACAAGGCGATCGGTGAAGGAATTCCGAGCGACAGCATAATCGGCAGCACGATGACCGCAATGGAGATTACCGGGCCAATACCGGTCATGGAGGTGAAGATGACAGCGGTGACAATACATAGCAGGGACATGGTGATGCGTGGTTTGTCTCCCCCAAGCTCAACGACCTTGCGGATCAGAGTGGCGGCAATGCCGGTGTCGATCAGGACTCTGCCGAAGAAGGCGCCGAAGAAAATGTTAACCAATATCGCCTTACCATAGTTCTCCGGCCCCGTCTGGAACACATTCGTCAGGACGTCAATGAACGTCTTGCCCTCCATCACTGAGGTGGGATGAATGCTATTGCCGATCAGGGCAATGGTAGTCCATAGCACCGACATCACGAAGAAGCCGACCATGAGGTTATACCCCTTGACGCAATACCATACCAGTCCAAAAAATGATAAAACCATAATGAAACCGATTACAACATTAGCCACATCCACAAAATAACCTCCTGAAATAGGATCAATGAGTTAACATGCTAACATGCTATATAGCCTAACTGACATGTTAGTATGTTACGGGAAAATATTAACATGTTCATTCTCCAGGCGTCAATACCATTCTGCACGTTATTTCAGGGGATTTGGAAAGGGGCTAAAAATCAAAAACAGAGGTGCCGATGGAATCCATCCTGCGCCTCTGTTCTTTTCCAAACTCTTCAGTTGTCCTGATTCAACACTTGGTCACACTACTTATTACCCTATTCGTCCACTCTTATCAACTCAAACGTTGCGGCTTCGATCCACAGGATCAGCTTGTTATGATTCACATCGATGAAGCTCAGCGGTACACCCAGCCCCGGCGAAGGCTCAGTTACGTCTATGCCGGTCGTTATATCGTTGGTCCCGATCATGGGCAGATCCAGTTTATTCACTCTGTAAAAGGAATCCCTGTTATAATGTCTCTGGGTTATGCTGTAGCGGGGATTGGTTAACTCGTATTGGTATGCTTCATAGCCCTCTAGCCCCATCGAGGAGAAGTAATCCTGATGAATCACAAGCTCATCACCAATGATGTCCTGACCTGTCGGATATTCAGATGCGTCATTATAGGAATTCGCGAAGCCCAGCAGCTTGTCCACCTTCCAGGTTCCATAGATGAATTCCTCCGTCGCCTGATCCAGCTCCATTCGCCCGATAAAAGGTTCGGAGGTGTTGCGCGGAATCAGATTCTCCTCTTGCGCTGCCTGTTCTGGTGCTGGAGTGACCGGGATGTGCTGTGCGCCTGCCGGCTCTGTGGCCTGACTGCATCCGGCCAGGCTGCCCGCTAATATGGTTATATTCAGTAGCATTCCTATTCTTGTCTTCATGGTAAGCCTCCTGCCTGCTTCAGTCCTTCAACCTTACCATCCGCTGGAAGTGAAGAATAAACAGACAGGTTACAATACCGGAACAATCGATTCATCAGCCGCTCTGCACAGATAAAAATTTCGTCAGATCCTTCTCCAGCTGCACTACCTCCTGATTCGCAGCACTTGCATAATCCGGCAGCAGCATATCTTTAACCATTTTCGTGCGCAGCCAAGCAATGAAGAGAACATCCAGCATGAAGCTTGGGAGCTTTGAGACTATTGTGAAAAGTGGCGGATCAACGGCAACATCCGCTTGTTTAATTTTCCTGAGGTACGCTTTAAGAGTGACTGTGATGTGGCGCGCCGTCCTTCGGGTTCGGGCCGGGTCTGCGTTTCCGCCGTACAAACTGCCCAGCAGAGCAATGTCGGATATGGAGTGAGTGATTAGAAACGCCTGCATATCCTTTTTGATAACGTAGGGAAGCTTGGCGGCTTGAAATACTTGTGCGAGCTTTAAAACGCGCTGCGTTACTGCGCCGTTCACTTCGCCAAATGAGGTGGCCACTAGAAACTTGGGCATGAACCGGGCGTACAGGACCCCCTCTTTAATCTGTCCGCCGAAGCCGGGAAAAGCCGGTAGCAGCCGATCCCCGACAATATCCCGCCAAGAAGAAAATCCATTGGAGCTATTGGTCATCGTAACGATATTCGGACTTTGATTATCCTTCAGCGCTAACAACGCGGATTCGGCCTTGTCGTAACGGACGGTAACGAAAATATAATCGTATACATCATCATTTTCGAGCGAATCAATGACCTTCACCGGAACGGATCGGACGATACCTTTGTCATTATATTGCAGACCTTTGTCTTGTAAAGATCTAAATCTGTCTGAGCGTGCCAACAGGGTCACATCAATACCTGCTTCCATAAGCTTCATTGCATAGATACTCCCGATGACACCTGCACCGAAAATTAAAATCCTGACGGGTTGTGCTGCCATTCCAATTCCCCCTGGCTCCTCATATTTCCTTTAAATCATCCAACAGCGTGTTGCATGATATGATCATAAAGCTTCAGGATTCCCTGATCAATCATCAATATCTTGCGAAGTGTCGGATGATAGCCCTATACTCCAGCAGATGTATTGACGAAAATTATTTTCAATATTAAGATCTAACTATGACAATAATTTTCAGATTGGCGACCCGGGAGGAAAGAACAGATGACGACAACACCAGAACAAAATATCAGCGTAACCAACCGGCCGGACAGAGAACAGCTTGAACAGATTTACGATATTTTAGATGAATGTTTCTCTGTAGGCCGGGAGTATTTCCAGGAAAGATTAGACCTCGACACCTCCTATGACCCGGATACGACCTGGTTTGCGACGGTCGGCGGCCAGGTTGCTGCCAATGTTCAAATCTTTCCGCTTTCCATCAGAGTCGGCCAAGCGGTCTTGCACACAGGTGCCATGGGCAGCGTCGCTGCAGATCCCCATTATCGCGGCATGGGGCTGACCCACAAAATTCTTGCTGCACAAACAGACTACATGAGAGAAGCCGATTATGATATAAGTGTACTTCTGGCCAGCAAGCATGCCTTCTATGAGAAGGCCGGCTGGAGACTGATTCCCGAGACCGCTTACGCTGTTGAGAATCAGGTGTGGAGCGGGCAGCCGGACGGTTATGAGATCATACCTTTTGAGCCCCGTTATCTGGATGATATCCGTCGTATTTATGAACAATTCAATCAGAACCGCACCTATACCGTAGTCCGTAATGAAACCTACTGGAAGGATCTGATCCGCTGGCCGGAATGGAAGAAATCGGACTGTCTGCTGCTTCAGCACAATCATAAAATTGTCGCTTATGGCATTATCGAAAAAAAGGACACCGAACAGGTATTTATCAACGAACTCAACTATCTGGATGAGGCAGCGGACGGCGTCCAGTACTTATTTCATGAATTATGCCGTCTCCGGCCGAATGCCAAGCAAATCATGGCGATGCTTCCTGAGGATCACAAGTTATATTCCTATTATCAGCAGCATCAGGCAGAGCCCGTTCCCATCCATATGGCGATGTGGAAAATGATCAACCTGTATTCTACCTTCCACAAGCTTCAGCCTGAATTGGAGCATCGCCTTAACGGCAATGACTTGATGGCAGATCAGGAGCTGTTCCTAACGCTGCAATGCGGGGAGGACATCATCTACCTCGACTACCGTCAGAAGCGGCTTTCCGTTTCCGGGAGCAGTCAGGCCGGGTCCCGGATAACCATAGAAGTGGATGAGCGGGATCTGATCTCTTATATCATCTTCGGCTATTCTGCGGAAGGCGCAGTTGAAGCTAAAGCCCCTGTAGAACATGCTGATATTCTGCAGGCCCTGTTCCCGAAACAGCAGTCCGTGTTTTATTTGACCGACAAATTTTAAAAGGGTGTGCCGCAAGTCCACAACTGCCGGACTTATGGCACACCCTTCTTTTGCTTCCTTCATAGGATTACCCGTTACCCATTTTTGATTTTCCGAGCAGTACAGCACCGTAGGCTGCATTATGAACAGGCATAATCAGCTTGGTCTGCGGGTAGCTGCGGGCAAGCTTCCGCTCTAAGGCCTCTCTTACAAAACGGGATTTCTGCAGCACACTTCCCGCAGCTGCAACCTTGCTCTCATATAATTTCAGCCGCTCAATAACAGGCACCACAAGCTCAAACAGACCGGCTGCACATTGCTCCGCCAGTTGTAGCGCCCGGGCGTCCCCGAGCCCGCATGCTGCCGTCATGACCGGGGCGAGCGCTGCAATCTCTTTCTTCGTTGTGTTTTTGTCGTAGACAAAACCTATCACCTCTTGCACCGTACTAAGTCCAAGCTGCTTATATACCAGCGCAGGAATAACTGTATCCGCTATTCTTCCGTCCTCTGCCTGAACCAGCACAGACAAGAGCTCACGCCCGATATAATAGCCGCTTCCCTCATCATCAATCAGATGGCCGAAGCCTCCTGTGCGGTGCCGCTCTCTCTGTTCATTAACCCCGAAGCAAATGGAGCCTGTACCGGCAATGAGAATAATGCCCTGCATCGCATTCTGGGCCCCATATAGTGCGGTTTCCTGATCACCGGTAATCGTTAGCGGCCCCTTATAACCGTTAGCTCTCACCTGCTCCTCCAAAAAACGGGCTACTGCCGGATTGCTTACGCCTGCCGCTCCTATACATACATGAGTAACTTCCGCGAGGCTTGTGCAGCAGGACCTGATCTGATCAAAAACCTCCCCGAAAGCGGCAGCAATAGCCCCGGCATCACCGCCGTTATAATTAATAGGCCCTACGGTAAAGGAGAGTAAAGGCTCTTCCTGATCATCATGAGTAACAATGACAGCTGTCTTGGTACCGCCCCCGTCAATGCCAACAATAAATGCCATGCTTATGTCCCCCTATAGCTGAATCGTAATGCTGGCAGCTGGTGTGACCTCACCATTCAGGATGGGAATAAGGGACTTGAACGCATCCGGTGTATATTCAAAGGCGGCAATGCCGCAATATTCGCCTTCGATTAAAGCTAAATCATAAGGCCGGCCGAGTGCAATTGCCGTTACTTTACAGTTTGCCGCCACAAGCTTCTGCACAAGCGCCAGCTGGCCTGTATTTTCACGCGCATTAAACAGCCCGATAACCACATGCTTGTACCCTTCAGCCTTTTGCAGCACTGCGTTAATCTGCTCCTCGTCCGGATCAATGCTGATCAGCTCGTACGCTGCAGTGAAATGCTCACCCATATACTGCGGGAAGCTAAGCTCCTGATTTACACTGCTGGCGGCCAGATCGGTCCGGTAGGCATAGGAGCCCATAAACAACACCTCCCCGTCACCTGCCTGAACGGGCTCGATCTCACCTTTAATCAGACAGATCGTTTCCGTACGCATCAGCTCGTTCGCCCGGCGGTGTACCCCGCAGCCCACGATCCCGTAATCCGGTTCCCCAATATCCGCATAGCGGGCTTTGTAGGCTAAAATTTTGGCGACGGCTGCATCAATAACCGCTTCATCCAGATCACCGGCTGCTACAGCTTCTTCTATTAAATGAACCGCTTCTTTAACCGTTGCAGGCGTGTGACTGATGAACACCAGATCGATCCCTGCTTTAATGGCTTCCAATGCACCTTTGGCCGTCCCGTAATAGCGCTTGATCGCATCCATTTCCAAGCAATCGGATACAACCAGCCCGGTAAATCCCAATTTCTCTTTGAGCAGCTCTGTAATAATCGTATAAGACATCGTTCCCGGCACACCGGACGTTTCAATTTGCGGGAATAAAATATGTGCGCTCATGATGGCCTGGGCACCCTGCCCGATGGCAGCCTTAAAGGGCAGCAGCTCAAGCTGTTCTAACTCTTCCACCGTTTTGTTAATGACAGGCAAGCCAACATGTGAGTCGACATCCGTATCCCCATGACCGGGAAAATGCTTCAGCGAGGACATTACGCCGCCATCAAGCAGGCCCTTCATCATTTGAATCCCGTACTGCGATACTGTCTCAACGGAATCGCCGTAAGAGCGGACGTTGATTACCGGATTGAGTGCATTACTATTAACGTCCATCACGGGCGCCAGGTTGAAATTAATGCCTAATGCTTGTAGCTCCCGGGCCGTTATTCTGCCTGCTGCATAAGCATTTTCAGGGCGTCCAGAAGAGGCAATGGCCATGGCTCCGGCTACATTCGTCGCGTCCTTGGGCATTCGGGTCACCCGGCCGCCTTCCTGGTCAATGGTAATAAAGCCCGGAATGCCTGTATGGGTGGTGAACCATTGCTGCAGCTCTGTTACAAGCCCGCCTAATTGATATTTATTGCTGATATTATGGGAGAATAAAATAATATTCCCGATCTTGTACTGCTCAATGACCTCCTTCAGCTCCGGGGACATCTCCGTTGAGGGAAAGCCTGTTACGAACATTTGCCCGATTTTCTCACGCAAGCTCATTTGTTCTATCGTTCTCATCCGCTATTCACCATCCGCTAGTGATATAAGTGATACTGCTGTTTCATTTCTGCAAATTGCCTGCTATCCTCTGCAAACTGTTCGAGCAGCTGCTTGGCCTGAATATCCTTCGTACGGTAGATGCTGCTTCCGCCCAGCAAATCAATAAAAGGACGTGAGCCCTCCTTCACGGGAGGCAGAAAGGCAAAGAGCTCAAACAAATCTCTTATCGTAAATAATAAGGTTACGCCAACCTCTAACGGCTTGATCACCTGGCGGTCTGTAATATATAGTTGAACGCCGCCGCACAGCTCTCCAGCATGCTTGGATGCCGTTGGCTTGAAATGAACGGGACGGAAATACACGCCTGGAAGCCGCAATGCGTTCATCTCATCTGCCAGCTGCTGCGCCTCAATAAAGGGAGCACCAATCATTTCAAAGGGGAAGGTTGTGCCCCTTCCTTCGGAGCAGTTGGTTCCCTCAAATAAACAGGTGCCTGTATATAACAACGCTGTCTCATACCGGGGGATGCCCAGTGAAGGATGAACCCAGGTTAAGCCAGTATCCGGGAAGGACATGCTCCGTTCCCAGCCTTCCAGACGGACGACATGAAGCGCTGCCTTCCAGTTCATTTGATCATTGGCCATGACAGCCACTTCACCTGCGGTCAGGCCGTACCGGACAGCCAGCTCATAATTCCCGACAAAGGATTTGAAGCCGGGCTGTAAGATATTCCCTTCCACGTTCACCCCGTTCAGCGGATTCACCCGGTCGAGAACAACAAATTCCACCCCCGCCGCCGCACAATCCTCAAGAGCATACAGCATCGTATAAATGAAGGTATAATACCGTACACCAACATCCTGGATGTCATACACAAGGATATCTACCTTCTCCAGCATTTCCTTTGTTAAACGCTTGGAATCTTTGCGGTACAGGCTGTAGACCGGAACATTGGTGTAGGGGTCCGTATACGTCTCCACTAATGCCCCGGCATCCAAATCTCCGCGGACACCATGCTCCGGCGAGAACATAGCCGTAAGATTACAATGTTCGTGTAAGATCGTAATGGTTGATCTGAAATCTTTGGCAAGCCCTGTCGGCGCTGTAATTAACCCCACACGTTTACCTTTAAACAGATGAATATACTTTGCGATAGAGTCAATTCCGTTCAACACCATATCACGCAAGACCCGATTGTCTGAGCTTCATCGTCTCGGCAGGTACCATGAAGGCTTCGGCATAGGTCTTTCTTGCTTCACAGCCCCGGACAACGGCCAACGCTTTATAGTAATCCATGTATTTAAAAGACTTGCTGTTCGTCACAAACCAATGCTGGCTCAAAGCCTCAATCCATAAATCAAAGGCTGCCTGATCAAAATCCACGTATACGTAAGGAACATAGTCCACAGCATCTTCCCAGTTTTCCGAATAATACAGCTTTGCCGCAAAATGAGCAGGAAGCTCACGCTCGAAAGAAGACAGACTTGCAAAAAACCTTGCATCGTTCACGATATAATGGGTCAGTGCATGATCCTTATGCATGCTGTTCTTCCAATGGGTGATGATAATGTCCGGCTTCACGCGGCGGATCACATCGCAGACCTCCAGCCGGATCTGCTGATTATCAGGCAGCTCTCCGTCACAATAATCAAAAACAACGGCTTCACCGCCCAGCATATCAGCAAATACTCCCGCCTCTTTGATTTTTTGCTGACGGTACTCCTGCAACTCCTGCCCGGCCGGCACGCCTCTTTCACCTGGAGTTAAAGCCAGGGTTACGATCCGGTCTCCTTTTAAGCTATGGCTGGCCAGTACACCGCCGGACGCCAATTCCACATCCCCAACATGCGCTCCAATCGCTAAAACTGTCAACTTTCCGCTCATCCTTACAGCTCCCTCCGCAATATAGAAAATTGTTTTTCATTCTGAAATCCTGCTTTATGGTAGATTTGAAGAGCCGGGTTATTGCTGCCAGTGAACAAAGAAATATATTGACAGCCTGCCTGCTGAAAAGTTTCAACCATCCGGAAAAATAGGACACTGCCGAGACCATGCCCCTCATACTCCGGGTGTACCCCGATCCCGCAAAAAAATGCCCGGCCATCCGGTTCTGTCATAATTGGCCCTGCAAAACCCACAACCTCACTGCCATGAACAGCCACCACAAGAGGCTCACCATTCTTTACATGCGCAGCGACATCCTTCTCCCACTGCGGATTCTGCAGGGCAGCAAGCATGGCTTCAAGCCCTGTATGAACAGCGGGGGCATAATGAGTAACCTGATAGCCTTTACGGTTGGCCTTATATTCTTTGACTGCAATATCTTCAGGCACACTAAAGCTGCCCAGCCTCAGGTACATGCCGCATTGTGTCGCCCGGTCCGCATACCCTCTGGCGATTAAAGCATCATATAACGGCTGGTCTTTACTAATTCCCGGTGCATTATTGTGTTCATGTTGCGGTGCGCTTGGAATCGTCCATTTCAGCTTAACAGGGTTGAAGAACAACACCTCTGCCTGACTTTTGCCAAGCTGCCGGAATCTTGTTTCCATGCGCAGCACAAAGGCATCATACAGCTCTAAAGAAGCGGCTCCCGGATCGATAATTACGCACGTAATATAGCCGGCCACATCGCCGAGCGGAAGATCATCCCCGCTGCAGCCGGCTGCAAAACCGGCAATCCCTTGTTCATTACAGCCTACCCACATACACTCCGCATCGAAATAAGCATGATTGATGAAGGTGTCCTGAAATTCCTGCTCCGTAAACGGCTTGTAGTCATATTTGGTAGCCTCCCGGTTCCAGAGTGCCACCACTGCAGAAAGATCCTCCATGGAGAAGAGTCTGATTTGCATCATTCAACCCTCCTAAATTCCGGATGGGGCCAAGAAATTTTGCCCATAACTACCGGCCGGGAAGCTTCGGTTACCTGGGGGATATTATTCGGCAGACGGTTCATCGTATAATAAGCCAGCACAGCAAATGCGACGGCTTCCTTGGCATCGCTATTGCCGCCAATATCCTCCTGTGTCAGCACCTGCACTCCAAAGGGGGCAAATAACTGCTGCAACTCACGCATTAACGTCAGGTTATAACTCCCCCCGCCGCCAATCAGCAATTGCTGAGCCTGATGCCGGGGTGCAATATACCGTTCATAGCTGTCCACAATACTCCATGCTGTCAAGCGTGTAGCTGTGGCAATCACATCCTCAGCCTTCCAGTGATGCTCCTCCATCATCTGAAGTATTCGTGCAACATATGGTTGTCCGAACCGCTCTCTGCCCGTCGATTTCGGTAAAGGCAGCGTATAATATTCATCCTGCTGCATCCACTTCAAAAGCTGATCAATCACCTCACCGCCCGCAGCAATTGCCCCCCCGGCATCCATCGTCATTGGCGCAAATAAATGGGCTACAAGACCATCAATAATCATATTTCCGGGCCCTGTATCGAAAGCATACACCTCTTCGGGAGAAGCATCTGCCGGAAGAACCGTTACATTCCCTATTCCTCCAATGTTCTGCAGAAGTGAGGTTGTCTCCGGATGGTTAAACAATAAATATTCAGTAAAAGGCACGAGTGGCGCCCCCTGTCCATCCATTGCCAGGTCAGCAACCCGAAAATCGGATATGCAGGGAATGCCCGTCCGGTTGGCTATCACTGCACCTTCCCCGATCTGCACCGTACAGTGCAGGTTATAGCCGTCCATCCTCTTCTCCTCCGGTGCATGATAGATCGTTTGGCCGTGTGATCCTATCGCGAGTATTTGGGAAGGCATAAGTCCGCTTTTGCGGATCACCGACATGGCAGCCCGGGCGTATAATTCCCCCAGCCACATGTTCATTGCGCCTACTTTATCCACCGTAGCCTTGGAAGGATCAAACAGCTCGAATATCGAGCTTCTGACATGCACTGGAAACGGAGTGTTCTCAAAAGCCAGTAATTCCGTCTCTATTCCGTACTCTTTATCCGGCGTAGAAGAAAGTTTAATTACCGCGGCATCAATACCGTCTACCGATGTGCCGGACATCAAGCCAACCAGATAGGTAACATTTACTTCCGATGGGCCGCCCATTAGCCTTTCACCGCTCCGACGGCTACGCCTTCAAGGAAATACTTTTGTAAGCTGAAGAACAAAATAAACATCGGAACCGCAGAAATGGTTGCGCCGGCCATCATAGGTGCAAAGTAAGTGGTATTCGCAAAACGGAAGTTTTTGAGCCCCACCTGAATCGTCTGCATATCCATGGTGTTGGTCACCAGGAACGGCCAGAAGAAGTCATTCCATGCTGCCATAAACGTCAGGATCGCCAGTACCGCCATCACCGTTTTGGACAGCGGCATAATGATATACCAGAAGATTTTAGGCTGGGAGCAGCCTTCAATTTTGGCAGCTTCAATAATTTCAACCGGAATGGAGGACATGAACTGCTTGACCAAGAAAATGTTATACACCGTGACAATGCTTGGCATAATCAGCGCTGTATACGTATTTTGCAGTTCAAAAATATTTACGATCAATATATACAGCGGAACCTGGGTGACTTGAGTAGGGATCATCATGGACCCCAGCAAAATCGCGAACAGGATGCCTTTTCCTCTAAATTTCATTTTGGCAAAAGCGTATCCTGCAAGCGTGGCGAAAAATACGTTCGATACCGTAACACAGGCTGCTACTATAAAAGAATTTATTAACCAATCCCAGGAATGGGCGCTGAAGTTAAAAAAGAATTTATAAGACTCAAAGGAAATCTTCGCCGGGATCAGCGAATAGCTCATTGCGCCCGCTTCTACCGGATCACCGAACGAGGAAATGATCATAAAGTAGATCGGGAAAATGGTCGCTGCAGCAAACAGGAGCAGACATGTAATGATCAGACCATTACGGGCGAACACAGACCCTTTGCTTTTGATACTATTGTTGAACAACCCCATATGCTTCTGCCCCTTTCCTAGTATTCTATGTCTTTACCTAAAAATTTAAATTGGAAGAATGAGATCAAGGCAATTACCGCTGCCAGAAGTAAGGATTGGGCCGCTGCCTCACCAAACTCGAAGTATGTGAACGCATTGTTAAAGATTAACAATCCTACCATGGTTGTGGCATGGTCCGGTCCGCCGCCTGTCATCAGATAAGCGTTCTGGAACACCTGGAAGGAACCAATGACCCCTGTAACCAGCAGGAATAGCGTTGTTGGCTTAAGGAAAGGGATGACAATATACCGCAGCTTTTGCAAAAAAGTCGCTCCATCAATGTCAGCTGCTTCATAATAACTGTTATCAATACTAAGCAATGCAGCCAGATAGATAATGATCGCTGTACCATGACTTGACAGCCAGGACATTAATACAAGTGAGAACATGGCCGTTGCACTGGAACCAAGCCAGTTCTGATTGCTGATTCCAAACAAACCAACCACCTGATTGGCAATACCTGATTTTAACGGATCAAAGATCCACAGCCATACGACAGCAAGCGATACACCTGAAGCTACAGCCGGCAAATAATAGACCGCTTTAAATATCGTTTGTGTTCTTTTCTTAAAAGGCATAATCAGAATGGCCACAAGGAAGGACAGAAAAATATTAAACGGGACAGTTAACAGCGTATAGACTAATGTATTCTTCAGTGCTTTCCAGAACAGCTCATCCGAAAAGGAATTGACGAAGTTCTCCAGGCCGACATAAGTGGACCCTAGCGGACGATATTTCTGCAGGCTGATTATAAAAGCATTGATTACCGGATAGGCAGTAAATAAAGAAAATGCAATAAGTGCTACTGCGATAAACGCGTATCCCCAACCGGTGTCACTTTCGAGCTTCAGCTTTTTTCGTTTGGTCAACATTTGATTCATTGGGCCGCACCTCTCTTCTTCAAAAAAAGTACCTTCTGCTTGCCAAAATTCAGAAGGAAAGCTGTACGTTTAAGCCTCGTACAGCTTTCACTTCACATGCCGGCCTATATGACAATCTAGTCAGCGACCACACCATCTTCACCGAAGGATTTGACGGCGGCTGCTTTCACTGCATCGTACATCTCTTGCGGGGAGATCTCATTGGCAAGCAATGCCTGCAGTTTAGGAATGATCACTTCTGTTTCGATTTTCAGCGCTTCAGCAGCCTGCTCCGTAGGAATATCTGTACGGGCCGGGAGTGCTTTGGCCATCATAGCTTGACCTGCAGCAACGTTGTCTTCATTACGCGGGAACTGTTCAAGCACTTCTGCATTCCGTGCAGACTCGGTAATTGGTGTTAAGAACAGCTCATTACTATAGTTGGCAGCAATCGAACCGGAAGACAGGAAGTTCATCGCCAGGGCAATATTTTTGATATGCTCTTCTGAAGGCTCTTTCTTACCACGGAGTGCGATATAACCATCCACAATAGAAGTAGGGATATAATCGGCACCGTTGAAGGTTGGAACCGGAAGGGAAATGTAATCCACTTCGATCGAATCCGCAACCGCTGATCCATCGTTCGCTTTAATTTTCTCATTGTTCAGACGGGCGGAGTTTTCAAATGCTGACAAGCCTTTACCCGTGATCATCGTTTGGCCGGTCAGGAACATATTCCAGCGTTTGCCGGCATCGATGGAGCTTAACTCTTTAGGCATCGAACCATCGTCGATCATTTCACGGATCGCTGTCAGCAGACCCAGGAATTTTTTGCTGGTATACGTGTACTTGAGGTCTTTATCGAAGTAATCCGGCAGACCTGCTGTTTTCGCAAGAATAGCCAGGTAGTCCTTAGAAGCTACACCGGAGGTCGCGAATACGAAACCGTAACGGCTGGTTTCACCTTTATCATTTTTGACTACACCCTTGGAAATAGCTTTCCGGAACTCATCATAGGTCCAGCCGTTTTGCTGAATACTCTTCCAGTCAATTCCGGCTTCTTCGAGGAATTGTTTATTACCGCCGATCGTGTGGATTTCCATATACGCCGGCAGGCCGTACTGGGCGTCACCCAATTGAAAATACTTCATTGGAACTTCGTCATAATCCGCCTTAACTTCGTCAGACAGGACGGTGTTCAGGTCGATTAGTACATCCAGTGCCGCATATTTCGAAAGTCCGGAGGCACCGATCCAGGCAATATCCGGAGGGGAGCCTGCATTGACTTGTGTATCCAGCTTTTGTGTCATATCCTCCCAGCTCGCCGGTTCGATTTTCAGTGTCAAATTAGGATGCAGTGCATTAAATTCTTTTTCCATATCCGCAAAACGGGCCTGGTAATTAGCTGATACCGGAGGCAATAATGCGGTTATCGTATCTTTTCCCGCACCGCTGCTGCCTGTGTTTCCGGAATTTGCAGAACCCGCAGTGTTATTTCCTTTCCCTCCACAGGCGGATAACAGCGACATCATCATGATTGCCGACAACAACAGCGTTAAACCTTTTCTTTTTTTCATCGATAGCAGCCTCCTTAATTTTCACAAGCATCCATCCGGCGATTCCTGTTCCTGCGTCTTAATTCACTGACAGGATCGCTTGCTTCAGGCGTCCTCCATTTGCTTCAAGCGCTTCTTCTGCCGCCACTACATCTAACCCCGTTTTAATCATCATGATGGCCAGCTTACAATTCATTCCTGCCTGCTCAAGTGTCTCTGAGGCGGTCTGGGTGTCAACACCCGTCGTACTCATAATAATGCGGAGGGAGCGGTCGACCAGCTTGAAATTACTGGCTCTGAGATCAACCATTAAGTTGTTATAGGTTTTCCCTAACTTGACCATAGTACATGTTGTCAGCATATTAAGCACCAGCTTTTGAGCCGTTCCCGCCTTTAACCGGGTCGAGCCGCTAATGACCTCCGGCCCTACAACAGGTGATATACAAATATCTGCAATGGGTTCAAACTTCGAGCCCTTGTTGTTGCATACACCGATGGTAGCTGCCCCAAGCTCCTTCGCCTTCACTAAAGCTGCAATCACAAACTTGGCACT
Source organism: Paenibacillus sp. FSL K6-1096 (assembly GCF_037977055.1). Classification (NCBI taxonomy): domain Bacteria; kingdom Bacillati; phylum Bacillota; class Bacilli; order Caryophanales; family Paenibacillaceae; genus Paenibacillus; species Paenibacillus sp. FSL K6-1096. The sequence goes on along the minus strand of NZ_CP150274.1, from coordinate 6,208,449 downwards.
CCCGCTTGCCGAAATGCCGATCACTACATCCCGGTCTGTCACCCCGATGCTATCGACTAATGCGATCCCTGCCTCCTCATCGTCTTCACAGCCTTCAACCGCACTCCGTAAAGCAATATCACCCCCAGCGATATATCCTTGTACCATGGAAGGATCTGTACCAAAGGTAGGAGGACATTCAGAAGCGTCCAAAACACCCAATCTTCCGGATGTGCCGGCTCCTATATAAAACATTCTCCCGCCAGCAGACAGCCTGTGGTGCAGAATATCTACCGCTCTTGCAATCTGCGGGATTTCGTTAGCGATGGCTGCGGAGACCAGAGCATCCTGCTGATTCATTAACTGAACCATTTGTTCAGTGGTACATTCATCAATCATCAGGGTGTCCGGATTCACGGCTTCTGTGGTTAATCCCGCAAGGTAGTCATTCATAGTCATCCTCCTTCTTGTTAAATATAAATTACGTATATCTAACAATTCATGTTAGAATATCATACATTTATTAATTTTTATACTAATCTATATCCCCAAAGCCGTCAATAGATTTTGAAATAAAATTTTATTTATGAGTATTATTCCGATTTTTTATTTCAGTATCTCGTATAATCAGTTATACCACATTTATAAAGCGCTTACAATAAACAATTCTCACTTTTGTCAAACGTTTCTGTCACTTCTTCTGCCGTATTCTCGAAAAACGAATCATTAGATTCGCCACAATCAAACATTTTATGGTGTAGATAATCTGACATCGCTAAGAAGAAATAAAAAAAGCATTGACCGATGACCGATCAATGCTTCTCCAAATCCATTTCGAGTACTTAATATCTGAGCTTTTTCTTCAAAATATTATGGGTATTGGTTAAAGAGGTTTTTACCTGCTCGTATTCTGCACTTGCCACACCGGCAAACAGGATGTCGACGATTGTCAGCATAGCAATACGCGAGCCCATGGCACCACTGCGGATCGTTATTTCAGGGGTAGATATGCTAAGAACAATATCTGCCCGCACCGCAAGCTCACTTTTGTTGTACCGGGTAACCGCAATACATGTCGCTTTATTCTTCTGGGCAATGATCAGAGCGTCAATAATGTCACTGGTTGCACCAGAGTTAGAAATAAAAATGGCAACATCATCTTGTCCGAGTAAGGTTGCTGCAGTAAGCTGGCTATGACCATCCGTATAAGCATGACACATCTTGTTAATGCGTGAGAATTTCTGTTCCCCGTCCATACACACGATTCCGGATGCCCCTATGCCAAAGAAAACAATTCTTTTGCTATGACACAGCACTTCTACTGCTCTTGCGATCTCTTTCCGGTCAACCACACTAAGTGTGTCCTCAATGGATTTCATGTTGTTGAGCGAAATGTTTGAAATAATGGTCGGGAGATCATCACCCGGCTGAATATCTGTATATTGGGCCTTTGCATCCTCATCACGGGAACCCAAAGAAGCTGATATACTCACAATAAAATTGCGGTATCCGCTGTAGCCCATTGTTTTACAGAACCGCAGGACCGAGGCATCACTAGTCTTACTCGATTGGGCCAATTCCTTAATGGATAAATGGGGGATCTCTTCTTTGTTCTCCAGAATATAATCTCCGACGAGCCGTTCAACCGGAGTAAAGCTTTCCCTCATTTCACGAATCTTAATTAATATATTGTCATTTAAATTCATAATCTACCTACTCAAGATTTATTGAATATCATAGATATTATCATAAACAATACAGGCGGCCTATTTCAATAGCAAAACTATATTGGCACACTTAATTCCTATTATCAATCAGATCTAACCAATCAAACAAAAAGCTCCTGAACCGTCAAAAGGACTGATTCAAGAGCTGATTCATTTTAGGATAATGCGGTCAAGAGGACTCGAACCTCCACGATATTGCTACCACTGGCACCTGAAGCCAGCGCGTCTGCCAATTCCGCCATGACCGCATATTCAGTTGGCTAACTTCCGCAGCCACAAGATAGATCTTACCATGCCGCTAAGAATGAGTCAAGAATAATTTATTTTTTGCTGCAATCCATAAATTTCATGTTAAATATTGCATTTCATGGACTGTTCGATGTATAATGAGAACAAAGGTTCGCATACTATAAATGAGGTGATTTATAATGGCGATTACCAAGAGAACTCCCCTAACTATACCAACACTTCCTGAGAATATAACCAAAGATGAATTGTCCCTGGTGAGAAGCTATCTGCTGCTAACGTTTATTCATAAAGTCTTCGAGCGTGACTGCCGTGCGATCGGCAAGAGCGGCCTGTTCAAGACTCCTCAGCTCTACATGGAGCTGGTATCCAGCGCCACGAAGAAGACGTCCCTGATGCTTAAGGAGGTTACCCGCGAGCTGACCGTGAGCCAGTTGAAGATCAACACCGTGCGCCAGGACCAGCGCGGCGTGACCGCTGAGTATAACTGCCGCGGATACGTAGGCGAGATTCACATCCTGTGGCCCGGCTTCCGGGCTGAGATGATGCAGCGTATGCGCGCTTATCTCGGATTGGGCGCCGAGCTCGCCTCCGTACTTCCCGGCGAGGAACATGCTGAACAGATGGCGATGTCCATTTAAGTATTGCTGACATGAAGAGCCTCGTCCTTTTGCGGACGAGGCTCTTGGTGCGAGTGCAGGTCAATTTATGATACGGTGGTGGCGGTGTGAGCGAATGTGTTCGGTTTTTCGCATACATCTGGCTCAGGTGCCTGCGCGTGAGCGATTGTGTTCGGTTTTTCGCATACATTCATTGGGCCCAGATGCCTGCGTGTGAACGATTGTATTCGGTTTTTCGCATACATTTGGCTCAGGTGCCTTCGCGTGAACGATTGTATTCGGTTTTTCGCATACATTTGGCTCAGGTGCCTGCGTGTGAGCGATTGTGTTCGGTTTTTCGCATACATTGGGCCCAGGTGCCTGCGGGTGAGCGATTGTGTTCGGTTTTTCGCATACATTTGGTCCAGGGGCCTTCGTGTGAGCGATTGTGTTCGCTTTTTCGCATACATTTGGCTCAGGTGCCTATGTGTGAAGATGGCGTAAAGTAAGTTGTGTACCAGAATTTGGAGCCTAGTCAGGCACCAAAAAAGTAGGGTATCCTCGGGATTGCGAAACCACCAAGGAGGAACCCTACCAATGAATATTTTACCCGAAAGTTCTCTGAATAATCTATTTGAAAAACTTGTTAAAGACTTCATGAAAGAGAACATGGAATCACTCCTGCGTGCCGAAATTCAGGGGTTTATGGACAGTGAAGAAGCCGGTGCCAATAATAGTCGTAACGGATACTATACACGGGATCTGCACACGAGATACGGCCATATTGAGGATCTTCAGGTGCCCCGGGACCGCCAAAGCCTTTTCCAGACGCAGCTGTTTGAGCCGTACCAGCGGCGGGACGGATGGTTAGAAGAGGCCGTCATCCAAATGTACAAATCAGGCATGGGTACGCGGGATGTGGCCCGGTTCATTGAAAGTATGTTTGGCAGCCACTACTCCCCCACCACGGTCAGCAATATTACGGCTACGGTGCTGGACGATATCCACCAGTGGCAGAAACGTCCCCTGAGCAAACGGTACTCCGTCATCTACTTGGATGGGCTGTACGTGAAGCTGAAACGGGGTACGGTTCGTGGCGAAGTGGTCTACTTTGCGATGGGAATTGACGAGGAGGGACAGCGTCAAATTCTCGGGTTCTACGTCGGCGGCCAAGAGAGTGAATGGCTGGCGGGAGGTACTCAAAGACCTGTACGACCGCGGAGCGCAGGAAGTCCTGCTGGGTGTGTTTGACGGGCTACCAGGTCTGGATGCGGCGTTTAAAGAGACCTATCCTCAGGCCGATGTACAGCATTGCGTAGTGCACAAAGTGCGGGCCACGTTCCCTAAAATCCGGATGGAGCACAAAACCGATGTCATTGAAGCGTTGAAAACCGTATATACCGCACCGGATGAAGTGGTCGCCCGGGCGAACTTTGATACGGTCAAAGCGAAGTGGAACAAGCTGTATCCGAAGGAAATGAGGTCCTGGGAGGAACAGTTATCCACACTCCTGACGTTCTACAAGTATCCGGAGTCGATCCGTAAAGCGATCTACACGTCGAACCCTATCGAGCGCATGAACAAGGAAATCCGCAAGCGTCTGAAACCGATGAACAGTCTGACGAACATGGATGCGGCAGAGAAAATCGTGTACCTGGAGATGCTGGAATACAATGAACGTCATGCAGGGCGGGTCACCCAAGGCTTTGGCGTGGATGCCGTTAAAAAGAAGCTAAAAGAGCTATTTGAAACACGCTACCCTTCTTTGCCCGCACCGGAAGAGGCGTAGCAGAGAAATCCAGTTTCTGGGGGTCGGGGTTCCCCCTCCCCCAGAAACACTACACCCCAACCCGTAACCCCGGTGAGGTACTTCTACTCTCTTACACAAACTTCTTGACGCTACCTGTGTGAACGATTGTGTTCGGTTTTTCGCATACATTTGGTCCAGGGGCCTGCGCGTGAGCGATTGTAATCGGTTTTTCGCATACATTTGGCCCAGGGGCCTGCGTGTGAGCGATGGTGTTTGGGTTTTGTGACGACTAACCTTACTTCAAGACCTTCTCCAGCTGCTTCGTTCCGGCCTCCGGGAACAGCTTGGCCGTATGCTCCACAATCCGCGCCTTCGAGGCCTCAGGCTGATCGCTGTATCGCGAAGTCACCCAGTCTGCTCCGAATACATGCTCGCTGACGGCATAACGCCCGATACCCCAGCCGTAGGGATGGCCATGCTTGTCCAGCTTATACTCGAATTTACTGGCTGTAATGTACGTCTGCATCTGCAGCAATGTCAGGGCTGTATCGAAGCCCTTAGCCCCCGGCCGCCGAAGCCGGCGAGTCCCTTCAGCTCAGTAGTGAGCAGACCCTGCTCATGCTCCAGAAGCACGTCCATGATCCGTTTGCTTGGCATCGAGGCCAGCCCGTCATCATATCTGGCATCGAAGTCATATCCGTCCCGTCGGTAATTGGCGAAGTCCGGGTACCATGCTCTGCTGATGAATCCGGCCTTGCGGTTGAAGAGCTTCGCATACGCGATCTCGCCCGCTGCGGCAATCTCCTCGCGCCATTCCCACGGTCCCGCTACCCCTTTGACAAACCAGTAGCCCGCAGGAGTGCATTCCTCCAGAGAAAAGCCTGCAATCTCAGAGCGGAACATAGGCAGGAAGCCGATCTCCCTCACCAGTTCAGCTAATTGCTGCGCATTCTTAATAACAGGCAGCTTCATGATTGACCTCCAGGATTATAGGTCCAGCCCTCGTCCCCGTGGTAGATCATCAGCCGGCCCATCCCGCCGTCAATGCTTATATTCTCCCCGGTGATGAAGCCTGCTGCATCGCTGCAGAGGAACAGCACCATCGCCGCAATATCCTGCGGGGTTCCGACCCGCCCGGCCGGATGCTGCAGGCGGTCCGGCAGAGAATGAACCGGCTCCGCAACCTCTTCCGTGCCGTGGTAGGCTGTCGTATCGATCCAGCCCGGGCTGACCGCATTTACGCGGACCTTACCGGCCAGGCTTACGCTCAAGCTGTGGGTCAAGGCGCCGATGCCGCCTTTGGCTGCCGTATAACTCTCCGTATCCGCCTGGGACATAAACTGTCTGCTGGAGGAAATGTTGACGATTGCAGCCCCCTGGGCAAAGTGCGGCTTCAGCCGCAGCGTCAGATAATACGGCGCAGTAACCCCGATCCGCTGCACGTACTCGAAGTCCTCATAGCTGCATTCTGATTGCAGGCCTTTTTTGCTGATACAGGCATTGTTTATAAGATAATTCACCTGTCCGAACCGGCTGACCACCTGTGCAGTGAATTCGTCCAGCACAGACTGCTCCGCGATGTCTCCGGCATAGAAGAACAGCTTCTCGATCCCGTGCCGTTCCTCCAGCCAGCGTCCGGCTGCGGCATCCGTATCGATACAGGCAACCGTGGCCCCGGCCTTCAGGAACTCTTCGGTAATACAGCGCCCGATTCCGCCCGCACCGCCGGTGACTATCGCTATTTGATTATGATGACTCATCTTGACCTCCATTCTCCGCTCATTCCGGGGTATAGGCTTCCGGTCTGGGCTCGCTCACCGGCTGATACAGGTATCTCCGGTCCAGCTTCACCACATGCTTGTTCGGACGCCGGATCATCACCTGGGTCTCGTCCCAGGCCAGCACGATTCCCCTGATATCATTGCTCGCCAGTCCGTCGCGCACGACTCTGATCCGCTCACCGGAAATCCGGTAGGCATCCAGTTGCTCATCACTGATCATAAGTATACTGCTCCCCTCTCTGTTATTAGCTTGTCCGATTATGCAGACATCCGGTCAAAAAAAAGACCCAAATGATAATCATCCGGGTCCGGTACTGCCAGTTCAACCTGTATTATATCAGCGCCTCATTCTTCTCAAACCAGAAGTCAAGAACTTTAGCGGACATCACTCGTTCTTCCAGATATTCTACCTGATGCTCAGTGAAGGTCTGTCTCCAGTTAAACGACAGTTCCTCACACAAACTTGTGATTGTCAGAAGCTCCGACCAAGCGACGTAACGTTTGTACCAGAAAAACTGAGGATGTTCGATCATATAGGGATACAAATCGTCGAACTCCGTGTGTTTGCAATCCAGCGCACGTTCGAAATGATCCTTAGCCTCGGCTAGTTTATCAATAAAAAATTGCTCTGTCACCGGTTCTTTCCCCATTGTGACGCCTCCTCTCTCATGTCTGACTTTTATTATAAAGGAAAACTTATAGGGTGAAAAGCAGATGTTTCAAATTAGGCGCGCCAGTCTTATCCAAATACAATCGTTCCCTCGCTGAGCGAGGTAATATTGACCAGTGACTCCAGCCGGATTCCCTGTTCGCGGATGGTGCGTGCGCCGGCCTGGAAGCTTTTTTCGACAACTACACCAAGGCCCACCAGCTCGGCGCCGGAGCGCTGAATGATCTTGATCAGGCCGCGGGCAGCGTCGCCGTTGGCGATGATATCATCAATGAACAGAACGCGGTCATCCGCAGAGATGTACTGGCGGGACAGCATAATGTCCGTAACAATCCCTTTGGTAAAAGAAGGCACCCGTTCGCATAAAGCGTCGGGATCGGCTAGCAGCGTTTTTTTGCGGCGGGCAAACACCAGCGGCACGTTCATCTCATATGCGGTGGCAAATGCCACGGCAATTCCCGAGGATTCCACGGTTACTACACGCGTAACCCCGGCCTCAGCAAATCTGCGGGCAAACTCCCGTCCCATTTCCATCGTCAGCGCCGGATCGACCTGGTGATTGAGCAGACCGTCCAGCTTCAGCACCTGATCCGAAACGACGACCCCTTCCTCCAAAATCCGCTGTTTCAATAATTCCATGACTTTGAGCCTCCATTACCTTATTATTGCAGACGTTCCACATGAATAACTCCTATTCCCACAGGCGGAAGTCATGTCCCTCTGTTCCCCATCATAACCTGTACTATGCGGACTGCACAAGGCTCTTGACCTACAGACCCCGCGATTTAATCTTCGCAGCATTCAGAGGAGGGTAAGCATGAAGTCACATGTCCGCACATTGCAGATCGCTTTCACTTATATTGGCACGATTGTTGGCGCCGGATTCGCCACCGGCCAGGAAATCCTCCGTTTTTTCACCAGATACGGGCACTGGGCCCTGCTGACGATTCTGTTCTCTGCCATCCTGTTCATATGGCTCGGCACCAAAATGATGCTCATCGCCCGGCGGATCACTGCGGACTCCTTCGAGGATTTCAACCGCCATCTGTTCGGTGCGCGGACCGGGTCCGCCATCAGCCTGTTCACCATGATTATTCTGATCGGGGTCAACAGCATTATGCTCGCAGGGGCGGGAGCTATCTTTAAGGAGCATCTCGGCCTGCCCTACCAGTTAGGACTGCTCCTGACGATAATGGGCTCTTATGTACTGCTGAGACGCGGCATCTCCGGCATCCTGCAGCTTAACAGCCTGGTGGTGCCTCTGATGCTTACGCTGTCCCTGATTCTTGTCTTCAATACAGTGGGCGTGCCGGGGGCCGAGCGCTTCCTGTTCCTGCCGACGGATCACACCGCCTTCACCGCCTGGATGTCTCCGCTGCTCTATACTTCCTTCAACCTCGGCATGGCCCAGGCGGTGCTGGTTCCGCTGGCCCGGCATACCGATGATGAGCGCGCGCTGATCCGCGGCGGCATTCTGGGCGGAGCCGGCATCGGCTTCATGCTGCTGGCGGCCCATTTCGCCATGAGCTCGCAAATGCCGGGCATTCTGCAATATGAGATCCCGATGGGCAGCATCGCTTTCCGGCTTGGTCCTACCGTGCAGATGATTTTCCTGGTGCTGATCTTCATGGAGATCTTCAGCACCTTCATCGCCGGAATCTACGGAGTCAGCGTACAGCTGCAGCAGCGCCTCCCGGTGGCTCCGGTCCTGGTCTCCCCGCTGCTGATGCTGATCTGCTATGTGGTCAGCCAATTCGGCTTCAGCTCATTGCTGGGGACCTTCTACCCGATCTTCGGCGCCCTGTGTATGGTCTGGGTGGTCATGCTGCTGCGCACGCCCGTATCTGCGCCGCCTGGGCACGGCAAACCGCCCGCAGGAGGCGCAGGCGGCAAGAAGCACGGAATTACAATCGTCAGTGTGAAGCCGGTGATCCGGACTACACGGAAATAATATCAGCCGCCGGAAGAATATTCGCCACGGCCTCCGCCACATGCCGGTGGCAGGTCATCATGACGATCTGCCGGGTTGCCGACAGCTCACCCAGCAGGGCAAGCGCGGCGCGCAGCCGGTGTTCGTCGAAGTTGACGAACAGGTCATCGAAGAACAGCGGCAGCTTCACCTTGCTGCCCATCGTCTCGGCCAGAGCCAGACGGATCGCCAGATATAGCTGCTCCGCCGTCCCCCGGCTGAGCAGACCGCTGTCCAGCAGTCCGGCATCCTTATGCTCGGCCTTCAGCTCCTTGTGGCCCAGAGTCATGACGATCCGGCGGTATTCCCCATGGGTCAGCTTGGCAAAATAAACAGAAGCCAGCTGCAGTACCTGCGGCTGCTTCTCCTGCTCATAGATCCGCCGCGTCCGTCCGATCAGCTCCGCCGCCAGCGCAGTTACCGCATACTGCCCGGCCAGCTGGCGCAGCGCCGCCCGCTGCTCCTCCAGCTGCTGGAGCGCCATGTCCTCCCTGCAGCGTTCAGCCAGCTCTTCCCGCTCCTGAAGCAGCTTGCCGCGCTGCTGGAGCAGGGCGCTGCGTTCTTCCTCAAGATCGGCCGCCGCTTCTTCTGCGGCAAGATGCTCCTGGGCCAGCCCGCGGGCATCGTGATGCGCAAGCAAGTCCAGCAGCTCCGCTCTGCCCTGCTCCTCCCATCCGCCGAACATCGCCAGCTCCCACTGGCGGATAGACCGCGTCAGTTCAGCCCGCCTCAGCCAGGCGGCAGAACGGCGCAGGAAGTCTTCGCCATCCTCCGCACCGCCCTCCTCCAGCAGCTTAACCGAGCGTTCGTTCCAGTCCGCTTGTTCTCTGCGGGCCGCTGCAAGCTCCTCCCGGACCTCTGCCAGCCGCGCCTCCATGCTCTCCCTGCGAAGCAGCTCCGCCTTCAGCTCCTCCCACTCCCGCTTGCGCAGCGCAAGCCGCGTTAGGAGAGATTCGGAGGAATCGGCTGAAACGGCGTTTGCGGGATTAGCCGGGACGGCGGAGGAAATTGCTGAAACGGCGTTTGCGGGATCAGCTGGGACGGCGGAGGAATCGGCTGAAACGGCGTTTGCGGGATTAGCCGGAACGGCGGAGGAAATTGCTGAAACGGCGTTTGCGGGATCAGGCAGAGGCACGGGGGAATCGGCTACCGGTTGGCTTAGCCTTCCGTTGGAATCAGCCGCGTCCGCTGAAACTTCCTGTTCCGCCCGGGCAGCCTCAGCCTCTGCCAGCAGCTTCATGCCTTCCTGCTCATAGGCGGTGCATTCCGCCTCCAGCCCGCGCAGCCGCTGCGTCCATTTGCTCTCCTGGCGCAGCAGCTCATGGCCTTGCTCAGCCAGCGCGAAAAGATCCGGCAGGCTGTCCGGCGACAGCCCTTCAGGCAGTCCCCGCCCGCGCAGCCATTCTTCGTAACGCGCGGCCAGCTCCGTGAAGCCGGCTTCCGCCTGCTCCATCTCCCCGGCCAGCACCCGCTCCTGCCCGGTCAGCACAGCTAGTGCGGTCCGGCAGCTCTCAACCTCGGCGCTGCTCCGCTCCAGGCGCTGACGCCAGGCGTTCCAGCCCTCCATCAGGCGGCGCAGCTCCTTCATGCCCGCCTCCAGCCCGCCGGCGTCAGGGCTGGCCGCCCGGCCCCCGCTCTCCCGCTCCGCGCCGGAGAGCAGCAGCCCGCGCAGCCGCAGCATCTCCGCTGCGGCCTTGCCCGCTTCCCCGCCGCTTGGCGCAGGCGGCGGGGCCTGGTCCGCCCCTGCGGCGCGCAGGGCGGACCACAGCCACAGGTCCGCGGCGGCCAGCAGGCCGAGCGCGGACCATACGCTGACCGGCGGCGCACCGGTCAGCCACAGCGCAGGAGGCAGCAGCAGCGTCAGCGCTGCGCCCGCCTGCAGGAGGCGCCGGTAGCGTGCCGCCCGGCGCTGGTCCCCGCCGGGGCGGCTGCCCCCGGCGGTATCACTGCGGCGCGGGGCTGACGCGCCGCCTCCCGTGCCGAGCAGCGCCTCGCGCCACCGCTCGGCAGCCTGCTGCAGCTCGTCCCACAGCTGCAGCAGTTCACGCGGGCTTCGCGGCGCCAGGCCCGCGAAGTCCGCTTCGCCGCTTGCGTGCTCACGCGCAAGCTGGCGCTCCGCCGCCTGCAGCGCAGCATCGGCGGCGGCGGCACGCGCGCGGAGGCTCAGCAGCTCCGCGCCCCGGGTCTCCATTTGCCGGTCATACCCGGCAAAAGAAGCCGCATAGCGGCGCGCGGCCTCCCGGTCCGCCGCCGCTGCGGTGAAGCCGGCCAGCTTCGCACGGTTCCAGCCGGCGCCGATGCCGCGCAGGACGCGCTCCAGCTGCCCATGCAGCGCTGCCAGCTCCGCCTGGATCTGCTGCCGCTCGGCACGCTTGTCCTCATAGCTGCTCCGCCTGCGATCCAGCGCTTCAAGCAGCGGTCCCTGCTGCATCAGCAAGGGGTCCGGCGGATTCGCGGACAGCCCGGCTTCCAGCTCCGCCTGCAGCCGTTCCAAGCGGAACACCGTGCTCTGCAGGCTGTGCCGCTCCGCTTCCAGCGCCCTCCAGCGTTCCGCACCATTCTCGGGGAACGCCGGGATCACCGGCAGCTCCTTAAGCTCCAGCCGGCCTTCAGACCACTTCAGCCACAGCTCCCGGATCTCCTGCGCCTTGCGCAGCTTCGAGAGCCTCGCTGCGGCAAGCTCACCCGCTGCCTTCATCTGCGACAGCTTCTGCTCCACCGTCTCCAGCGCCAGCGTATTCGCATTATAGCGGGGCAGGTAGGAGCGGCTCTCCGCGACCTCACCCTCCAGCTTCTCGATCGATTGCAGAATTCTGGCGGCCTCCTGCACCCTGCCGCGCGGCTTGTAGAGCTTCTCCGCCTCCTGCTGCAGGCGCTTCTCGGCCCGCATAATCTCTCCGCCGCCGCCCATGCCGGCATGGAACAGATAGCTGCTCATCTCCCCGGACTGCAGCGCCCCCAGCTCCTGCAGCTCGTCCAGGGAGACGGCAAACAGCTGGCGGAACATGCCGGCGGAGAGCCCGCCCAGCAGACGGCGTTCCAACTCCGCCTGATTCAGCTCCTCCGCCTTGCCATCCGCATGGCTGACCGCGATATGCAGCTTCTCCACCCGGCCCGGCCCCTCACCGCCCGAAGCATACCGGCGGATCGTCCATAGTGCACCGTTATCATCACGGGCCGTTAGCACCCCGCCATGGGTTCCCCCTTGCAGCGGCTCATACCGCTCGGCAGAATTCGCTCTGCCGGGAATACCATACAGCATGGCCCGGATGAACTGCAGGGTCGTACTCTTTCCGGCCTCATTGCGCCCGAACAGCACGGTCACCCCTTCATTCAGCTCAAGCTCCCGCCGGGCCAGACGGCCATACCCGCCGATCCGTACCGCTTCAATCTTCATCCGGCGTCCCCCCGCTCCAGCCGGCGGTTCTCTCCGGCCGCTATATCGTCAATCACCGGCGGTGTACCCGGCATTGCTCTCTCTTGGCTGCCCTCCGGTTCCTCCATTCCGCTAAGCAGCGTAATGCCCAGCTCTGCTGCTGCTCTCAGCCACTCCAGCTTCTCCCCGCTGCCGGTTGCCGCGAGCAGGCGGCGCAGCTCCTGGTTCTCCAGCAGCGGCCGCAGGGCTGCTGACATCAGCCCGTCCAGCTCATCGGCGTTCTCCATAGACCGTCCGGCCAGCCGCAGCAGTTCGCCCAGGAAGCTGTCCTCCAGCAGCAGGCGTTCCCGGTCAACCGCAAGCCCGGTCTCGACTGAGAAGCCCTCTGTCCAGACCAGACCCGCATACTCCTTACGCGCTGCGCGGACCGCTTCCCGCCGCTGCAGCTCGGAGAGCAGATCGTCTGCAGCCCCCTTCTCCGCCAGCACCTTATGTACGTCGCCCCGCCCGGTCAGACGGAACCGGACCACCGACATCAGCTGCGGAGTACTCTCGCGGATCTCTTCCACCGCAAGTTCTACAGCCCTCGTCCATGCCGCTTCATCGGCCAGCCCGTCAATGGGCAGCTCACAGACCTGCCACCGGATACCATCCAGCTCGTGGAAGTGAAGCGCCACCGCACCATCCTCATTGACATCTGCGATATAACAGCCTTTGGCCCCGGTCTCCTTAATGCTTCTTCCTTGAATATTGCCCGGATAGACGACCGGGGGCTGCTCATGCAGAATACTGCGCTTGTGGATATGTCCGAGTGCCCAGTAATCAAAGCCTCTGCCGATGAGATCCCTGCGGGTACAGGGCGAGTACGTCTCATGCTGGAGATCCCCGTCCACATTCCCGTGCAGCATCGCGATATGGAACAATTGGCTTCCCGGCTGGCGGCTGAAGGTCAAGGCTGTATTCTCCGTCACCTTCGCGGTCGGATAGGAGATGCCGCTGACCACAGCCACCTCCTGCCCGTCTGATCTGCGGCGGGCCATGCCGAATCCCGGCCCGCTGCCGCCGAACACTGTAACATGCTCAGGCGGCGCGGAGGCTAAGCGCGGCCCGTCCAGCGGATCATGATTGCCGTGGATCACGAACACCTGAATCCCTTGGCTTCCCAGCTCCTCCAGTGCCTCGCGGAAACGGAGCTGAGCCTGGAGCGAGGCATCCGCGACATCATAGACATCACCGCTGATGACGACAAAATCAACCTGCTGCGCTATAGCTACGCCAACAAGCCGCCCGAGGGCGGCGAAGGTGGACTCCCGGAGATAGGAGCGTATATCCTGCGGAAGATGGGCAAGCCCGGCAAACCGGCTGTCCAGATGCAGATCCGCAGCATGAAGGAAACGAAACGGAATCACCCTGCTCACCCCTTCACTCCCGGCTGAAACTGCAGGTAGGTCTTCTTCAGCTCATTCGCCACCCGGGTCAGCGAGTAGCTGCTTTTGGCTTTGTCCCAAGCGGAGCGCGACAGCTCATAGCGGTAGCCGGGATCACTGATAACCTTCTCCAGCGCATCCGCCAGCGCCAGCTCATCATCGGGATTGACCAGCAGCCCGTTCACCCCGTCCTCAATCTGCTCGGGAATACCGCCGACATTGGTCCCGACCAGCGCCAGGCAGCTGAGAGCCGCCTCCGCGAATACCGACCCGAACGCTTCGGCCCGCGAAGGCAGGACAAAGATATCGAAGAAGGGCATGAATTCCTCAGGATGCAGCGTATATCCGTAAAAAATCGTCTCATTATAGATGCCCAGCTCCTGCGCCAGCCGCTCCAGCTCTCCGCGGCTCGGTCCGTCGCCGATGATATGCAGCACATATTCATGGCCCCGCTTTTTCAGCTCAGCACAGGATTTGAAAAGAGTATCCAGGCCTTTGGCCGGCACCAGACGGGTGACCGTCACCAGCTGCGGAATGTCATTCTCGTGGGGCACCGGCTTGAATCTTTTCTCATCGAAGCCGTTGGGAATTACGCCGACGTCGGCCGGACGGTCAATATAAGGGACCAGGTAATCGGCAAAAGCCCGCGACACCGTCATCAGACGGTCGCTCACCAGCTCCAGCTCGCGGTAGATGGAGACCAGGAACTGATGCTCCAGCCCCCCTTCGCGGATCACCCCGTTCAGAATTAATTCGCGTTCATAGCTGGAATGCAGCGTCTGAATTAAGGGAATGTCAGGATAGATATTCTTCATGGCCAGCCCCGCAATCGGATGATGGGCATGGATCAGATCATAATTTTTGCTCATGCGCAGCTTGGTCCACCAGATGTAATCCCGGTAGGTCTGAATGTATTTTTGCACAACCGGACTTTCGCCGTACGGTGTCCAGTCGAAGGTCTTGAAGACGATGTCCTCCCGGCCCTTTCCCCGGATGCGCTTGGGCAGCCAGAACAAATCCATCTCCCAGCGGCTGGACCGGAAGCGCTCCTGGAGATAAGGAACCATAGAAGATACACCACCGGGCTGCTCCGGCGGGAAGAATAGCGCTTGCAGCAAGTTCATAAGGTACATCTCCCTTTACAATTGCCCCGTTTACGGTGAAGCCCGGCAATTATGATATAGTTGTATATATGTACGATTACAGATGCAGGTTCAGGTACGCTAAGGTTCCATACCTTAATTTTATCGGTATCCGCCAGAAACAGCAACCGGCATGACAGTTTTACTTATCTTGAATTTCTAGCCAGAGGAGAATGTTGTATGAATGAAGAACGGCTGCCTGCCGCTTACACCGCACAGATCAGAGAGATGCTGGGAGAGACGGCGGACGCTTTTCTGCACAGCTATGAGGCAAGGCGGACCCAGGGTCTGCGGTTCAATACTTTAAAAAGCCTTACGGGGCCCGGACGCAGCGCAGCGGACCAAGCCATTACACAATTCAGCCTGACGCCGGTGCCCTGGTGCCCGGACGGCTTCTACCACGAAGAGCCTGCCCGGCCGGGAAGGCATCCTTATCATGCCGCCGGACTATATTATATTCAGGAGCCCTCCGCAATGTCCGCAGCAGAATTGCTTCAGCCGCTTCCCGGAGAGACGGTGCTCGATCTCGCCGCCGCTCCCGGCGGCAAGACGACCCATATTGCCGCGCTGATGCAGGGGCAGGGGCTGCTGGTCTCCAACGAAATTCACCCGGAACGGGCCAAGATTCTGGCAGAAAATGTAGAACGCCTCGGCCTCGCCAACACCCTGGTCACCTCGGCAAGCCCGGGGGAGCTCTCAGCCAGATTCCCGGAAGTCTTCGACCGCATTATGCTGGATGCCCCCTGCTCCGGGGAAGGCATGTTCCGCAAAGACCCTGCGGCAGTAGACGAATGGTCGCCGAAGCATGTAGAGATGTGTGCATCCAGACAGTGGGATATTCTCCAGGATGCGTATCTGATGCTGAAGCCGGGCGGCAGCATGGTCTATTCGACCTGTACCTTCAACCGCCGGGAGAACGAGGAGACGATCCAGCGCTTTACCCTGGAGTACCCCGATATGGAGCTGATCGCCACGAAGCGGCTGTGGCCGCATTTGGAGAAGGGCGAAGGGCACTTCGTAGCTCTGCTGCAGAAGGCGGCGTCCGGGGAAGGGGGCGCTTCCGATCCGCGCCGGGGGCGCAGCAAACGCGGACGCAGCAGCGGCCCGAAGACCAGCGCCCAGCTCCGCGAGGCTTACCAGCAGTTCACCAGCTGGGCGGCGGCGGAGCTTCCCGGATTGGCAGCTGAGGGCGTGCCGCTGCTCTTCGGGGAGTCCCTGTATCTGCTGCCTGAGGCCTTCCAGGACCGGCTGCATACCGGGCTGCTTGACGGCCTCCGGGTTCCCCGGGCCGGACTCCATATTGCCCAGCTCAAAAAAAACCGGATCGAGCCCGCCCACGCCCTCGCCATGGCCCTCCGGCCGGACCAGGCTGCGCGAACCTATGACATGCCTGCGGACGGGCCGGACATTCAGAACTGGCTGCGCGGCGGGAGCCTGCCTGTCCCGGCCAGCCTGCACGGCTGGACACTGGTCACTGTGGACGGCTTGCCTGTAGGCTGGGGCAAAGCCAGCTCCGGCCAGCTTAAGAACCATCTGCCCAAAGGCCTGCGGATCAGAGTTGCCCATATTGACGAGGTTTAGGCTGCTGACCAGTTCACGAATCCTTCATAAGCATATGATGTCATTATCCCATGGAGGTCCGCCGGACTTAAGCGGCGGCAGGTGGGAACAGACATGAATCGAGGGAGGAATCAGACATGGGTGCAGGTGTAGGCTTCACTTCGACCGGTGCGATCTTGGTACTTTTCATATTGCTCGTCATCATTTCCCGTTCGCTGTTTGTCTAATTCCGCTTTAGCAACACACACGGGCATCTTGCGGCCTGCTCCCCATCCGGGGGGCCGGCCGCTTTTTCACTATTTCAGAAGCTTCGCACGCGAAAAAACGATCACATTCGGCGTGACGGAGGCGTGCGGACTCAATGCTCCGAATGTAGTTGAAAAACCGATCACATTCAGCGTGGCGGAGGCGTGCGAACCCAATGTAGTCGAAAAACCGATCACATTCGGCGGTGTGTGGGCGTGCGGACCAAATGTAATCGAAAAAACGATCACATTCGGCGTGACGGAGGCGCGCGAACCCAATGTAATCGAAAAAACGATCACATTGTACAGCCGCACTTCAAGCAGAGTAAGCCTTACCTGTTAAGGTAGTTTGCACCTGTTACAACACAAAAAAGCATACCCCGGAGGCCATAGGCCCCGAGCTATGCTTCATAATTATGCCCCTATCTTCAGCTTCCACTCTATGCTCAATATATCTATGTTTTATACTTTTACTCCATCCCTTATGCCCCATCCCTCAGCCCGCAATCAGGACAGGCAATACTTCACCAGCGCATCGCGCACACCGTTCCCGTTATTGGTGCCGGTGACGGCATCTGCCGCAGCTTTGACCTCCAGCGGGGAATTGTCCATCGCTACCCCAAGCCCGGCGTAAGTCAGCATGGAAATATCATTATAATAATTGCCGATGGACAGCACCTGCTCCTGCGGGATGCCCAGCTCTGTGGCCAGATGCTTCAGGGCGTTGCCCTTGGAGGCTTCCGGGTGCATGAAGTCCACGAAGAACTCCCCGCTGCGCAGAATGTTGTATTGCTCTCCCCAGGTCGCCCACTCGCGCTGGGCTTCATCCAGAATATCCGCCTTGGAGAATACGGTGAACTTCACAATCGGCTCACGGAAATCCTCCCACGCCGGCAGCGTCACCGGCATAATGCGGAAATGCTCATACATGAAGTGCGCTTCCTCGGTCAGATTCTCCACATTGTCCACATACATATCAAATGCCGTATTCACATCGAAATGAATCCCGTGCTTGCGGCAATAATCAATATACGGGTCGAGACCTCTCGCGTCCAGCCCGTACTGATGCAGCACCTTACGGTCCTGGACACTGACCGTGGCCGCCCCATTGTGGCCCAGCACATAACCGGACAAGCCCATCTCTTCCATGAACGGAATCGAATTCTGCGGGCTGCGTCCTGTGCATAATACGATTTGCCCGCCCTGGCGTGTAACCTCGGCCACCGCCGCTTTGTTCTCTTCACTTAACTGATGATCGTCATTCAATAGCGTCCCGTCTACATCCAATGCTATCAGTCTGAATTTCATACCCCACCGTCCTTCTCTCTGTATCATACTCTCAGATGATCCCCTATAATCAGTCGTATCCGCCTACTCAACGCTACTGCCTTGCAGCAGCTCCAGCTCCCTGGCGGTCAGCTCGCGGCAAGCCCCCTGCGGCAGGCTCTCGTCCAGCTTAAGTCCGCCCATCGCCACCCGCTTCAGGAACACCACCTTCTTCCCGACAGCCAGGAACATCCGCTTCACCTGATGGAACTTCCCTTCCGTGATGGTGAGTGAGATATATGACAGTACCTGGCGGCCCCGCTCCCGGCTCAGAATGCGCAGCTCTGCGGGCAGCGTGACATAGCCGTCCTCCAGCTTCACTCCCGCGGCAAAAGCAGCCACATCCGCCGCATCCACCTCACCCTCGACGGTAGCCTCGTAGGTCTTGGGCACATGCTTACGCGGGGACAGCAGCTCATGGGCCAGCTGGCCGTCATTCGTCAGCAATAGCAGCCCGACCGTATCCTTATCCAGCCGGCCCACCGGGAACGGCTCGAACAGCGCGTGCTCCTGCTTCAGCAGATCCAGCACCGTCCGGTCCCGCTTATCCTCCGTTGCCGACAGAACGCCCGGCGGCTTGTTCAGCATCAGGTAGATATGCTCCCGGTAGAGGACCGGCTCACCGCCCACTTCAATCCTGTCCTGCACCGGATCAACATGCGCCCCGCTGTCCTTAACGACAGCACCGTTCACAGTAATTAACCCTTGCTTAGCCTGCTTGCGGATCTCGCTGCGGGAGCCGACTCCCATATGGGACAGCACCTTATCCAGGCGCTGCTTCTTATTCTCTTGTCCTGCGGTACTCATAACTTAAGTCCACCTCCAGCCTGCGGGATATTCATTCTTCAGCATCCCGTCCTGCCATTTGCCCCAGCCCGCACTGAAGCCGTCAATGCAGACGAGCGTATAACCCTTGGCGGAATGTCCGTCCTTAATGGACAGGCGTTCCAGCGGGAGCGATAACGTCTCCCCCTTCAGGTAGGAGACGGCTTCACCACTGGTGCTGGACAGGGACACAGAGCGGCTGCATTCAGCAGGCTGCAGGGCAGTCGCCAGCGGATGGCCGGGAACGAACCGTCCGCTCTTCAGCTGTCCGATGTACCAGCCGGGACGAATGGTCTTCAGTCCATTCAGCGCTTCCCGGGGCAGCGGGGAGAGATACAGATGATCCCCGAACCATACCGGATATCCGGGCGGCTGCGTCCCCAGCAGCTCCTGAATGAAGTCCGCATAGACCGCGAACGCTGTTGCTTCCCCGCCCCCGCCGGTTCGCTGTGACGGCGAACCTGGACCCGTTCCGGCTCTGCCAGAGCCAGAGCCGGAGCCGTGTCCAGATCCGCGTCCTCCTTTGCCTCCCCGGCCGTGATCCGCCCTGCCGGGAGCTGTCTTACCGGGAAAGTCTGTTTTGGCTGACTTGCTGCGGGGCGAGACAGACAAACTTCTCTCTCGCAGGTCATTTCGTACCTCTACATTCTCTGCTGCCCCTGTCTCATAAGTCTCTGCCTCTCTTTCCGCTCCTGCACTTCCAACATGGCGCAGCACCGCCATGAAATGCCCTTCTCCCTTGACCTTATGCGGCCACAGCCGGGCAGCCCCTGTAAGCGGGGCAAGCCCGGCGGCGAACGGTCCGGTTCCGCCTACGGGAACGAGCGTGAACTGCGGATGGCTGGCCAGGAATCCGGCCACCAGCTCCTCGTCCTCCTCGGGCGCGAAGGTGCACGTCGAGTAGACCATCGTTCCGCCCGGCTTCAGCGCCGTGGCGGCCGTCTGCAGAATCTCCCGCTGCATCTCCGCATATTTGTCCGGGGTTTCCGGCTCCCACTGTCTGACCATATCCTCGTCCTTGCGGAACATGCCTTCGCCCGAACATGGCGCATCGATCAGAATCCGGTCGAAGAACCGGGGGAAGGCCGCTGCAATCCGTTCCGGGCTCTCATTCAGAACGATGCCGTTACGCACGCCGTACAGCTCCAGATTCTTGGCGAGCGCCTTCGTCCGCTCGGGATGCAGGTCGTTGGTCACCAGCAGGCCTTCGCCTTGCAGCTTAGCGGCAATCTGCGTAGACTTGCCGCCCGGTGCTGCGCATAGATCAAGCACGCGGTCCCCCGGCTGAACGTCCAGCAGCTCAACCGGGGCCATGGCGCTCGGCTCCTGAATATAGTACAGCCCGGCATGATAATACGGATGCTTGCCGGGCCGGGCCCCTTCCCCGGTGTAGAACCCGGACGGGCACCAGGGAATCGGCTCAAGCTCAAACGGGATGCGCTGCTGAAGCTCGTCTACCGTAATTTTTAACGTGTTGGCTCGGATGCCGCCGTAGGGATGCTGCTTATAAGTCTCAACAAATTGCTCATATTCGGGTCCCAGCAGTTCCTTCATGCGTTCCATGAATACTCCGGGCAGTTGTGCCGCCATATATCGTCCCCCTGCTCAAATGAAGGAACACCCCTGCGGGTGCTCCTGTTGTTCACTAATAGATTGCTTTCCCTCTAATGCCTGGCCTGGTCCGGCCGCTGCGGTCCGCGCCGCTGGGGAACATTCGGCGGAAGAGACTGCGCGGCCGCAAGAATCTCCTCCTCCAGTCCGGGGTCTGTGATGCGGATCGTCAGATCATAATAGGCAAACGGCTGAAGGTCATAGCCTTCAAGCCGCTCAGCGTATTCCGCCGCCTCCCGGGCCAGCTTCGCCAAATCGATGCCCAGCGTATCCGCCGGATACCGGCCCAGCACTTCACCGGACTGCATCAGCATGATCCGGCCGCCGCGTACATTACCATTACGGAAATGATACAGCCCCACCGCCACCTGCAGCAGCGCCTTGTAGAGCGGATCACGGTCCAGCTTCAGCCATAATTCCTCAAGCACTTCGTGGCACTCAAAATAATCCCGGTCCCGGTTAAAATAAATGAGGTACGCCACATACAGCGGCTCATAAGCCATCCGGCTCGCTGCCCTTCTTCGCCTTCGAGAGCAGCTCGCGCACATGGTCCAGCAGCTCTTTCATCGCATCCATATCCTGTGCCTGCCAGATCGCATTGAACCGCTCCTGGCTCTCGATCGCCTCATTGACCAGATGATAGAAGTACAGCTGGTGGATCGCCTTCAGCAATTGCGTGGTCATATTCGAGTTCTCCTCGAAGGTCTTCTGGGCATCCAGAATCTCATCGCGGATACTCGACATCTCACTGTCCAGAATCGCCGCCGCTTCAGCCGCCGTCTTCAGCCGCAGCCGCATTTCATCCGGCAGGCTCTCGCGGTATTTATAGTTCAGCGAATGCTCGATGGTAGCCCAGAAGTTCATGGCCAGAGTACGGATCTGGATTTCAGCCAATACAATCTTTTGGCCGAGCGCGGTCTGCACCGGGTATCTGATAATCATATGGAAGCTGCGGTAGCCGCTCTCCTTATAATTGGTGATGTAGTCCTTCTCATACAGCACTTCAAGGTCCTTGCGGGCGCGGATATATTCCGCCACTCTGCGGATATCCTCCACGAACTGGCACATAATGCGGATGCCGGCGATGTCCTCTATGCCCGTCTCCAGGTCCTCCATCTTCACGTTCAGGCGTTTGGCCTTTTCGAGTATGCTCGACAGCCGCTTTACACGTCCGGTGACGAACTCAATCGGAGTATATTCTTCCCTTTTTTTCAGTTCCGAGCGCATCGTTTTAAATTTGACCTTCAGTTCCTCCACCGTTTGTTCATAAGGAAGCAGAAAAGTTCCCCAATCTCTCACGTCCATCGCCTTGTCCTCCTGTCCATTCATCCTTCAATGATGATCAGCGCCCACCGCTTCCAGGAGATGACGGAAGCCGTCCCGCCGCAGCAGCTGCCGTAATCCGGCATGAATTCTGCGGTTAACCTCCGGCCCTTCATAGATGAGTGCTGTATAAATTTCGACCAGGCTGGCGCCGGCCCGTATTTTGTCATAAGCCTCCTGGGCTGTAAAAATACCGCCAGACCCGATAATCGGCAGCTTGCCGCCGGTCTGTCTGTAGATGCTGCGGATAATCTCCGTCGAACGCTCGCGCAGCGGCTGGCCGCTCAGTCCGCCCGTCTCCCCGGCCTTATCGCTCTGCAGCCCTTCACGGGAGAGGGTCGTATTGGTCGCAATAATGCCGTCCATGCCGGCTTCCGTAATGGTATGTACCATATATTCCAGCTCGGCGTCACTGACATCGGGGGCAATCTTGACCAGCAGCCCCTTCGCCACGCCGGTCTTCTCACGCTGCAGTCCCATTTCTTCCTTCACCTGAGCCAGCAGATGGGCAAGCTCGCTGCCATGCTGGAGGCTGCGGAGGTCCGGGGTATTGGGCGAGCTGATATTGACCACAAAAAAATCACCGTACGGATATAGCGTACGGATACACTGGCGGTAATCCTCATGCGCCAATTCATTGGGAGTCACCTTGTTGCGCCCGATATTGACCGCAACCGGGATTCTGCGCTTCTTCAGCTTCTTCAGCCGCTGCGCCATCGCCTCGGCGCCTTCATTATTGAAGCCCATCCGGTTGATGAGCGCCTTGTCCGGCAGCAGCCGGAACAGCCGGGGGCTGTCATTGCCGGGCTGGCCGACCGGTGTCACCGTACCGACTTCCATGAAGCCGAAGCCGATGGAAGAGAAGCCGCCAACCGCTGCGGCGTTCTTATCAAGCCCGGCCGCCAGGCCGACCGGTGTAGGGAAATGCACCCCGAACAGGTCAACGGCCAGGTCCGCCGTCTCAGGTACACCATACATCAGGCGCATGGCCGCGCTTCCGCCGGGAACCAGGTCCGCCTTATTTAGTCCGCTTATGACGAGATGGTGCGCTGTCTCCGGGTCCATTTTGAAGAAAATTGGTTTGCCTAAATGCCGATACAGCACCATTCTCACTCCTTCAAGGGAAGCACAATTCACATAACGACTCCCGTAGCTATAGGTTTCTTTTTAATTTTATCCGTTTCCGGGGGAAAAGAAAAGTTTTTTGGCGATTACAGATTGCCTGTAATTTCGATACCGTCCGCATGCTCAAGCTGATGCCTTGCCCAGTCTGTGAATTGCTGTACGAACCTCCGCAGCTCAGAATCTGCTCCCCCCAGCTGGTCCAGTTCAGCCAGAACCGCTCCCCACCGGCCCTTGGGAATCGGATTCTCCCAGCACGGGTCCAGGGCATCCAGCTCTTCTCCGGTTACAGGATCTCTGAAAGGGAAGGCTCTGCTGACGGCAGGACGGATGTACACGAAGTCCTCGTCATAGATGAACAGCATCTCTTCCGGCTTACCTCCGCTCTTTGCTTCATTCAAATACAGCGGCGAGAAGGTGAAGCCAATATTCCGCTGCGGGCCATCATACCTGTAGCGGAGCACCGGAACCGCACTTTTAGATTTTCTGGACATAAGAATCGCTTCCCTTCCATGTTATGTATTCCATTCCCCCGGCATGCGGGAGATTGCTGCTAGACTTGTCTTTTCATCCAGACTAAAATAGAGATGCGTGCTGCAATGAAGATAAAGAGAGAAAGTAGGGTGACCAAGATGTCAACGAAACGCAAGCCTCCCACACTCCAGCAGAAGAAGGAAGAAGTGAACCGCAAAGCCATCCTGTGGATCAGTGTCAGTCTGGTGCTGCTGATTGCGCTCATCGTCGTATTATTTATCTTCGCCGGGAATTAGTTAAGCCAATGGTACACTTTATGGGGGTTGGTCTGATTCCGGGGTGAATCCGAAGGATAACGTTCCTCCGGTACGATCAGCTCCTCAGGCAGACTCCCTTTCCCGGTAATCGTCACCTTCGTGCCCATGGGCACCATAGCGAACAGCTCCTCGATATCCTTCCGGCTCATCCGTATGCACCCCAGCGACTCATCCTTGCCTATACTATCCGGTTCATTTGTCCCGTGAATCGCATAATTGCTGTCCGAGAGCTGCATCCCGCGGCTGCCGAACTCCCCGTTATCGCGCCCGTTCGGGTTCACCACCTTGTCACTAATCGCGAATTCACCCTCTGGGGTCTTGTCTCCGCCAAGCCCTACCGCATAGTTCCGCAGGATGAT
The DNA here is from genome assembly GCF_037977055.1 of Paenibacillus sp. FSL K6-1096. NCBI lineage: Bacteria > Bacillati > Bacillota > Bacilli > Caryophanales > Paenibacillaceae > Paenibacillus > Paenibacillus sp. FSL K6-1096. The sequence goes on along the minus strand of NZ_CP150274.1, from coordinate 6,184,621 downwards.
ATTGCCGCTGGCCAACGCCAGGCGGTGTTTTTGTTTATCCACAATAATTACGAGCGGCTCCCGGAAAAAAGGCAGCTCCGCCCCGTCAGCCCCCGCACCGCCGCCGCTGGCCCCTTGGCCCGGAGCACCGCTTCCCGGAGCCGCAGACGGCGGCGGGGACGCAGCGGGCTGCGCCGTTCCCGCCAAAGCGGCTGCGCGCAGCGCAGGGAACGCCTCCTTCATCCGTGGTGTCACCCCGCCCAGCACGTTCGCCGGGAACGGCTTGACAAGGTCCGCCGGCGAGCCCGGAAGCGTCCCCTTGGCGCTCTTGTACGCACGCAGTGCGCTCCAGAGCACCGCCAGCTCCTCCTGCCGATCCTGCCACCTGCCGGCTTCCTTCTGAATGTCTGCCGCATCCGGCGGCTGACATTCACAGGCTGCGGGATCATACGACTGGTAGACGGCCCGCCCGTTACCCTGTCTGGATACCGTGGCTGCCAGAGGAAGTCTCTTGTTCCAGAGCAGCCACTTGCCTGCGCGCTTCATGCCGAGCAGCGCGGTAGCCGAGGGCGTCTTCTCTCCGCGCAGCAGTGCTGCCAGTCCCTGCCCCCCGGCCACAGTGTCCGCGCCGACCGCAGTAAAGGCCAGACTTGCCGGCTCCGGCGGACTCTCCTGCTGCTCTCCGGCAGCCTGCGGCAGTCCCTCCGGGCGCGAAGCCGCCTCCTCAGCAGCAGGCTGCGCGGTGCTGCCCTGCCCGAAGCCCGGTGCTACAGCGGCGGGAATCAGCATCAGGAGCAGCACCATCAGGGCCAGCAGCACGCGCCGCCGCCTGAGTCCGGACTGCTGCCGTTCCCGGGCGGATTCCAGCAGTCCGTCCTCATACTCACGCAGCATCTCCGCAGGCACCTTGCTGCGCTCGAAGGCCTCGTACACTTCGCCTGCCTGATTAAAGCAGTAGTTCGCTTTTCCGAACTGGCCGTTCTTATAATATTCCTTGCCCAGCAAGTACCATGCCATCTTATTGTCCGGATGCATCTGTACATAGGCTTTGAGATGCTGAGAATTTTTCACATTGGCCTCCACAATGGAATTATGATTCGGATTCATTCCTATTTTATATCGGCACAAGCGGCAAAAAAAGACACCTCAAGCCGCATTTCTTGCGGTCAGGAGATGTCTTTATGTAGATGCAAGGAACCTGCACAGCTTGAAACGAGCCTATGCACGATCCTGGCATTCCGGTTCGGATGATTGGAAGCTGGTGTTACCCTTCTTTGTTGAACGGCGTATCTGCAATCTTGATCGAGTCTGTCGGGCAGCCGTCAGCCGAATCCTGCAGGTCGTCGAACAGATCGTCCGGGATCGCTACATTGCCGTGGTTGCAGTCATTCTCATAGATCACTTCAGCCAAACCTTCATCATCGTAATCAAAAATATCAGGGGCCGTCGCGCCACAGGCACCACATGCGATGCAAGTGTCCTTCTCGACCCAGGTGTACTTAGCCATTATTATCTTTGCCTCCCGCTTGAACAATACAGCCTGCACCAGCAGCCTGTTATTTGTCTCATATTAATATAAATAGAGCACAATTTCAATGCATTTTGAATGTGTTGACATTATTGCCTTAATCTAAGTCCCCCTGGTCAGCGCCGCCAAGATTGTCCTTCTGCAGCGAGGTGCCCCGCTCCTTATGATTCCGCAGCCGTGCCGAATGGCTGTCACTGAGCATGCCGGCGGTCAGCACTGCATTCTCGCCGAACTTGTTGCGCAGCATGTCCATCGCCTTATTCAGCGATTCCTTCTTCGGCTGCCGCTCATAGTCGAACAGATCGAGCTGGATCGCGGAATCCTCCTTGGGGGTCAGCCCCTGGAGCGTAACTCCCAGCAGCCGCACCGGCTTATCGCCTCTCCAGTGGCGCGCGAACTGGTCGCAGGCCGCCTTGTAGATGTCCTCCGCGCTCTCGGTAGGCGCCTTCAGCTGGCGGGAGCGGGTGATCGTCTTCATATCAGGGGTGCGGATGGTCAGCTGCACCCCTGCAGCAACCAATCCCTGCTTCCGCAGCCGCCGGGCCACCTGATCGCTCAGATTCAGCAGGATCGGACGCGCCTCCGCCAGCCCCACCACATCATGCGGCAGCGTGGTCGTATGGCCTATGGATTTGCTCTGTTCGCGCTCAGGGTTCACTGCCCCGTGGTCGATCCCGTTGCCCGCCCGTTTCAGCCAGGAGCCCAGCACCCCGAAGTGCCCGGTCAGCATGGCCTCATCCGCGGCTGCAAGCTGCCCGATGCTGTAGATGCCAAGCTTCCGCAGCTTCTCCGCCGTCTTGGCCCCGATGCCGAACATCTCATTGCAGGGCTTCTCCCATAGAACGGACGGTACATCGCGCAGCCGCAGCACCGAGATGCCGCTCGGCTTCTTCAGATCGGAAGCGATCTTCGCGAGCAGCTTGTTAGGTGCGATACCGATGGAGCAGGGCAGGCCCAATTCCTCCATGATCCGCCTCTGTATCGCCTCGGCAATCTCAAGAGGTGTTCCGAACTGGCGGGAACCGGTGATGTCCAGATAACATTCGTCAATCGAGACCGCTTCAAGCTGCGGAGTATAACTGTAGGCGATCTGCATGAAGGCCTTCGAGTACTTGCGGTACAGATTGAAGTCCGGCTTAATCACAATTAAATCCGGGCAGATCCGCAGCGCCCTCTGCACCTGCATCCCGGTCGAGATACCCAGCCTCCGCGCTGCATAGGAGCAGGTTACAATGATTCCCCGCCTGGCTTCCACGCTGCCTGCTACGGCTGTCGCCTTGCCTTTATACTGCTCCGGATCTTCCGCTTCGTGCACCGAGCAGTAGAACGCATTCATGTCCACATGCAGGATCACCCTGCCGCTTGCCGGATAATATTGATCCACATTCTGCATGGTATTTACCTTCTTATCTTGAGGGCTTCAGCCCCTGGTTTCATCCATGATTATTTTCAGCATACCTCTCTCCGCGCAGACGGTCAACCGGCTCCAGGGGAACAGGCAGGAAACGGGCCGAAAAGTTCTTTGTTACTTTCCCGCGCAAAAATGCTATAATATAAAAATTAATTTCATATACGTGTAACCACAAACTTTTTTAGGAGGACACTCATGTCTAAGTCTATCTCTATCTTCGATACTACCCTGCGCGACGGCACTCAAGGCGAAGGGATCAGTCTGTCGGCGGATGACAAGCTGAAGATTGCCAGGAAACTGGATGATCTGGGTGTCCATTATATTGAAGGCGGCAATCCGGGAAGCAATAACAAGGACATCGAATTCTTCTCAAGAGTCCAGGAGCTCCATCTGAACGCCAAAATCACCGCCTTCGGCAGCACCCGGCGCAAGAACACGGTGACCGAGCATGACGAGGGACTGCAGCGGCTGATCGCTGCCGGTGTCCCGGCGGCTACGCTGGTCGGCAAGTCCTGGGACTTCCATGTGCATACCGCACTGCAAACCACGCTGGAGGAGAACCTCGCCATGATCGGCGACTCGATAGCTTTCCTGAAGCGTAAGGGACTTGAGGTTATCTTTGACGCGGAGCATTTCTTCGACGGCTTCAAGAACAACCCCGATTATGCGGCTGCTGTACTCACCCGTGCGCGTGAAGCAGGGGCAGACTGGCTCGTCATGTGTGATACGAACGGCGGAACCCTGCCGCAGGAGATCCATGACATCGTATCGGCGGTGGGCGTCGCCCTGCCGGGAGCAGCCCTTGGCATTCATACCCACAACGATTGCGAGCTTGCGGTCGCCAACACCCTGAGCGCGATCGGGGCCGGTGCCCGCCAGGTTCAGGGAACGATCAACGGCTACGGCGAGCGCTGCGGCAATGCCAACCTGTGCTCCATCATCCCGACGCTGCAGCTTAAGATGGGCTACCACTGTATCCCGGGCGATTCCTTGCCGCAGCTCACCAACACAGCCCGCTACATCAGTGAGGTTGCCAATGTAAACATGCCGGTGAATCAGCCTTATGTCGGAGCGGCAGCCTTCGCCCATAAGGGCGGCATCCATGTCTCGGCCATCCTGCGCGATTCGCGCACCTATGAGCACATCGTCCCTGAGCTGGTCGGCAACAAGCAGCGCGTGCTGGTCTCCGAGCTGGCCGGACAGAGCAATGTGCTGTCCAAGGCCCAGGAAATGGGGCTGAATCTTGATCCGAGCAGCGAGCAGGCCCGCAAGGTGATCGACAAGATCAAGGATCTTGAGCATCAGGGCTACCAGTTCGAGGGTGCAGACGCTTCACTTGAACTGCTGCTGCGGGAAGCGACCGGGGAGATGAACGAATTGTTCACCTTCGAGTCCTTCAAGATGCTGGTGGAGAAAACCGCCGGCCGCTCCGTAGTCTCCGAAGCCTTCGTCAAGCTGAAGGTCGGCGGCCAGAGCCTCTACACGGCGGCAGAAGGCAACGGACCGGTCAACGCTCTGGATAATGCGCTGCGCAAGGCGCTCCAGACCTATTTTCCGCAGCTCAAAGACATGCATCTCTCCGACTATAAGGTCCGTGTCCTTGACGAGCAGGATCAGACCGCAGCGAAGGTCCGCGTGCTGATTGAATCCAAGGACTACGGCGATACCTGGAATACGGTCGGCGTATCCAGCAATGTAATTGAAGCGAGCTGGGAGGCCCTGGTTGATTCCATGCGGTATGCCCTGCTCGGGCAGATCTCACTGGATCAGGAGAGCGACACCAGCAATGAACCAAGAGGACTGGTGAATCATTAAGCGTATTGTGCCCCTTAGATAATAATGAAAGCCCTCCAGAAGCGGACGTGATCCGCCTTTGGAGGGCTTTTAGCTTGTCATGGCCCATGGCTCCCGGCTAAGAGCCGGTCAGGGCGATGATCTTTTTCTCCAGCTCCTCGCTGCTTAGAACACCCAGAATAACCTCGCTGACCACGCCGTTCTTATCAATCAGGACGTTAGTCGGAAATACGGCTCCGTTATACTTGTCGAAGATCTGGCCCTTCAGGTCATACATCACCGGAAAAGTCAGCATATACTTCTTCACGAACCGTTCTGCATTGGGCTTGTAATCCTGGCTGGTCACATTGATTCCGTAGATCTCCAGCACCTCGCTGTATTTCATCGCCAGCTTGTTCAGCTCCGGCGCTTCCTGCTTGCAGGGGTCACACCAGGAGGCCCAGAAATTGAGGATGACCGCCTTCTCCCTCGGCCCATCCACCTTATACTCTTTGCCGCCTTCCGCCAGCGTGAAGGACGGAGCCTGCTGGCCTGTATAAGCCCCGCTCTGCAATTCTGCCGACTGCTGCTGCATCACAGGTACGGCCTGCGGCTCAGACTTGATTGCATGCGCTATAGCGAAGACGGCCAGACCGGCAATCAGGACCAGGACAACTATGTTCCTTGTATGGACTGCTTTCATCGGAGTCAGTTCCTTTGCTTGGGGGATTTCTCTCTATTGTACCCCCGCCGCCTCCAGTTTCAAACGTTCGATTTACAGACATTCAGCTTGGAGCAAAAAAAAGAGGATTCCGTCATAGACGAAATCCCATGAAGAGAGAGGGGTAAAGCTGACAGCATACCAGGGAAATCACCCGGCCGGTTAACCTGGAGAGCTCCATGCAGCAGAAGCTGGGGAAGCCTCTGCCCACCAGTACCCGCAGGTTGTCCTGCGAATCACTGCTGGCGCTGCCGCAGCGGGCGGCATTGCTTTGTCCCTAAGGCCAACGCACAACGTAGCGCCTGACCCGCTGCCTTTACACCCTTCTTTATGTTCTGCTCAGGTAAGCATATAAGTCTCCAAGCGTATCTACCTGGCCCTTCTGCAGGATCTGGCGGATATACGCCACCCACAGCTTCGCGGTCATTTTGGCATCCTCCAGCGCATGGTGACGGCCGACAATCGGAATCTCATGGATGGCCAGCAGCTCATCCAGCGTGTAATTGCTGCGGTGCGGCTCCAGCCAGCGGGCCAGCATCATCGTATCCAGCACCCGGTGGGTCAACTGGACCTTCGAGGTCTTCCATAAGGCTGCATTCAGGAAGGCCTTGTCATGAGCGCTGCCGTGGGCCACCAGCACCCGCTGGCCGACAAAAGACATGAAGTTATGAAGTCCATCCATGAGCGGCGGTGCCGCCGAGGTCATCTCTGCCGAAATCCCGGTCAGCCGGGTAATATGATCGGGAATGGCGGCCGCGCAGTTCACCAGCGTATAGAAGCATTCCTCTTCCTTGATCTCTTCCCCGACCACCCGGACCGCTCCGAAGGACATAATCTCATCGCCGCCCTGATGGGAGAAGCCGGTGGTCTCCAGATCGAAGATCACCGTCTCAAGCTCCGAGAGCGGAGTATGCAGCACTTCCGGGCGCCGCTTCTCGCGCATCAGCGAACGGATGAAGGCCATCTGCTGGGCAGTCTGCTGCGCCGATTCCCCGCCCCTTATCGAGGCAATGGCAGACGGCATTCCGCCTTGTCTCAGATTGTTCCAGAATCCTCCGCCCTTGTTCGGCTCCTTCATGGCTGTCTCCTTTCCGCTGACCGGAGCTGACGCTGCAGCGCCTTATGCAGACGTCTGATCAGCAGCAGACTCTCCCGCAGCTCGGCTCTGAGCTGCTTGTTCTTCAGGTCTTGCTCGGCATAGTAATCACTGCTCGACAATAAGCCGTCCGTCCAGGTGTACGGCGTATTCACCCGCATTCTTAAGGCGGTCAGACAGGCCTGCCTGATCTCCTCCAGATGCTTGTATTGGCCCGGCTCAGCGAGCCGTTCAAGCTGCTCAAGCCGTTTCAAGGTTGATGTATCCCCGATTCCGTGGAGCAGCGACCAGTGCCGCACAATATTCACCAGCGGAATATAGAGCCCGTATTTCACATCGAAGCCGCCGGCATTATCGCCGAAGCGCTCCGTGAGCACCTGTCCAAGCAGATTAAGCGTCGCCTTATGGCGGACCGTATTGCGCAGCACTGCCGTCATGAGCTGGCTGCTGCCTGCAAATCCGGCGTGCAGCGCCTTCTTCCACTCCATAGACAGCTCTGTACTTCCTGCCACATGACGCATATCCGAGGCGATAATCAGGTAACGCACAGGCTCCCACTCCAGCTGTTCTCCCCAATCCGCCAGCTGCCGCTTCCACTCAGCCAGCGACTTCCGCCACATAGGCTCGGAGCACATCACCCTGCCGTCACATTTCTCATACCCGATGACTTCAAGCATCCCGGAGAGCCTGGTGCCAAACTCCTCAAAATAAACCTGCCGGTCCCCTTCAAGCTCCTCCTGTGTAATCAGCCCGTTATCCTGATCACTCCACAGCGTCGCCTCCTGCCGGCCTGCGCTGCCGAATACGATGAAGGAATAAGCACAGGGAGGCAGGCCGTAGCCTGCCTCCTTCATCTGCGCTTCACATATGCGTACCGCCGTTCTTGCCAGCTGATCGTGCATTGCGTTCACCCGGTACATCCATTCCTCCACCGGGATTACATTCAACTGCTTCAGAAGCACCTGCTGGCAGGCGGTACGCCTCGCTTTAAGCTCCTCTGGCGAACCGGCTGTTACGATGGATTGATATGCTTCCTCTTCGTTCCAATCTGCTGTCTCCAACGAAGCCACTCGGTCCGCCTCCCAACCTGTATGAACGATGATTATTATTGTTTCAGGGTTTTGGATTCGGAATCCGTGATCAGCTTCATCTGCTCAGGATAGCCGTACGTACCGTGCTCACTGATATCCAGACCCATCAATTCTTCTTCCTCTGTTACGCGGATACCGATAACCAGCTTCATGACATACAGGATGATGAAGGAGGCCACAGCCACGAAGACAAAGGTTCCGACTACACCAAGCGCCTGAACGCCGAGCTGATGGAAGCCGCCGCCGTAGAACAGACCGGCTTCACCTACAAGTCCGCCTTGCTCGATCAGATCCGGTGCTGCGAAGAGACCTGTTGACAATGCTCCCCACATCCCGGCGATACCGTGTACGGAGAAGGCATAGATCGGATCATCCAGTCCTGCACGCTCCAGCCACTGGGAAGTCATGAAGGTGAAGGCACCGGCAACAAGACCGATAATGATTGCTGCCCAAGGCTCTACGAATGCGCAGGCACCGGTAATGGCTACGAGTGCTGCCAGTACGCCGTTAAGCATAGCGGGAATATCCGATTTGCCGAAGTACAGCCAGGAAGCTACCAGCGCTGCCAGACCACCTGCTGCTGCTGCAATGTTCGTAGTGAGTGCGACGTGTCCGAAGAATCCGCCCATCGGAGAGAGCGCACTGCCCGGGTTGAAGCCGAACCAGCCAAACCAGAGAATGATTACACCGAGTACCGTGAACACCTGGTTATGACCAGGAATAATGACCGGCTTGCCTTCTTTGTTGAACTTGCCAAGACGAGGCTTCAATAGGATGGTCGCCACGACTGCCGCCGTCGCACCGGTGAGATGGACTACCGTCGAACCTGCATAATCCTGCATGCTCAGCTCAGCCAGCCAGCCGCCGCCCCATACCCAGTGAGCTACAACCGGATAAATCACAACCGAGAAGAGAATACCGAAGATAATGTATACACTTAGTTTAGCACGTTCTGCCATACCGCCGGATACAATCGCCAGGGATACAGCGGCAAACGCCATCTGGAACAGGAATTTCGTATTCAGCGTTACATCGGAGAAGGCCAGGGATTCAAAGGCGGAGGCTGTTGAATCACCGCCGTAGAAGAAGCCAGTCGTTCCGATGAAGCCGTTGCCGTTACCGAAGCCAAGACCGAAGCCAATGGCCCAGAAGCATAAGCTCGCAATTGCCAGTGTCAGTACTGTCTTACCGGCAACGTGGCCGGCATTCTTCATCCGGACCGAGCCTGCTTCCAGCAAGGCGAAGCCGGACTGCATGAAGAATACAAGGATAAATGCCAGGAACGTGAACGCAGTGTCAAGTCCGATTTGCAGATCCGGTGCGGCCGGGCCCTCAGCTGCGAAGGCGCTGACCGGATAGATCATGAGCGTAATCATGGCCAGGAACATCATCAACATCTTTTTTTTCATATTGTACCCCACTCCCCAATGTTATATTTTCTAACAAAGCGTGAAACTCTTAATGTCATTATAATCAGAAGTCAGGTAAATTGACAAGACTATTTTTTTGAATATTTCAATTTATATTCTGTGTGGGCTTTCCAGCCGGTTTCGTCCTGCTTATGCAAGCGCATACAGCGAATACAGCCTGGTTAATCACGGTTTATTGTATTTTTATTAATCCGGCTTAGTAAACATGCTATCGTTAACCATAATCTTTTCACCTAGCGTTTCCGCACTCCACTCTTTACCAAATGATGAATTCCGGAGAAATACATAACACGATATGTCATGTAGTAATTCGAAGCACCATACCGCATCTTTTCAGAATTCCCAACATATACTTTAAGTAAGTGTGACGTTTGACTGTACGGTTTCCGATTTGCTATCATTAGTTATATCCTTAATAATAGTAAGCGGCCAGTAGTTCAGCCAGACTTATGTAGCGAGGTGAGGCAACTTGGAGATATGACCCTATACCGGATCGGAGAGCTGGCCAAAGCGGCCGGCATCAGTGAGCGCACAATTGATTATTATACGAAGCTCGGGCTGATCTCGCCCGAATCCAGAAGCATGAAGAATTATCGTCTGTACAGTCATGAAACCTTAGCCACTCTGGAACGTATTAATCAGCTTAAGCAAGAGAAATATACATTGGAAGAAATCAAATCCCTGATGGGCAAATGGAATTCAGCCACACCCGAAGCGGAAGTCTCCGGCAAGCTGGTCCAGCTGGAGCTGCAGATGCAGCAGCTTGAGCGGGAGGTCCGGGCGCTGGAGCCTGTGATCCACAGGCTGAAGCCGGGACAGGCCAACCGGGCGCTGGCCGCGCTGCTTCCCCAGGGCGTTGCCTGCATGGAAGCGATCCGCCTCCTGCTGATGCAGGGGCCGCCAATGTAACAGCTTGTATCTAATAATGGAGGAATGAGAGTATATGATGGCCTTAATGTATGTACTGTTAGCTGCCGCTTTCATCTTATCTGTATGGGCCCAGTTCAGGGTCAAAGGCAACTTCAAGAAATGGTCGAAGGTGCCGAACCTGAACGGGCTGACCGGTTATGAAGCCGCCCGCCGGATGCTGGATGCGAACGGACTCTATGATGTCCCGATCGAACCGGTGCAGGGCACACTTACCGATCACTACGACCCGATTAACCGGGTAGTCCGCCTGTCCGAGCCCGTCTATTATGACAGCTCGATTGCAGCAGTATCTGTAGCTTGTCATGAGATTGGCCACGCCATCCAGCACAAGGAGCATTACCCGATGCTGACGCTCCGCCACCGGATGTTCCCGGCGGTCAACTTCGCCTCCGGCGTCGCGCCTTTCATGCTGCTGGCCGGCTTCATCTTCAGTTCATTTAACCTGATCGGGCTGGGAATCATCTTCTTCTCCGCAGCCGTGGCCTTCCAGCTGGTCACCCTGCCGGTTGAGTTCAATGCCAGCAGCCGCGCACGCAAGGTTATGGTTCAGCAGGGCTTCATCCGCCATGAAGAGGAACGCGGGGTCGCCAAGGTACTGAATGCCGCCGCCCTCACTTACGTGGCAGCAGCACTCGTCTCGCTGCTTGAGCTGATCCGTCTGATCCTGATGTTCGTGGGTAACCGCGACTAACCGAAGATATCATCACAGAGAATACCCCGGTTGGCTATGAGCCGACCGGGGTATTCTCTGTGTGTCTGTCTTTGAAATAGGTAAGCAGGAAGTTGCGGAATGACTGGGCTACCAGCGGAAGCTTCCCTTCTGCCCGGTGAATCAGTCCGACGGTCCGGGTAACCTTCGGCTCCACGACCCTGACCTGGGCCGGCTGCATCGGATTGGTCTGGTACAGCGCCATCTCCGGCAGCAGGCTGACGCCCATTCCGGCGGCAACCAGGCCGCGGATCGTATCGGTCTCGCCGCCCTCGAAGGCAATCTGCGGCTTGAATCCGGCCTGCTGGCAGGCCTGCCACACAATCGGCCGGAGCGAGTAGCCCTGGCTGAATAACACGAATTTCTCATCCCGCAGCTGTGCGAGACGGATCACTTCCTCATCCGCCAGCGGATGATTCTGAGGAAGAATCGCGAACAGCTCTTCCGTCATTACAACATCTCCGGCTACATGGCCGACATTCTCCGGGAACGGGGAGATGAACGCCAGATCCACCTCTCCTGAGATCACATCCTTGATTAAGGAGGGGTAGGTCCCCTGCTTGAACCGGAAGCGTACATGGGGATAATGGCGGCGGAATTCCGCAACGATCGAAGGAATAAGATGCGTTCCCAGACTGTGCGGGAAGCCGATGCGGATCTCGCCGCGCTCCGGATCAAGGAATTCATGTACCTCTGCCACCGAACGGTCCAGCTCGTTAAGCAGCGACTCCACTCTTTTGCAGAACAATTGTCCGACCGGGGTCAGCTGCAGATTCCTTCCTTTCTGCATGAACAGCTCCACACCCAGCTCCTGCTCAAGCTGATGGATCTGGCGGCTGACAGCAGATTGGGCAACATGCAGCTCCTCTGCGGCTTTGGTGACATGCTCTTTCTGGGCAACCTTGAGAAAATACTGCAGCTGTCTAAGCTCCACGTCTACACCCTTCCTTATCGTCTGTTTCTTTTGAATACACGGATCATCAGCCCATACAGGAAGAATCCGGCGATCAGGCCGCCAATATGGACGACATAATCTACATGCGGCGTGGCAAAGGACATAATAATCCCCATAACCAGAACCCCGTAGAGCGTCTTGCGCGAACTCTCATCCATCATCTCTCTTTGCAGCACAGCAATATAGAAGAAGGCTCCATATACGGCGTAAATCGCTCCAGAGGCCCCTACAGAGACAATTCCAAGGTCCCCGCGGCTGCTGACCGCTACACCAAGCAGATTCGCCAGGAAGCCTCCAGCCAGGTATAGCAGCGCATAACGCCACCAGCCCATCAACCTCTCGAGCGGAGGGGCGAATACCAGCAGGGCGAAGCAGTTGAAGAATAGATGGGCGAAGCCGTTATGCAGGAACATAGCGGTGGCATAACGCCACAGCTCCTCTTTCTCAGGACCGACATTGACCGTTGCTCCGTAATCAACAAGCGTGTACAGATTCGTGGAGCCGCCGTTGAACGTCAGCACGATGAACATGATCACATTGGCCAGGATCAGCGCACAGGTTACCGGGTAATACCGGAGGTAGCTTCTCCACTTCTCATATCGTATGAAAATCATAACACCCATCCTTTTATGTATGTTGTCCGGCTCGACATGGAGCTTGCAAAAGCTTTATAATTTATTCTGGCACCAATTCGCCAATATTGCAATTCAAGGAGGATACAAGGACATGACGCAAGAACGAACAGGCGCAGCTACGTTTAAGGGCAGCCCCATTACTCTCTTAGGACCGGAACTTAAGGCCGGAGATTCCGCACCGCCATTCACAGTAAGCAAGAATCTGCTGGAAGAAGCTACGCTAGCCGATTACGCCGGCAAAATCAAGCTCATCAGCGTTGTACCTTCTCTGGACACCGGTGTGTGCGATGCCCAGACCCGCCGCTTCAACAGCGAAGCCGCCGGGCTCGGCGACAATGTGGTGATCCTCACGATCAGCATGGACCTGCCTTTCGCCCAGGCCCGCTGGTGCGGCGCCGCCGGCATTGACAGTGTCATTACGTTGTCCGATCACAAAGCAGCCTCTTTCGGACAAGCCTATGGCGTGCTGATCAAGGAATTCCGTCTTGATATGCGCTCCATCTTCGTGGTGGACAAGAACGACAAGCTGGCTTATGTGGAATATCTCAGCGAGATGGCTGAGCACCCGGATTACGAAGCTGCCATTGCAGCAGTGAAGGCGCTGCTCTAGGGTATTATCCCGGCTTATATTTTGAAAAAAGCGGCAGAAGGTCATCCTTCTCCGCTTTTTGTATGTCTAATCCACCTTATATTTGCCGAGTTTCTTGTCCAGGGACTGATATAAACGCTGAATGACGCGGTAATTAGCGCCCAGGTCGCCAAGCGAGCCTCTGGATGCTGAATATATGTCTACGGCACAGCGTACAGGCGTGGTGCTCAGCACGGATACTGTAATATCCAGCGTCCGCCCAAGTCCGGTCCGTTTCTCCAGGGTGATCTCTCCCACAGACTGCACTTCGTGTAAGACCTTGTACCCAGGAATCTTCTTCAGCGTTGCGGAAACTTCATCCCACGCCTTGTCTTTGGAAAGGCTGTAGTAACGCGTTTTCAGTGCCGGATCTTTTGCGCGGTCGCTTGTCCCGTCATGGCTGCGGAATAAACCGACCAAGGTTCTTTTCAACGACAAAATTCTTCCCCCTCTTCAAATCCCAAGTTCACTACCTTAAGTGTAACACTCTTGTCCCCGGAACAAAAGGGCATTGCTCACTTTCACCGGGCAATTACTCAATTTGAGGCTCTATTCAAAAAGGCACCCTGTGCCTGCCGCTAAGCAGTATACAGGGTGCCTTGTCGATAACATTGGAAAACCCGCCTATGCCGTCCGGCTGCAGTGTCTTCTGAACCTGCTAGAGCAGGTGGGTGACCGCAGAAGTCGTTTTTGAATTCCCCAAGTCGTATAGACAGGGCTGTTCAGCTGCGCTTCATGTAGATCTCCCAAGACATTATCATTGGTTCAAAACAACGAGCAACCATAACGTACATCGCAGGATTTATTAACATTATATTGCGTTTTGACGAAAAAGTAAACCTGTATACGCTTTAATTCATACTGGAGTTCTAATTCGTGTTCACTTAGCTGCCAACTGTAATGGCATTGTTAAAAGCGTTTCGGGTCTGTATCCTCTTGCTTGTCCAGATTAACCTTCTTTTTCTCGTCTTCTTCCTCATCGTCGTCATCATAATCGTCATCATCGTAGTCATCATCTTCCTGCTCAGCCGCTTCAAGAGCTGCCTGCTCCTCCGCCAGCTTCTTCTTCTCCACCTGGAGCTGCAGCTTATTATACGTTGCGAAGAAGTTGAAGAACGCGAGCATCGCAATCAGCGTAGGAATACACAGCACGTAGAGCACCGGGTACCGCAGACCGATATAGAGAAGCACACCTGCCCCGATTAATGTGGAGAACACACGGATCGGCCGGGCAATAGTGAGCAGAATGGAATTGGTCATCACTTCCTTGAAGGTCATCTGGTAATGAACCACAATGGAGAAGAAATTAAACATGGACACAAACAGAATAATCATCAGCACAAGCATCAGGATGCCGACGATTTTGAAATTGGGCATTTGTGTCATGTATACGGTCACATCAACGTACATAACGACAAATAGCAGGGTGTAGATCAGCCCTCCTATCATGCTTTTGAGATAATTCTCTTTGTACCCCTGAAAAAAAGTGCGGAATGTGCTTACATCCGTATTGCCCATTACCCATTTGCGGACTACGGTAAATAGTGCCGATGTTGCGGGAAATACCGTGAAGGGTGCGAATACGCCAAGGATCCAGTTCAGCATAATCTGCTCGTTCGCACCGCCTACCTCAGACCCCAGCATAATAATCTTCAAAATTCCCGCGAACAGGAACGGAATCGAACACAGCGCCCACAAAATATTGCTGAAGGCGATGCGTGAGATCCATTCTGTGATGCGGTATAAACCGCCCATTGCTCCTTTAAACTCCAATTCCCTTCCTCCTGTCTATCTGGTGCATTATGCATATCTTAACTATACCTGTTTGGTCCGGACTTTTCCAGCGCCCAAGTTTACAGCTTCTAGGTTAGTGTCTACGCAAGCTCCGTTATCCGTCCATATATTAGGATTGTAACCACAACTACTTACCAAAGCACAAAGGAGGTTGACCTCATGTCCGCACCTGGCTGCTGCACTCCCTGGACTTCTACTGGCACGATTCTCGTTCTCTTCATTCTGCTGGTCATCATCACCCGTACCTTCATCATCTAAGTGAATTGCGACACAAAAAGAAGAAGACGGCAACCGTTAACGGCTGCTCGTCTTCTTCAGGGTGTCATGAGATAGGCTTATGCATCATAATCCTGCTTGGCAGGACGTGTGCTTGTTGCTGGACGAGAAGAAGGTCTGCCTTCGGAATTGCGGCTGCCCCCGTCACGGTTGCCCTTGTAGCCGCCGCCATAGCTGCTTCCGCCGCTGTAGCTGCTGCCGCTGCCGCCATAGCCGCTGCTGTAGCCGCCGCGGGTGCTTCCGCCGCCGCTTGCATTGTCACGGTTACCGCGGTAGCCGCCGCCGGCATTATCACGGTTCCCCTTGTATCCGCCGCCGTAGCCGGAACCTGAACGGTTGCCGCCATAGCCGCCGTTAGGCTTGCGTCCGCTGCGGATGTCGTACTTGCCGCCACGGCGTTTAGCACGGATCGGATCTTCCGGTGTCAGTTCAACCTGTGTATCCTTGTTATCGCCGGTAAGCAGCTTCATCGCAGCAGACAGCAGCTGTACGGAGTCGTACTGCTCCAGCAATTGAATGGAAATCCCTTTGTATTCGTTCAGCTCGCCGGCTTCAACCATAGCCAGCAGGCGTTCAGCCGTAATGCGCTGCTTGCCTTCAATGGCCTCAGCCATCGTAGGAAGCGGTTTGCGGGTAATACGGTGCCGTGTTACACGTTCGATCAGGTGCAGATGATCGATCTCGCGCGGAGTCACGAAGGACCATGCGGTTCCTTCCTTACCGGCGCGGCCGGTACGGCCGATACGGTGTACATAGCTCTCAGGGTCCTGCGGAAGGTCGAAGTTGATAACATGCGTCACGCCGGATACGTCCAGACCGCGTGCCGCTACGTCTGTAGCTACCAATACATCGATGCTGCCGTCACGGAATTTGCGCATTACAGCATCGCGCTGGTTCTGCGACAGGTCACCGTGCAGGCCGTCTGCGGAATATCCGCGCTTCTGCAAGCCTTCGGACAGCTCGTCTACCCGGCGCTTGGTGCGGCCGAAGACGATAGCCAGATCTGGAGATTCCATGTCAATCAGGCGGCTCAGCGCTTCGAACTTCTGGCGCTCAGGAACTTCGATATAAGCCTGATCAATCAGCGGTGCGCTGATCTGCTTAGGAATAACGGATACATGCTGCGG